>DASQAK010000088.1:0-18455 GCA_035635755.1 Candidatus Methylomirabilota bacterium | reverse complement strand
CACATTGATGGGCAGCACGGCGGCGAGGGCGGCCATGATCTCCTCGGCCGACCAGCCCTTGCGCTGCTGGTTGACGATGTCGGACTGGAGAAAGACGCCGCAGCCCATGGCGAGCTGGGGCATGGCCTTGGCCTCGAAGGCGCGCTCGGCATACTGCTCGAGGGGCACGCTGTAGCGGTCGGCCACCCCCTGGAGGAAGGCGCCGTTCCCGGAGGAGCACTGCGAATTCAAGCGGAAGTCCGCCACGGTGCCCTGGCGCAGGATCATGATCTTCACGTCGGTGCCGCCCACGTCGCAGATGACGTCGGCATCGGGGAAGAAGCGGAGGGCGGCCGTGGCATGCGCCACCGTTTCCACTATCCCCATGTCGGCCCCCAGCACGTCCTTGAGGAGATCCTTGCCATAGCCGGTGAGGGCGAGGCCGCCGATGTCCTCGAAGCCCGCCTCGCGCACCTGGCGGAAGAGCGCCTGCGCGTCCTCGATGGGATTGCCCTTGGAGAGCGCGTAGCAGCTGAAGAGCAGCTCCTGCTGGGTGGAGAGGACCACGGCCTTGGCCGTGGTGCTGCCGAAGTCGCAGCCAACGAGCACCGGTCCCGTCGCCTTGCTCTCGGGGGCGGGAGTCGCCGCCGCCCGCCACGTGTCCCACTGGGTGCTGAAGGCCTTCAGATCGTCGCCGCCGGAGATGAGCGCGCGTCCGCCCGCCTTGGCCTTCTGCTCGTGCTGGCCCTCGTCGATCCACCAGCGGAGCTTGTCGCGTCCCAGGTACACGGACACGCCCTCGGCCTCGTCCTTCCCGATCTCCACGCACCCGAGGCAGGCGTAGTAGAGCGCCTCAGCGGGCACGATGATGAGAGAGGCGGGATCGCGGCCCTCGGGGAGGGCGATCTTGCGCTGGGTCCAGAGCTTCATCAGGTGATGCCGCCACGCCTCCTGCAGCCCCGTGAAGAAGAGGTTGGGGCCGCCGAGCAACAGGACCTCGGGCATGGGCGTGTTGCCCTTGGTCAGGGTGGCCAGGTTCTGGTAGACGACCGCCTCGAAGAGGCTCGCGATGATCTCCTCGACGGGCACCCCGGTCTTGACGAGGGTGTTCGCGTCGGTCTCCGCGAAGATGCCGCACTTCGAGCTGACCTTGTGGAGCGAGAGCCCCTCGTAGGGCATCTGGGCCAGCCGCTCCGTGGGGATCTGGAGCTTGCGCGCCGTCTTCTCCACGAAGGTGCCCGTGCCCCCGCTGCACGCCGACTGCATGAAGACCTGCTTGGACTTGCCCGAGCCGGTGGCGGTGAAGAAGATCGTCTTCATGTCCTCGCCGCCGATCTCCGACACGAAGCGGACATCAGGATGCAGCCGATCGACGGAGGCGGCCACGGCCACCACTTCCTGGATGAGCTTGCCGCCGCAGAGGGGAGCGATGAACCCGGCGCCCGAGCCCGTGAAGAAGATGCGGTCGCGTCCCGCCACCACCCCCGCCTCGGCCTCCACGCGCTCGAGGAACTCGTGCACCTTCTCGGCCTGGCGCGTGTTGTGGCGCTGGTAATCCTGCCACGTTGCCTGGCCGTCCTCCACCACGACGGCCTTCACCGTCGTGGAGCCGACATCCATTCCGATGATCTTCATGCGCGGCGGCCTATCCGCGGCCGAGCTTCTTTGCCACGTGCAGGACCATGTTGGCCGCGGTGCCCACGCCATCGCCATGCGGCACGCGGTAGGTGGCGCGCTTCATCTCCGGATGCTTGTCGACATAGGCGCGCACGCTCTCCAGGGAAAGGCCCGTGCCCACGAGTGCCTCGTCCATCTCCTTCTGCGCGCGCTTCTTGGCCTCGGTCAGGATCATCTGGCAGCGGGAGAGCGCGTGGACCTCGGCATCGCCCTTGATCTCGAGGGGGGCGTAGAGGATCTCGGGATACTTGCCGAGCACCCCCGCCATGGCCCCGATGCTCATGGTGTTGGGCATGCACGAGTACGGGGAAAGCTCGCAGATCATGTGGGCCTTCTTCTTCTGATAGGACCAGAGAGCCTTGCCCACCAGCATGTCGCCCTCGCCGCCGTCCAGGCGACTGTTGAAGTAGGGCGCGGCGAGGCGGCGCAGCTCGAACTGGTTCGGCAGCTCGTGGGGCAGATCGCCCATGGCGCGCCGCAGCCGCGCGTAGTTCCAGCGGTAGATGGCCTGGGCGATGCGGCCGGCGCCGAGCTTGAGGCGGGCGCCGCGCTCGATCCCGGAGTAGTCCTCGAAGCGCTGGAGTCCGAGCCGCAGGAGATAGTCCATCCAGACGGCGATGGCGGCGGGATAGACTTCCGCGCCTTCCGCCTCGAGCCAGCGGTGGATGTTGTAGTTGGGATCACCCTCCACGGTCTGGAGGTAGAACTCGCCCGTGATCTTGACGGTGGGCTTCACGCGGAGCCGGTCGATCTCGATGGTCGAGAACTTGCGATGGATCTCGCGCAGGGCCTTCGTGAAGTACGAGCTCGTGAGGTGCCAGGTGACGGAGCGCCAGGAGTCACGGTGCGGGCGGTCGCGGAAGATCTTGTAGAGATACTCCACGCTCTCCTTGACCACGGCGTCCGTCTGGCCGGGGACGACCTCGTACGGGCGCACCTGGTATTCCAGGTCCTGCACGAGGTCGGTGCAGAAGATGCCCCACAGGCAGCCAAGCGTCATGGGCAGGTTGAGATCGAGCCCGTCGCCCATGGCCGCCTTCTGGTCGAGCTGGTCCTGGGCGAGCAGGAACATGCGGAAGGCGCCCAGGCCGGAGTTGCGGAGGCCGAGCTCATAGCTCTGGTGGTACTGGCCGAAGCGGCAGGCCCCGCAGGAGCCGGCCGTGAGGTAGACGTATTTCTTGGTCACTTCCTCCGCGCCGAGCTCGTCCGACTTCTTCTTGATGAAGTTGACGAGGTTGCCCGTGGTGAAGCTCGTCGGGCAGCACTGGCCGATGTCGGCGACCTCGCGGCCGGTGAGGAGGTCCTCCTTGGTGGCCACGGGAAGGACCTCGGCCTTGTTGCCGACGCTCTCCAGGACGGCCTGGATGATCCGTTCCACCCGCCAGTGAAGGCCGCCGAAGACGACGGTGACGGAGTCGCGCTCGGCGCGGGTGAACGGCTTGGGGCTGTACGCGCGATAGTGCTCAGTGGTAGCCGTGGCCATGGTGTCCTCCGTACGGTGTTCCCAGCCGGGTGCCGGGCTGTGCTCCCGTGACGCCCGAGCTCTCCGTGACGTTCGCGCTCATCCACGCCTCGAGGAGCTGCACCGAGGCGAATCCGGGCAGACGCCGGATGGTGTCATCTACCTTGCGGGTCGCCGCGCCTCCGTCCGCGCCGCTGAAGAGATAGCGAGCCATGAAGTCCTGCTCCTCCCGGGGCTGCACGCCGCTGCCCACGGGCGACCAGAAGCGATCCACGAGGAAGCGCGCCGTCCGCGCCACCACGGGCCGCTGCAGCCGGGTCTCCGCCTGGCGATAGTAGAAGAAGAAGTGGCGCGACTCGTCGATGATGATGCGCTCGAGGAGATCCGTGAGCACGGGGTGACGGGCTATCGCCACCAGACGCCGGTAGCCGGTCAGCGTGGTCAGCTCGTTGATGGCGCCCCAGGTCATGTGCACCGCGCAGAAGTCCGGCCAGGCCTTGGAGACCATGGCGGTGGCCGCCGCCTCGATCCGCTGGGAGAGCGGCTCCCGCCCATGTGGGCGGGCGCGGGGCTCGAGCGGGTGACCGGCAGCCTCCAGGAATCGAGCGAGGGCGATGCCGTGAAAGGTCTCCTCGTAGACCCAGCAGGCGAGGAAAGTGGCGACCTCCGGCTCGTCGATGGCGCGGGTGGCCAGGAGCGAGCGCAGGTAGATGATGGTGTGGCTCTCGATGTCCTGCATGTAGCGCAGGGTGCGGATGGTCTCCGCGGACAGCGGGTGACGCGGGATCTCGTCCCAGGGGATGGCCGAGAGGTCGACGGCGCGAGACCGGGCCACGTACGCCTCGAGGTCGAAGGCAGGCGTGTTGCTCGCGGGCGGGACCGCCGCGCGGGGCTCCCTGTCCGGCTGCCTGTCAAGCGAAGGGCGAGAGATGGCCATCACCTTACCCCTCACTACGTCCGATCCCGGGTTGGCGGATTAGCGTAGCGGGCTCCCCAGACGCTTCCTCAGATGGTAGTGCTTGTGCGGCGGGAAAGGGAAGTCGTCGACGGCGCCGATGATCTCGTACCCCAGCTTCTGGTAGAAGAGCGGCGCCTGGAAGCTGAAGGTATCGAGGAAGAGCTGGTGGCAGCCCCGGGCCGCGGCCTCCCGTTCCGCCGCTTCGAGCAGGCGCGTGCCATAGCCCTGGCGTCGGAGCAGACGGCTGACCCACAGGTTCTCGACCTTGCTGGACCCCGCCCAGGTCCAGCCGTGGAGCCCCGCCGCAATGACACCGTTGTCGTCGCGCACGAAGATGCACAGCCACTTGCCGTCGGTCGCCCCGGTCTGCTCGACGTTGTATTCGTGGAGCTTGTCCTGGAGAAATCGGATATCGGCGGGGGTAGGCTCGGCTTCGACCAGGAGGGTCGCCATCCTCTGACCTCGCTTGGCAAGGTTATTACGATTCTGTGTCTGCGGCGGATGGTAGTCGAAGACACGGCTTGCTTCAAGCGGGGCTAAGGCCCCTCACTATCTCAGCCCTCGCCTCGCCGCCCAGCGACTCAGCTCGAACTGCGGCCCTCTCCCCAGAGGGGAGAGGGCTCACCTTAAAAACCAACCCTCTCCCTTGAGGGAGAGGGCAGGGTGAGGGTGTGCTTTGAACCTAGGCTCGGGGCTTGCGGCGGGCCACGCCCGTCTTCACGGCCGCGTCGGCCACGGCCTGGGAGACGGCCGCCACGACGCGCGGGTCGAACATGGACGGCGTGATGTACTCCTCGCTGAGCTCGCCGGGGGCCACGATGTTGGCGAGGGCATAGGCGGCGGCCAGCTTCATCTCGTCGTTCACCCGGCTGGCCCGCACATCCAGCATGCCGCGGAAGAAGCCGGGGAAGCAGCAGGAGTTGTTGATCTGGTTCGCGTAGTCCGACCGCCCCGTGGCCATGACCCGCACGTGGGCTCCGGCCTCCTCAGGCTGGATCTCCGGCGTCGGGTTCGCCATGGCGAAGACGATGGGGTCGCGGCTCATCTTCTGGATGTCCTTGAGCGACACCACGCCCGGCCCGGAGAGCCCGATGAAGACGTCGGCGCCGGCCAGGGCATCCCCCGCCGAGCCCTTGAGGCCCTTGGCATTGGTGTTCTCGGCGAACCACTGCTTCATCGAGTTCATGTTCTCCGTGCGGCCCTTGTAGATGGTGCCCGCGCGGTCGCAGCCGATGATGTGCTTGGCCCCCGCCTTCATGAGGAGCTTGGCGGTGGCGATGCCGGAGGCACCCGCGCCCGTGAACACGATCGTCACGTCTTCCAGCTTCTTCTTGACGACCTTGAGCGCATTCGTGAGCGCGGCGAGGACGACCACGGCGGTGCCGTGCTGGTCGTCGTGGAAGACGGGGATGTCGAGGTCTTTCTGGAGCCGCTCCTCGATCTCGAAGCAGCGCGGCGCCGAGATGTCCTCGAGGTTGATCCCCCCGAATACCGGCGCGATGGCCTTCACGATGGTCACGATCTCGTCGACGTTCTTGGTATTGAGGCAGATGGGGAAGGCGTCGACGCCCGCGAAATTCTTGAAGATGAGGGCCTTGCCCTCCATGACCGGCTGCGCGCCGCTGGGGCCGATGTCGCCCAGCCCCAGCACGGCGGTGCCGTCGGTGACGACGGCCACGGTATTGCCCTTGATGGTGAGCGTGTAGGCCTTCTCCGGATCGTGATGGATGGCCATGCACACGCGGGCCACGCCCGGCGTATACGCCATGGAAAGATCGTCGCGGGTCTTGACGGAGACCTTGCCGTTGACCTCGATCTTGCCGCCGAGATGCATGAGGAAGGTGCGGTCCGAGACGTTCTTCACCGTGACGTCGCTCAGGGCCTTCACGGCGGCCGTGATCCGCTGGCCATGCCCTTCGTCGCTCGCATTGCAGCTGATGTCACGCGTGATGAACTGCGCGCCCGCCTCCACCAGATCGATGGCGCCGATATCGCCACCGGCCTCGCCGATCGCCGAGGTGACCTTCCCGAGCATTCCGGGCTTGTTGGCGATCTGGACACGCATGGTCAGGCTATAGCTTGCACTCGGGGCGTTGCCCATAGGAGCCTCCGGGCGGGGGCGGCCCGCCTACCGCTCAGTGGTAGCGTTCAACTCCGCCCAGCCGGATCGACCATTGCGGTGCCGGTACCAGGACTTCCGGGCTGGGGATGCCGAGCATAGACGACCCGCCGCGCTCCTGCAAGCCGCGCGGCGGCACTGGGTCAATTTGCTTCGCCATACTTCGTTGCGAGCGGGCCGGCAACCCTCAACGTACACCCACGTACGCCTCGGGCTGCCGACCCGCTCGCGCCTCGTCTGGCTCGCAACTTGCCCCAGTGCCAGCGCCCGTAGGGGGCGGTTCATCCTCTTCGGGTAGAGGCCGAGGGGCGTCTTGATGTAGGCTGAGGGGCCATGATGATGACCTGTTTCGCTCGCGGAGCCGTCCTGGGGGGCATTCTCATCGCGCTGGCTGCCGGGGCTCCCTCTCGCGCTGGGGCTGCCGATGCCCTGGTCGCCTTGGGAGACGAGCTGGCTGTGGGCAAGAACCGAACGGGGGAGACCTGCCGGCTCAGACTCGTGGAGAGCCGCACGGACTTCGGGGGCTACACGCGCTACAGCCTCTTGTGCGAGGGCTGGACCCAGCCCAGCGGTGAAATCCGCCGGTTCGCCCTCAGGAAGGACTTCAAGGTGGACAAGCTCCTCACCGACAGCCTGTGGGAGAAGAGCTTTGCCACGCGCCTGGGCGACTGCGGGGCGGTGGAACCGACCACGGTCAGCTCCGGCCTGCCCGCGGCGCTGCGCGAGTGCCGTCGCCTGGACGGTGATTTCCGCGCCGTGGTCGTGGGTGTCGTCGCCGGCCAGCGCGTCTATGGCCTCGAGACCTTCCCGACCAACCTGCCCCTGCTCGAAGCTGCCGTGGAGGTGCTCGAAGGCAAGCGCGCGCCCGCCGACGCCGGCAAGGCGTCGGGCTCGCTATCGGCGGCCATCCGACGCGCGGAAGCCATGGTGGATGCCACCGGCAAGCTCACGGGGATCCGGGACGTGGGCGCGTTCACCCTCCTTTACCGCGTGGGAACGCTTCGCTTCTACGCGGGAGACTACGCCGGCTCGGAGACCGCTTTCCGCCAGGCCTGGGAGATCGAGGAGCGAGTGAATGGCCCCGACAAGCCAGGCTCGGGACGGACGATCGTCTGGATCGCGCTGAACGTCGGCTTCCTGAATCGCTTCGAGGAAGCCGAGCAGCTCTTCAATCGCGCCGAGCCTCTGGTGACGAAGTCCCTGTCGTGGTCGGATCGACCGTTCTACCTGGCCAATCGAAGCTCCGTGGAGCGACAACGCGGACGGTACGAGATCGCTCTTCCCCTGGGCGAGGAAGCCGTCCGGTTGCGCGACCAGCGCAGGGAAATGGAAGCGTCCTCGGGCTACGCCACGGGGCTCGCGCACGCGCTCATGCAGGTGGGCCGGGCCCAGCTCTATCTCAAGCGGCTGGACGAGGCAGATCGCAATATCTCGCGGGGCATCTCCCTCGTCGACAAGCCCGGGCCGGATTTCGAATTCCGCGTCTGGTACACGGGCGAGATGCAGCTGTGGCTGGGCCTGGTCCACAAGGAGCAGAAGCGGTATGCCGATGCCCGCAAGCAGTTCGAGCTGGCCCTGGCGAGGCGGCGCCTGCTCTTCGGAGACTCGGTCACGGTAGCGAATGCCCATCGCCAGCTCGGCGAGCTCTCGCTGACCGAAGGCAACCTCAACGCGGCCCTCGACTCCTTCCGCAAGGAAGCCGAGATCCGCAGGACGGACGCGGTCGCTCAGAGCGGGGCGCGGCCAAACACTTTCGTGCCCTATCTGGATACGATTTTCGCCGCGGCCGCCGCCACTCCCGGCGAGCGAGACGCGCTGCTGGCCGAGGCCTTCGCCGCCTCGCAGATTCCGCGCGAGGGAGATACAGCGCGGGCGATCACCAACATGGCGGCCCGGCTCGACACGACTGATCCCGCGCTCCGGGCCGCGGCGCGCGAGTACCAGGAAGGGCTCCGCAAGCGGGATACGGCTCGTCGCGAGCTTGCCCTCTTGACGCTCCAGCCGCCCGACAAGCGAGATCCCCCGCGCGAGGAGCAGCTGAAGAAGGAGCTCCAGGCCGCGGAGAGCGACGTGGCCCGCCTGGACGGCAAGCTCCAGGCGGATTTCCCGCGCTATGTGGGACTGTGACCACGCGGTCGCTGTCCGCCAAGGATGTCGGCGCCCTGCTGAAGCCGGGCGAGGCCCTGATGTCTCTCCTCGCCACCCGCAATGCCACCTACGTGTTCCTGATCCGGGATGGCAAGGTCCACGCGCATCGCGCGGCGGTGACCTATGCGAGCCTCGACAAGGCCGTGCGCGATCTCCGCAAGGGGCTCGATCTGGCGGATGGCCAGCTTCGCGCCTTCGACGTGGCCGCGGCCCACCAGCTCTACGCCGATCTCGTCGCCCCCGTGGCGGCTCCCCTCAAGGGCGCCACACATCTGATCGTCGTGCCCACGGGCCCGATGCTGAGCTTGCCGCCGGGTCTGCTCGTGACGCAGCCCACCCAGGCGCCCGCGGGCCCGCCCGAGAAGGCCGACTACCGCCAGGTGCCGTGGCTGGGGAAGCAGGTGGCCATCAGCGTGCTGCCTGCCATGACCTCGCTGAAGAGCTTGCGCGCGGCCGGCCGCTCCAAGGCGCCGCAGCCCTTCATCGGCTTCGGGGATCCCGCCTTCGCGGGCGCGCCCGGCGACACGCGCAGCATGGCCACGATCGCCTCCCTCTGTCGTGAGGGCGCGGCCGTGGACAGCGAGCTCGTGCGCGGTCTCCCACGGCTGCGCGACACCGCGGGGGAGATTCGCCAGATCGCCAAGACGCTCAAGGCGTCGGAGTCCGACGTGATCCTGGGCGCGCAGGCCACCGAGGCCAAGGTGCGGGGCACGGATCTCTCTCGCTTCCGCGTGGTTGCCTTCGCCACGCACGGGATCCTGCCCGGCGAGCTCAAGTGCAAGAGCGAGCCCGCGCTGGCCCTGACGCCGCCCGCCACGTCCACGGCCGACGAGGACGGGCTCCTCGACGCGGCCGAGATCGCCCAGCTCAAGCTCGACGCGGATTGGGTCGTGCTCTCGGCCTGCAATACGGCGGCCCCGGACGGCAAGCTGGGTGGGCAGAGCTTCTCGGGTCTGGCGCGGGCCTTCTTCTACGCGGGCGCGCGCGCGCTGCTCGTCTCGCACTGGGCGGTGGCCTCTCAGCCGACGGCCCTCCTGACCACGAGCCTCTTCGAGGCCTACGGCCGCGATCAGTCGGTTGGCCGTGCGGCTGCGCTGCGCTCGGCCCAGCTCAAGCTCCAGGCTGATCCCGCCATGTCCCACCCCGCCCTGTGGGCCCCCTTTGTCCTCGTCGGCGACGGCGGCACGCCCTAGCGCCCCGATGGAGGGCGTGGTTGCCTGCGTTGCCTATGCCGATGGCAAGCGTCTGGGCGACGTCGCCATTCCGGACATCAGCGAGGCGCTCAAGCAGCCCGGCGTCTTCGTGTGGGTTGGCCTGCACGACCCATCGTCCGAGCTGCTCCTGGAGATCCAGAAGGAGTTCGGGCTCCACGACCTGGCCGTAGAGGACGCTCAGCTCGCCCACCAGCGGCCCAAGCTCGAACAGTACGGGGACTCCATCTTCGTCGTGCTGCGCCCGGCCATCCTGTCCTCCGATGAGCAGCGCGTCGAGCTCGGCGAGACGCACCTCTTCGTGGGGCCCCGCTACATCGTCTCCGTCCGGCACGGGGCCACGCCGTCCTACGCCGCCGTGCGCGCGCGCTGCGAGAGCACGCCGGCGCTGCTGGTGAAGGGGCCGGGCTTTGTGCTCTACGCCATCATGGATTTCGTCGTGGACCAGTACTTTCCCGTGATGGATGCCCTCGGCGATCAGCTCGAGCGTCTGGAGGACGAGATCTTCAGCCAGACCTTCGATCGCACGACTGTCCACCGCATCTACGACCTCAAGCGCAACATGCTCACGGTCAAGCGCGCCGTCTCCCCTCTCGTGGACGTGTGCAACCGGCTCATGCGTTTCGACCAGCCGCTCATCCCCGAGGACACTCGGCCGTACTTCCGCGACGTCTACGACCACGCCATTCGGATCAACGACCACGTGGACACGCTGCGCGAGCTCCTCACGGGCGCCCTCGAGGCCCACCTCTCCCTGACCGCGGTGGCCCAGAACGACGCCATGAAGAAGCTGGCGGGCTGGGCGGCCATCATCGGCGTGCCCACCATGGTCGCGGGCATCTACGGGATGAACTTCAAGCACATGCCGGAGCTCGAGTGGACCTGGGGCTATCCCGCCGTGATGGCCTTCATGCTCGGGTCGTGCGGCTTCCTCTACTACAAGTTCAAGCGCTCCGGCTGGCTCTGAGCCCGATGAAGGTGTCAGGACGTGCCGAGCGGATGGAAGGCCTGCGCATTCGAGATGCCCAGGGCAACGATGGCCGTGCCATCGCGGCGCTGACGCTGTCCGCCTACCAGGAGTACGCGCCGCTGATGCCCGCGCTCTGGGCCGCCTATCGAGAGAACATCGTGACCACGCTCGCTGCTCCCGAGCCTGCCACCCAGCTCGTGGCGGAGCAGGGAAGCCGGCTCGTCGGCACGGTGCTGCTGTACCCGGCGGCCACCGGCAGCGACGAGCGCGCGCCTTTTCCACGCCCCTATCCGGAGGTCCGGCTGCTGGCCGTGGCGCCGGCGGCGCGGGGCAAAGGCATTGGCGAGGCGCTCATGCGCGAGTGCATCAGACGGGCGCGCCGATCGGGAGCGACGACGCTGGCGCTGCACACGACCGACCTCATGCGGGCCGCCATGCGGCTCTACACGCGCATGGGGTTTCAACGCGAGCCCGAGCTCGATTTTCACCCCCGCCCCGAGGTGACCGTCAAGGGCTACGTGCTCGACTTGAAGAGGGAAGCGTCCAGCCGAGGAACGCCGATGAGCCCAAAGCAGCGCGCCGCCGCAAGACGGAACGTCGAGAAGGCCGCGCGCGCGGCACGGAGCAAGCGCACCATTGCGCGCCTGCCGAAGAAGACGCGCACCGCCCTCGGGAAGGAAGGGGCGAGGGCGGCCAGGCGCAAGCGGAGATCTCGCTGAGCAGTCAACGGATGCCCGCGCGCATGAAGCTCTGCACGAACTGGCGCTGGAAGAGCAGGAAGGCGACGAGGAGCGGGCCCGAGGTCATGAGAGTGGCCGCGGTGATGATGGACCAGTCCACCCCCTGATCGCCGGAGGAGAAGACCTGCAGACCCACCGTCAGCGGCCGCGAGTTGACCGAGTTGGTGACGATGAGCGGCCACAGGAAGTTGTTCCAGTGGTAGCTGACGGAGACGAGGGCATAGGCGATGTAGACGGGCCGCGCCAGCGGCACGTAGACCTTCCAGAGCACTTCGAGGGCTCCCGCCCCTTCCACCCGTGCTGCCTCGTCAAGCTCCTTGGGCACGGTCTTGAAGGTCTGACGCAGCAAGAAGATGCCGAAGGCCGAGGCCATGTAGGGCAGGCCGATGGCGAGCAGGCTGTCCAGGATCCCGAGCCGGCTCATGGTGTGGTAGTTCTCCACGATGAGCACGTCGGGCATGATCATGAGCTGCACGAGGACGAGGAGGAAGGCAATCTCGCGGCCCCGGAAGGTGAAGCGCGCGAAGGCATAGGCGGCAAGCGTGCAGAGGACGAGCTGTGCGGCCAGGATCATCGTCACGAGCACGATGGTGTTGACGAAGTAGCGCGCGAAAGGCGCCGCCGCCCAGGCTTTGACGAAGTTCTCGAGCGTCAGGGGCGCCATGGGCACGAAGTGCGTGGAGAACTCCGACGGATGGAAGGCCGTCCACACGGCATAGGCCAGGGGCAGGGCCCAGAGAAAGCCCAGCACCCAGGCCCCCGCTGTCTCGAGCGCGGTGAACGTGCGGGTCATTGATAGTGCACGCGGCGGTCGAGGAAGAGGAACTGGCCCATGGCGAAGGCGGCCAGGATGACGAGCAGGACGAGCGTCAAGGCTGCCGCGTAACCCGAGTCCCAGAACTTGAAGCCCACGTCGTAGATATAGTAAAGGAGCAGCGCCGTCGTGTTGTCCGGCCCGCCCTTGGTCATCACCACGATGTGATCCACGAGCCGGAACGAGTTGATGACGGCGTTGACGAGCACGAAGAGCGTCGTGGGCATGAGGAGCGGGAAGGTGACGCGCCGGAAGAAGTACCAGCGGCCCGCGCCCATGAGGGACGCCGCCTCGGTCAGATGCGGCGAGATGGACTGGAGCGCCGCCAGGTAGAAGATCATGAAGAAGCCCGCTTCCTTCCACACGGTGACGACCACGAGACAGCCGAGGGCGGTGTTGCGACTGCCGAGCCAGTTGTGGCTGGGAAGGCCGAAGAGACCCGTCACCTGCTCGAGCAGGCCGTAGCCCGGCGTGTAGAAGAAGAGCCAGATGTTGGCGACGGCGATCATGGGCAGCACGGTCGGCGTGAAGAAGGACAGGCGGAGGAGGCCGCGGCCGGCGATCTTGCCGTTGACCCACACCGCCATCAGGATGGCGAGCGCGATGGACAGCGGAATGGTGGCGAGCGCGTACCAGAGATTGTTGGCGAGAACCTGCCAGAAGACCGGGTCCTCCACCATGTTGCGGTAGTTGTCGAAACCGATCCACGCGGTCGGCCGCCCCGGTTTGGATGTGGAGAAGAAGCTGTGGTAGAGCGTGGCCACCGTCGGGTAGTGCGTGAAGGTGACGAGCAGCACGGCCGCGGGCAGCAAGAGCCACCCGTGCAGGTTCGTTCTACGCACGTTCGGATGTGGCCCTAGCGTCGGTACGGACGCAGGATGCGCTCGGCCTCGCGCTGGGCGTCCTTCATGGCCTGCTCGGGCGTCTTGGCCGCGGTCAGCGCGGCCTGCAGCCCGTCATTGAGGGCTTTCGTCACGCGCTGGTTGTCATGCGTGCTCAGCTCCGCCACCGCGTACTGGAGCTGGTCGCGCGCCACCGCAGCCGCCGGAAAGCCCGTCACGTATTGCTTCATCACCGGCGTCTCCCAGGCGTCGGGTCGCACGGCGACATAGCCCGTGTCGATGCCCCACTGCGCCGCGCGCGCGGGCGAGCTGATCCACTTGATGAACTTGAGCGAGGCCGCCTGCTGGGCGGGCGTGCTCTTCTTGAAGATGTGGAAGTTGCCGCCGCCCGTGGGTGATCCGCGGCGCTTGCCCGCCGGCAGCATGGCCACGCCGAAGTCGAACTTGGCGTTGTTCTTCACGTTGGTGAGGTTGCCCGTGGTCGTCCACATCATGGCCGTCTGGCGCTCGAAGAAATCCTTCGGCGTCGTCCCCCATTCGATGATGCCCGTCGGCATCACCTTGTGCTTCTGACTCAGATCCACCCAGTACTGGAGCGCCTCGATGACGGCGGACCTGTCGTAGTACGTCTCCGTCCCCGCCGGGTTCATCAGCAGCACGTCGTTCTGGGTGGTGAAGCCCTGGAAGAGCCAGTAGGGAAAGCCGGAGGACGGCACTTTGAGCCCCCACTGGGTGACATTGCCACTGGCGTCGCGCTTGGTCAGCTTGCGCGCGTACTCGACCTGCTCCGCCCAGCTCGCGGGCGGGCGATTCGGATCGAGCCCGGCCTCCTTGAAGGCCTCCTTGTTCCAGTAGAGGACGATGGTCGAGCGCTGGAAGGGTATGCCCCAGGTCTTGCCGCCCGTCTGGCTATTGAGCAAGAAGGCCGGGAAGAAGCTCTTCATCCAGGCCTTGTCCTCCGCGCTCGTCGCCGCCTCGGCGAAGGGGATGATGGCGTCCTCGTCGATGAGGGTGAACATGTCGGTGGAGAGCAGCACCGACATCTGCGGGGGCTCGCCGCTCTTGAGGGCCGTCAACACCTTGACGATGGTCTCCTGGTAGGTCCCCGAGTAGATCGGCTTGACCTTGATGCCGAGGTTTTCCTTCTGGAAGTCCGCCGCGAGCCCGTCGATGATCTTGGTCACGGGGCCGCCCACCGCCACCGGGTAGTAGAAGGTCAGCTCCACCGGCGCCTGGGCGGCAGCGGGAATCGCGCCGCCGGCCAGAAACACCAGCAGAATGACCGCCGTTGCGCGTGCGATGCCTGTCACGCTCATGCGCGCTCTCCTCCTCGTTCGGGGTCGAAGACGTGGACCGCGTCCTTGCTCCAGCTCAGGTGCACGGCGGCGCCGGGCAGCAGCTCGACTCGTCCCGGCGCGCGCACCGCGAGGGTTTGGGTGCCGGCGGCGCAGCTCAGGATGGAATCGGCGCCGAGATATTCGACAGCGATCACAGTCGCGGGGAGCCCGCCCTCTGGTCCGAGCCGACCGACCTGCGAGGTCAATCGCCCGCCCTGCGAGGCCAAATAAATATCCTCCGGTCTTACCCCCAGAGAAAGCCCGGCGCCCCGGCCCGGCAGCACCACCGGCCCCGCGCTGCCCGCGATCACGGCGCCGCCCGGCGAGTCGGCGAGCGAAAGGATATTCATGGGCGGCGTGCCGATGAAGCGCGCCGCGAAGATGCCGGCGGGCCGCGCGTAGAGCTCGGCGGGCGGGGCGTCCTGCTCGACGCGGCCGTCGCGCAGGAGGATGACCTGGTCGGCCATGCTCATGGCCTCGGTCTGATCGTGCGTGACGTAGACCATGGTGATGCCGAGCTTCTGCTGGATGCTCCTGATCTCTCGCCGCATGTCGTGGCGGAGCTGGGCGTCCAGGTTGGACAGCGGCTCGTCCATGAGACAGACGGCCGTCTCGGCAATGATGGCACGGCCGAGCGCCACGCGCTGCTGCTGGCCGCCCGAGAGCTGGGAGGGCTTGCGGTCGAGCAGCGCGCCCAGCCCGAGGAGGTCGGCCACGCGCCCCAGTCGGGCGGCACGCTCCAGCCTCGGCACCTTGCGCACGCGGAGTCCGAAGACGATGTTCTCGGCCACGGACAGATGCGGGAAGAGCGCGTAGGACTGGAAGACCATGGACAGGCGGCGCTCGGCCGGGGGCAAGTGTGTCACATCCACCCCGCCGATCAGGATGCGCCCGCTCGTGGCCGCTTCGAGGCCGGCGATGAGGCGGAGCGTGGTGGACTTGCCGCAGCCCGAGGGCCCGAGCAGGACCAGCATCTTGCCGGCGGGGGCCTCGAAGCTGATATCGTCCACCGCGCGGATCGCGCCCCACCAGCGGCTCAGGTGCTGGACGGAGATCGCCGACAATAGCTCTCCGCGCTAGAAGGCGGCGCGGCGCTTGTTGGCGACGTAGTCCACGAGGACGTACTCGCCCAGGCGCTCGGGAGTGGCGAAGAAGGCGCGGCCGCGATTGATCTTGGCCATCTGCTCGACGAAGGCCGTGAGCATCCGACTTTGCTCGAGCATGAAGGTATTGATGGTGATGCCCTCGCGCGTGCAGCGCTGCACTTCCTTGAGCGTCTCCTGGATGGTGCGGCGCGTGGGCGGATAGGCGAACTCCGGCTCGCCGTCTTCCATGTGCGCCGTCGGCTCGCCGTCCGTGATCATGATGATCTGCTTGTTGCCGCCCTTCTGCCGTCCCAGGAGCTGGCGCGAGAGCTGGAAGCCCGCCTGCATGTTGGTGCCGATGCTCGTCTCGCTGGGGTTGAGCCCCGGAATCTGGTCGGCCTTGAACTCGCGCGCGTAGAGCGAGAAACCGATGATGTGCAGCTGGTCGCGCGGGAACTGGCCGGCGATCAACGCGTTGAGGGCCAGGGCCACCTTCTTGGCGGGGAGGAAGCAGCCGTTGTAGATCATGGAGCGGCTGAGATCCAGCATCACCACCGTGGCGGATTGCGTGGAGAACTCCGTCCGGTACACCGCGAAGTCGCCGGGAATGAGGCGGACGGGCGTGCCCTGGCCCGTGCGCTCCACGGCATTCATCACCGTCTCCTTGAGGTCGAGCAGGAAGGGATCGCCGAACTCGTAGATCTTGCTCTCGTCGGTCGGATCGCCGCCCGCCCCGCGACGGTTGAGCATGTGGCGGCCGAAGCGGTCGCGCTTGAGATGCGAGAAGATATCGCGCAGCGCCTTGTCGGCGATCTTGCGGATGGCGCGTGCCGTCAGCTCCGTCTTGTCGCCCTGGCGGTCGAGGTAGCCCGCCTCCTCGAGCTTGCGCGCCAGCTCGCGCAGCCGCTCGAGATCCCGCGCCGACTCCTCGCCGAGGAGGCGCTCCACCTGCTCGGGGTTGATGGCCTGGAGGTCGTCCTGGTCCTGGGCGGAGCGGAGCTGGCGCTCGAGCTCGTCCATCTGCTGCAGCTCGCTCATGAGCTCCATGGCCTCGCGCATGCCCAGCTCTTCCTCGCCGCGGAACTCGTAGCGCTGGCGCATCGAGTCCATGGGCATGAGCTGCTCGAGGTTGGCCGCGAGCTGCCGCATCTCGGCCTCGAGCCGCTCGTCCTGCATGAAGAGCGAGCGCATCATGTCTTGCATCTGCTGGCGCTGCTCGGGCGAGAGGCTTTCCATGAGCGACTGCATCTGGCCCATGCGCCGGCCCATCTGCTCCAGCACGTCGTCCAGGCTCTCCGCGCCGGGGAACTGCTGGCCCCACTTGTCTTTGAAACCCTGGAAATCGGGCTCCTCGCCGTTGAGGCGGTCGCGCATCATGCGGTTGAGATCGCGCATCATCTCGCGCATGCGCTGGATATCTTGCGGCGTCATGTTCTGCAGCCCCTGCTGCATGTTCTGGAGGAAGGGCTGCATCATCTGTTGCTGGAGGGATTTCAGGAGCTCGTCGAACTTCCGCTTGGCCTCGGGCTCGGTGAAGTCATAGCTCTGCAGCGCGCGGATGCGACCCGCGGGGCTGGGCGGCATCTGGTCCAGGCGCTCCATCTTCTTGTCGCGCTCCGCGCCCTGCGGCACGCGCTGCTCGATCCCCTGGCGCTCCGTCCGCAGAATGTCGGCGAGCTTCTTCTGGATGTCCTCCATGGCCGAGCCCAGATCATAGCGGTCGAGCTTCTGCTGGCGCTCCTTGCGGAGACGCTTGAGGAGATCTTGAAGGCCGGGCATGCGCCCCTGCGGCGTCTGAGCCCCGCGCTGGTACATGCGGCGAAGGGCGCTCCAGAGATCGCCATCGGCCAGGAGGTCGTCGGAGATGGCCGAAAGGATCTCGTCGGCGTCGAGATCGGGGACGGACTGCGAGCCGTCCCAGCGCGAGTAGCGGATACGCATGTGGCCTCCCGGGCCCGCCGGAGGAGCGGACTTGACGTATGCTACCACCCATGACCCCAACACTGCGCGTCGGCTTCGAGGACATCGTCGAATCCTCCAAAGAGCTCTGGACCGTCCAGACGGCGGGCGCTGGTCCGAGCGGCAGCCTGCCCCTCACCGCCGAGATGCTACTCGAGAGCTCGAGCGGAGATCTCTTCGGGCTGACCCAGAACGCGGGCATGGGCTGGGATCCGCGCGAGCTCACCCGTCCGCAATTCCTCATGCTCTCCACCCAGGGCGGTGTGCGCGCTCCAGACGGCCATCCCATCGCGCTCGGGTACCACACGGGGCACTGGGAAGTAGGCCTGCTCATGCAGGCGGCGGCCGCCGAGCTCAAGCGACTCGAGTGCCTGCCCTTCGCCGCTTTCGTCTCCGATCCCTGCGACGGCCGCACGCAGGGGACGACGGGGATGATGGACAGCCTGCCCTATCGAAATGACGCCGCCATCGTTTTTCGCCGGCTCATCCGCTCGCTGCCCACGCGCCAGGGCGTGCTCGGCATCGCCACCTGCGACAAGGGCCTGCCCGCCATGATGATGGCCCTGGCCGCCATGCGCGATCTGCCCTGCGTGCTCGTGCCCGGCGGCGTGACGCTGCCGCCGAAGGACGGAGAAGACTCCGGGCGCGTGCAGAGCCTGGGGGCGCGCTTCGCCCAGGGCGAAGTCTCGCTCGAGCGCGCGGCCGAGTTGGGCTGCCGCGCCTGCGGGACGCCGGGGGGCGGCTGCCAGTTCCTCGGCACCGCGGCGACCTCCCAGGTGGTGGGTGAGGCGCTCGGACTCTCGCTGCCTCATTCCGCGCTCGCGCCATCGGGCCAGCCCATCTGGCTCGACATGGCGACTCGCTCCGCGCGCGCGATGGCCGCGCTGCGCTCTCGCGGCCTCAAGGGACGCGACATCGTGACGGACGCCAGCGTGCGGAATGCCATGGTCGTTCACGCGGCGTTCGGCGGTTCCACGAATCTGCTCCTGCACATCCCCGCCATCGCCCATGCCGCGGGCCTGCGCCGCCCGACGGTGGAAGAGTGGGTCGAGATCAACCGTCGCGTGCCTCGCCTGGTCGACGCGCTGCCCAATGGCCCGCGCAATCATCCAACCGTGCGGGTCTTCCTGGCCGGTGGAGTCCCCGAGGTGATG
>DASQAK010000087.1:0-2645 GCA_035635755.1 Candidatus Methylomirabilota bacterium | reverse complement strand
AGGGGCTCCTGATCGAGCGCGGCGCCGTCGGCCGCTGGGCCGCCTTCGCCGCGGGCTGGTGCACAATCCAGGACGAGGCCTCCATGCTCGTCGCGCGGCTCCTCGACCCTCAGCCGGGGGAGCTGGTGGCCGATGCCTGCGCCGCGCCGGGAACCAAGGCGACCCATCTGGCCGAGCTGATGCGAAACCGCGGGCGCATCGTCGCCATGGATCCGCAGGCGGCCCGGCTCAAGCTGGTGCCGAAGAGCGCCGCGCGCCTCGGCATCACCATCATCGAGCCTCGCGTGGGCGGCGCGGCGGCGCTGGCCGGGCGCTGGAAGGGCAAGTGCGATCGCGTGCTGGTAGACGCGCCCTGCTCCAACCTGGGCGTGCTCCGCCGCAATCCGGAAGTGAAGTGGCGCCGCACCGAGGAGGACCTGCGGCGCCTCCAGGACAAGCAGCGGACCATCCTCGAGGCCGCCGCCTCCATGGTGAAGCCGGGCGGTCGTCTCGTCTACGCCACGTGCTCGCTCGAGCCCGACGAGAACGAGGCCGTCGTCGCCACGCTCCTCGAGGGCCACGGGCCATGGCAGGTGGATCCCCCCGAGGGCTTTCCCGTGGCGCCCGACCCCGCGGGCTACGTCCGCCTCTTTCCCCACGTGCACGGCACCGACGGCTTCACCGCGATCAGGCTACGGAAACGTCCGTGACAAGCTTCGAAGCGTCCTCGCGTTTGCGAGACCGCAACCGATGGAGTAAGGTCGACTGAGCATGAAGATCGCGCCGAGCATTCTCTCCGCGGATTTCGCCGCGCTGGGCGAGGCGGTGGCGCGGGTCGAGGCAGGCGGGGCCGATCAGCTTCACGTGGACGTCATGGACGGCCGCTTCGTGCCCAACCTGACGATCGGGCCGCCCGTGATCGAGTCCATCCGCAAGCGCACGCGGCTGCCCCTGGACGTCCACCTGATGATCGTCGAGCCCGAGCGCTACATCGAGACCTTCGTTCGCGCGGGCGCGGACATGCTGACGGTCCATGTCGAGGCCTGCACCCATCTGGACCGGATCCTCCACCAGATCAAGGAAGCCGGGGCCAAGGCCGGGGTGGCGCTCAACCCGGCCACGGGGCCCCAGGCCATCGAATGGGTGCTGGACGACCTCGATCTCATCCTGGTCATGTCGGTCAATCCGGGCTTCGGAGGGCAGTCCTTCATACCCTCTTCGATCGCAAAGGTGCGCCAGGTAAAGAGTTTGGTCAGCGCACGGCCGATCGAGATCTCCGTGGACGGCGGCGTCAAGAGCGACACGGCGGGGCCCCTGGCCAGGGCGGGGGCGACCATGCTGGTGGCTGGATCGGCCATATTCGGCGCCCAGGATCCGGCCCAGGCTGTGAAGGATTTGCGGGGTGCGTCGGAAGTATTGAAGTAGGCTTGACTTTTTCCCCCTCCATCAGTAGTCTTTAGTGTTTCTTGAAGGCTCCTTCAGGGGTTAAGCCATGCTCGACAGCCTCACCACGCGCCTCACGGGCATCTTCGACCGGCTCCGCGGATTTGGCCGGCTGACGGAGGAGAATATCCAGGAGGCGCTGCGCGAGGTGCGCGTGGCGCTTCTCGAAGCGGACGTCAATTTCAAAGTGGTGAAGGGCTTCATCGAGCGCGTTCGGGTCAAGGCCGTAGGTCAGGACGTGCTCACGTCGCTGACGCCGGGCCAGCAGGTCGTCAAGATCGTCCGCGACGAGCTGATCGAGCTGCTGGGTGGCTCGGGCCATCGGCTCGCTCTGGCCTCGCATCCGCCCACCGTCGTCATGCTGGTGGGCCTGCAGGGCTCGGGCAAGACCACTTCCGCCGCCAAGCTCGCCCGTCACTTCCAGAAGCAGGGGCAGCATCCCATCCTCGCCTCGGCCGACGTCTACCGCCCCGCCGCGATGGAGCAGCTGCGTCGGCTCGGCCACGAGCTCGGCATTCCCGTGCTGGGCGAGGAATCGCGGAAGCCCGTGGACATCTGCCGGGCGGCTCACGACGAGGCGGCCCAGCGGGGCCTCTCGCCGCTCATCCTCGACACGGCGGGACGCCTTCACGTCGACGAGGAGATGCTCGACGAGCTCCGCGCCATCAAGAAGGAGACGGGGCCCCATCACGTGCTCCTCGTCGTGGACGCCATGACGGGCCAGGACGCCATCACGGTGGCCGACAGGTTCAACGCCGCCGTCGGCATCGATGCGGTGATCCTGACCAAGATGGACGGCGACGCCCGCGGCGGGGCCGCCCTCTCGGTGCGAGAGGTGACGGGCCGGCCCATCGCCTTCGTGGGCGTGGGGGAGAAGAGCGACGCCCTCGAGCCCTTCCATCCCGATCGTCTCGCCCAGCGCATCCTGGGGATGGGCGACGTGCTCTCGCTCGTCGAAAAGGCCCAGGCCCACGTCGACGCCACGCAGGCCGCGGAGCTGGAGCGGAAGATCCGCGACGAGAGCTTCTCGCTCGAAGACTTCGCCGCCCAGCTCAAGCAGCTCCGCTCCATGGGGCCGCTCAGCCAGCTCCTGGACATGGTGCCGATGTTCAAGGGCGCCAAGGGCATGCCGAAAGAGCTCAAGGGCGAGGAGCAGGACCTCAGGAAGTACGAGGCCATCATCGGCTCGATGACGCCCGAGGAGCGGGTGAAGCCGCAGGTCA
>DASQAK010000086.1:0-4982 GCA_035635755.1 Candidatus Methylomirabilota bacterium | reverse complement strand
CGCGGCCTCAAGGAGAAGTACGAGGTCCACCACAAGGTCAAGATCAAGGACTCGGCCCTCGTGGCCGCGGCCGTGCTCTCGCATCGCTACATCGCGGACCGCTTCCTCCCCGACAAGGCCATCGACCTCATCGACGAGGCCGCCTCTCGCCTGCGCATCGAGATCGATTCGCTGCCCCACGAGATCGACGAGATCGAGCGGCGCATCATGCAGCTCGGCATCGAGCGGGTGTCCGTGGCGCGCGAGTCGGACCCCGTCTCCAAGGAGCGCCTGGCCCGCCTTGACGCGGAGCTGGCCGAGCTCAAGGAGAAGTCCGCCGCGCTGAAGACGCACTGGCAGGCGGAGAAGGCCGCCATCACGGCCATCGGCAAGATCTCTGAGGAGACCGAGGCGGCCCGCATGGCCATCGAGGAGGCCAAGCGGCGCGGCGACCTCGAGCGCGCCTCGCGCCTACAGTACGGCACGCTGGCCGAGCTGGACGCGCGGCTCAAGGTGGAGAACGAGCGCCTGGCCGAGCTGCAGAAGAGCCAGCGCATGCTCAAGGAAGAGGTCGACGAGGAGGACGTGGCGGAGACGGTGGCCAAGTGGACGGGCATTCCCGTGACGCGCCTCCTCGAGGCGGAGGTCCAGAAGCTCGTCCAGATGGAAGAGCGCCTGGGCCGCCGTGTGGTGGGGCAGAGCGAGGCCATCGC
The DNA here is from genome assembly GCA_035635755.1 of Candidatus Methylomirabilota bacterium. Taxonomy (GTDB): domain Bacteria; phylum Methylomirabilota; class Methylomirabilia; order Rokubacteriales; family CSP1-6; genus AR37. The sequence goes on along the minus strand of DASQAK010000086.1, from coordinate 4,290 downwards.
GGCCGTGGCCAATGCCGTCCGCCGCGCGCGCGCCGGGCTCTCCGATCCCCAGCGGCCCATCGGCTCCTTCCTGTTCCTGGGGCCGACGGGCGTGGGCAAGACGGAGCTGGCGCGGGCCCTCGCGGAGTTCCTCTTTGACGACGAGCGGGCCATGATCCGCATCGACATGTCCGAGTACATGGAGAAGCACGCGGTGGCGCGGCTCATCGGCGCCCCCCCCGGCTATGTCGGCTACGACGAGGGCGGCCAGCTGACCGAGGCCGTCCGCCGGCGCCCGTACTCCGTCATCCTCTTCGACGAGATCGAGAAGGCCCACGGTGACGTCTTCAACGTGCTCCTCCAGCTCCTCGACGACGGGCGGCTCACCGACGGCCACGGCCGGACGGTGGACTTCCGGAACACCGTGGTCATCATGACCTCGAACCTCGGCAGCCACCTCTTCCGCGAGGAGGAGGAGCCCAAGCGGCTGCGCGCCCAGATCATGGAGACACTGCGCCAGTCGCTGCGGCCGGAGTTCCTGAACCGCATCGACGAGGTCGTGGTCTTCAAGGCGCTGGGCCGCGAGGAGATCGGCCGCATCGTCAAGATCCAGATGGCCTTCCTCCTGAAGCGCCTGGCCGACAAGCGGATCACCCTCACCCTGACGCCCGCGGCCGAGGAGCTGCTCGCGCGTGAGGGCTACGATCCCGTCTACGGCGCCCGGCCCCTCAAGCGGGCCATCCAGCGCCTGATCCAGGACCCGCTCGCCCTCAAGATCCTGAGCGGCGAGTTCGCGGAGGGCGATACCGTGGTGGCCGACGCCCAGGGCGGCGAGATCGTCTTCCGCAAGCAGGTCGACGCCAAGCCCGCGTGACGGGCGCTCGGCGTCGCTGCCCATCGGCCCCCGGCGAGGAATATCGCCGGGGGCTCGTCACGCTCGCGCGATGAATCTCTCGGGGCCCGGGCGACGTCTCAAGCGAAAAGTTCCCGGAGAGACCTCGTGACCGACTCGCGGAAGACGCTGTACTTCGGCTGGATAGTCCTCGCGGCTGTCGTCGTCGTGATGCTCGCGGGCTCCGGCGTGCGCGCCATGTTCGGCGTCTTCATCAAACCGATCGAGGCCGAGATGGGCTGGAGCCGCCAGCAGCTTTCCGGAGCCGCTGCTCTGTCCCTCTTCGTCCTCGGCGCCGTCGGACCGACCGTCGGCTGGCTCGCGGATACCTGGGGGCCTCGCCGCGTGATGCTGCTCGCGACAGTCACGCTCGGGCTCGGCACCGTGCTCTCCGCGTTCATCGGCCATCTGTGGCAGATGTACCTCTTCGCCGGACTGCTCATGGCCGGCGGCGCCGGCGGGCTCGGGCTCGCCACGGCGGCCACGGTGGCCGCGCGCTGGTTCGTCGCGCGGCGGGGCCTGATTCTCGGCATCCTGGGCGGCGCCATGTCGGCCGGCCAGATGCTGATCGTACCGCTGGCCATGCTCCTGATCCGCCACTACGGCTGGCGCTCGTCCTTTCTCTGGCTCGGTGTGGGCATCCTCGTTTTCGCTCTCCCCGTCATTCTGTGGCTCGTGCGCGACGATCCCGCCGACAAGGGGCTCAAGCCCTACGGAGCGGGCTCGGCGAGTGACACGGCCTTCGGCTCCACGCTCGATACCCGTCGTGTGTCCGTCGGCGAGGCGATGCAGGTGCCGGCCTTCTGGCTCCTCGCCGCCACCTTCTTCGTCTGTGGGTATACGTCCAATGGCCTCGTGCTCACCCACCTCGTGCCCCACGCGACCGAGCACGGCTTCTCGGAGATGCACGCGGCCCAGGCCCTCGGCCTCATGGGGGCCATGAACATCGTGGGCACCATCGCCTCGGGCTGGATCTGCGATCGCTTCGGCCGGAAGGTCCCGCTGTCCATCTACTACGGCCTGCGGGGAGTCTCGCTCATCTTCTTGCTCTATGTCTGGAACGTTCCCTCGCTACACATCTTCGCCGCCATCTTCGGCCTCAACTACATCTCGACCATTCCGCCCACCACCACGCTCACCGCCAATATCTTCGGCCGGCTCTCTGTGGGCACCCTCTCGGGCTGGATCTACTTCTCGCACCAGGTGGGCTCGGCCCTCGGTGCCTGGGCGGGCGGCGCCATCTTCGACGCTACCGGCTCTTATGCCTGGGCCTTTCTCTCCGCGGCCGTCCTCGCCCTGATCGCCTCCGGCCTCTCCCTCCTCATCAAGGAAGAGCCCATCAGCGTCCGTCCCACGCCCGCCCGCCACGCCCCCGCAACCACCCCCGCCATCGCCAGCTAACCGACACACGCCGAGCCGTCAGCACAGCCCCACACGCTTTCTCGACGGATCGGGCCCGCGCGGGAGCGGGGCGCCGTCGGGAGCGAATCCGACGAGCCGTAGCGCGCCCCGAAGCGCAGGGCGCCTCCGCCCCGCGAGTCGTCCCTGCGAAGCAGGGCGACGAGCGACCCCCCGTCTCGGGGGATGGGGGGCCGGCGGAGGCGCCCGAGCGAGGTGGCGCGCGAGGCGAGGAGGTTGAGCGGACGACGGCGCCCCGCTCCCGCGCGGGCCCGATCCGTCGAGGCGCGCCGAAGGCGCGCGTCTCCTAGAACGCTAAGACTTCAGATGCTTGTCGAAGAACGCCACGCACCGCTTCCACGCATCCTCCGACGCCTCCTTCTTGTAGATCTGCGGCCGGTCGTCCGAGAAGAACGCGTGCGGTGCCCCCGGATAGGTCACGAACTCGACGTTGGGATTCGTCTTCTTCAGCTCGGCCTCGAAGCGCTTCACGTCCTCCACCGGAATGCCCGTGTCCGCCTCGCCGTAGAACCCGAGCACGGGCACCTTGATCTTGCCCGCGAGGCTGAAGGGGTCCACGCCAGGCGCGTCGGGATACGTCCGCTTGACCTGGCCATACCATGGCGCGGCCGCCGCCACGCCGGGATACTCCGCCGTGAAGTGCAGGGTCAGCGCGCCCCCGCCGCAGAAGCCCGTGACCCCGATGCGGTCCGCACGCGCCCACGACTGCCCCTTGGCGTAGTCGGCGGCAGCGCCGAGATCGCCCAGATACTGGGCGCGGGTGACCTTGCCCGAGATCTGGCTCATCTGCTGGAAGTCCTTCCCCTGCATCCCGCCCTCGCGAAAGTAGAGCTCGGGGGCGATGGCGTAGAAGCCGGCCTGGGCGAAGCGCCGGACCACATCCTTGTTCTGCTCGGTATTGCCGGTGAAACCCGAGATGACGAGAACGATCGGATGGCGCCCGGCCTTCTCCGGCCGCGCGTCGTAGGCGGGGATGGCCGTGCCGCCCACGGAGAGCTGGACGTCACGGGCCAGAATGCCCTTGGTGTCGGTGACGATGGCCTGGGCCAGCGAGACGCCGGGGGTCAGGACACCACCCACGGTCGTAAAGGCGCCATACTTCAGGACCTGCCGGCGGCTGAGCGGATTGGCCATGTCTCCCTCCCCGGGTTTGGCGGTTTAGCTTGGAGAATGAACGGCGGGGATTCTACAGTAGTTCCCAATCACCCATGAGGCTCCGGGGTTTCGTGTCCAAAGCCATGAGCCTGCGCGAAGCGGCCGCCGTCATCTTCGTCCTCGTGGCCGTGCTGCCCCTCATGCTGTTCGTGTCCCTCCTGTCCGTCTCCGACCTCATCACGAAGACCGAGGCGCAGTTCGCCTCCTTCATGGCCCTCATCATCGCCTGCCTGGGATTCGTTGTGTTCAGGCGACTGGTGGACCAGATCGCCCGGCTGGCCAGAGAGGTCAATCTCCCAGTCCTGCCGGACGAGCCCCTGCCCGACGCGACGGAGCCGAGGCGGGTCCCCGCGCTGGGGCAGGTCGCGGAGATCGGCCAGCTCGCCGGGGCCTTCCACCAGATGCTCGAAGACCTCCGCGCCTCGACGCAGCGGCTCGAGGACCTCGTCTTCAAGCTGGGCACCCTCAACGAAGTCGTCGAGATCTCCGCCCGCATTCCGAATATCCAGGACCTGCTCGCCTCCGTGCTCCAGAGCACCATGCGCGCTGTCCGGGCCAATATCGGCTCCATCATGCTGCTCAACCAGGAGAAGCTGACCCTGCGCATCGCCGCCTCGCGCGGGCTCCCGGAGGGCCTCCAGGACGAGGCCGAAATCCAGATCGGCGAGGGCATCGCGGGCAAGGTGGCGCAGATAGGCGAGCCTGTCATCGTGGACGACATCGAATCCGATCCTCGCTTCGCCAAGCTCAACGATCCCCGCTACGGCACCGGCTCGTTCATGTGCATGCCCGTGCGCGTGGGCGACCGCGTCATCGGCGTGCTCAACCTGGCCAAGAAGGAAGAC
>DASQAK010000085.1:0-25369 GCA_035635755.1 Candidatus Methylomirabilota bacterium | reverse complement strand
TTCCGCGGAAACGTCTCCGGCCCCTGCATTGAACGTGGCCCGCTGCCGGCGCCGCTGATACAGGCTTTCTCGGGCCGCGGCCAGGGCCTGCACGAGCAGCACCCCCACCTCCGGCTCGAGGCGTCCTTTGACGACCACCATGCCGTCCTCGGCCTGATACACGTGCAGGGCTCAGCTTACGTGCCGGTGCTTCGCCTCCCGCGCCTCGGCGCGTCGATCCACACATCGCCACCCGCGCACGATCCGCTCGACGTGCGCCGCCGTGCCTGCCCGTCCCACCGTCAGCAGGCGGGCTTCGGTCTCCGGCGTGGCTACGCGAGTGATGGCGCGGACCTTCGCGTAGGACAGCTGCCCACGGGCCACCGCCTCGGCGAGAAGAGGCAGCGTCCCGAGGGCGCGCGCGACCCGGACCCGCTCCCGGGCCGCGCCCAGATCCAGCCCGACCCGCCAGGAGAGCCAGGCCGCGCAGGAGGAGAAGCCCGTGTTCCATCCGCCGCGGGCGTCGAATGCTCGGATCAGCTCGAGCAGGCGCGCGGTGGCCGCGTCGAGGTGGGCCGACAGCTCGGCGATCTCGTCGCCAAGCCGATCGAGTTCCGCGGCGGGATGCGAAGTGGTAAGCACAGTCGTCGAATGGTTCTGCATGGGAGCCCTCCTTCTGCTGAAGCGACTCTACACCCTGATTTTCGAGCGTTGGGAGAGCGTCCGGGATGGTCAATCCCGCCTGGCGAAATGATTTTCGATCAGGTCCTGCACGATCGCGTACCGGCGGACCCGCGCGCGCCGCTGGGCCGGCACTTGCGAGAGCTGCCGCCGACCGATCGACTTGCCCGTCAGACGCTGTCAAGCAGAAAATCGTGGGCGCCGACTCTTCGTGTATCAATCCGGATACATTCGCGTATCGTTCCGGGTGTGGTCGTTCATCTGGTCGACGGGACGTACGAGCTGTTCCGCTACTTCCTCTCGCCGGCTGCGTCCTTCGACCGGAGCGCTCCCGAGGAGCTGAGGGCGGTGCGCGGCGTCGTGGGGTCGATTCTGGGCATGCTGGAAGGCGGCGCCACGCATCTGGGCGTGGCCACCGATCACGTCATCGAGTCCTTTCGCAACCTGCTCTGGCCCGGCTACAAGACGGGTGAAGGCATGGACCCGCTGCTCTACGCCCAGTTCCAGCCGCTGGAAGATGCGCTGGGCGCGCTCGGCGTCGTCGTCTGGCCCATGGTCGAGTTCGAGGCGGACGATGCGCTGGCGGCGGCTGCGGTCATGGCCGTTGCCGATGACCGCGTCGATCGGGTCATCGTGTGCACGCCGGACAAGGATCTGGCGCAGTGCGTGCGCGGCGACCGCATCGTTCAGCTCGACCGGCGCACGCGCGAGATGCGCGACGAATCGATGGTGCGGCAAAAATTCGGGATCCCACCCTCGTCGATTCCCGATTGGCTGGCGCTCGTGGGCGACAGCGCGGATGGCTACCCTGGTCTGCCCGGCTGGGGCGCCAGATCTGCCGCGACCGTGCTCGCCCGCTATCAGCACCTCGAGCAGATTCCCAAGCTGGCCACGAAGTGGGACGTGTCCTTGCGCGGGGCGATGCGGCTGGCCGCGACGCTCGTGGAACAACGCGAGCGCGTCCTGCTCTTCCGGAAGCTTGCCACGCTGCGCACGGACGCGCCCATCGGCGCCGACGTGGACGTGCTGCGTTGGATGGGACCGCGCGCGGAGTTCGCGTCGTGGGCGGAGCGACTCGGCACACCGGCGTTACACCAGCGCGCCTCGATACTGGCGGCAGCGCGGGGTTAGTACCCCTTGACGTACGGCAGCTTCCCCGCCGTCGCCTCGATCGCCGCGCCCGCTTCGAGCAGCACCGCCGTCGAGTCCCAGGTCCCCGCCACGAGCTGGTTGCGAGGGCCGTCGGGCACGGTGGCCTTGATCACCCGGTCGCCGAAGCGCACTTCCTGCTTTTCCACGTCCACCATCACCGGGGTCTGCGGCGCACGGCTGATGGCCTTCTGGAGCCATTCGAGGTCGGCCTGAGAGGCGACCAGGCAGGGGATGCCGAGCATCACGCAGTTGCCGAAGAAGATCTCGCCGAAGGAGCCGCCCACGATGGCCTGGATGCCCCAGCGCATGAGCGCTTGCGGCGCATGCTCCCGGGAAGAGCCACAGCCGAAGTTCTGGCCGACCACCAGCACGGACGCGCCCTCGTACACCTTCTGGTTGAACGGATGCTCGGGGTTCTGCTTCTTCGCATCCTCGAAGGCGTGCTCGCCCATGCCCTCGAAGGTGACGGCCTTGAGGAAGCGCGCGGGAATGATGCGATCGGTGTCGATGTCGTTGCCGGTGACGGGGATGCCGCGGCCCGAGATCTGGTGGCGCTTGAAGTCGGTGGGGCTCATTTCAGGATTTCCCTCACGTCGGTGACGGCGCCGGTGATGGCGGCGGCGGCGACCATGGCCGGGCTCATGAGCAGGGTGCGCCCGGTGGGGCTGCCCTGGCGCCCGATGAAGTTGCGGTTGCTGGAGGACGCGCTCATCTCGCGGCCCTGGAGCTTGTCGTCGTTCATGCCCAGGCACATCGAGCAGCCCGCCTTGCGCCACTCGAAGCCCGCGGCCTGGAAGATCTCGTGCAGGCCCTCGGCCTCCGCGGCCTTGGCCACCTGCTGCGAGCCGGGCACGATGAGCGCGCGCACGCCTTTGGCCACCTTGCCCTTCTTGGCCACCTCGGCGGCGATGCGCAGATCGGACAGGCGCCCGTTGGTGCACGAGCCCACGAAGGCCACGTCGATCTTGGCGCCCTTGATCGGCTGGCCCGCCGCGAAGCCCATGTGGGCGAGCGCCTCGCGGAAGGTGGAGCGCTCGGCCTCGGGCTGGGCGTCGGGCGCGGGGATCTTCTGACTCACGCCCACCGACATGCCCGGGTTGATGCCCCACGTGACCACGGGCTCGATGGCCGCGGCGTCCAGGCGCGCCACGTCGTCGAACGCGGCGCCCGGCTCGGTGGCCACGGACTTCCACCAGGTGGCTGCGCGGTCGAAGGCCGCGCCCTGGGGCGCGTAGGGCCGGCCGCGGAGAGACTCGATCGTGGTCGTGTCGGGATTGACGTAGCCGAAGCGCGCGCCGCCCTCGATCGACATGTTGCAGACGGTGAGGCGCTCTTCCATGGTCATGCGGTCGATGGTGTCCCCGGCGTACTCGTAGGCATAGCCCACGCCGCCCTTCACGCCCAGCGTGCCGATGATGGCGAGGATCACGTCCTTCGCGTAGACGCCCTTGGCGAGCGCGCCCTCCACGCGCACCTGGCGCAGCTTGGGCTTGGCCATGGCGAGGCACTGCGTGGCGAGCACGTCGCGCACCTGGGTCGTCCCGATGCCGAAGGCGATGGCGCCGACGGCGCCGTGGGTCGAGGTGTGGCTGTCCCCGCAGGCGATGGTCATGCCCGGCTGGCTAAGGCCAAGCTCCGGCCCGATCACGTGGACGATGCCCTGCTTGCCCGTGGCCATGTCGAAGAGCGGCACCCCGAATTCCTTCATGTTCCGGTACATGTGCGCCGCCATGTCCTCCGCCATGGGGTCGGCGTAGGGGCGGGTCTGATCGGTCGTCGGGATGATGTGGTCGAGCGTGCCGAAGGTGCGCTCCGGCATGCGCACCTTGAGCTTCGCGTCCTTCATCATCTGGAAGGCCTGCGGCGTCGTCACCTCGTGGATCAGGTGCAGGCCGATCAGGAGCTGGGTCTGGCCGGACGGCAGCATGCGGACCGTGTGCGCTTCCCACACCTTGTCGAGCAGCGTGCGTGCTATGGGGGGCCTCCTCTACGAAGGGCTCGTCAGACCGCAGGGGTCAACGGCGGTATTGCGAGGCGTATCGTGCCCTATCGAGACCGTCAAGTCTAGTCGAGCATCACAGGACCGAGCGGACCAGCCGTCAGTGGCGGCGGGGCTTGCCGGCCTGCGCCTGCCTGTACGCGGCGAGCGCGAACTCGTGATCCATGTCGCCGGGCGCGCAGATGTTCCTGATCACCATGGACACCCCGGTGCGCGTGTTGCGCATGGAGCCGTCAGGCTGAAGCACCCACTCTTGGGCGGCGGACGGCTTCGGGGCCTGGATACTATCCCTGATCGCCTCGGTCATCGCCTTGTCAGCAGACTCAATTGGCCGGCCCGGCAAGGTCAGGATCACGGGCGGAGGCGGCGGCTGACTAGTGTCTTGCGCCCTCGCGGTGCTCACCATCCCCAACCCGGTCAAAGCCACCAGGAACCCGCCCGCCAATGCTCGCTCGATCATTGGGCAATTATAGTCCTTCAGAGGCGAAGTCTCTGCAGAATCGCCGGCGTCACCTTCACGTGAGCAATCTCGTGGTGGAGTTGCTTGGTCAGGGCTCGGCATGCCGTCTCGATCTCTGCGCCAGGCACCTCGAGCCCGCGAAGAAGCGCCGTGAGGGCACTCAGCCCCTTCGGCTTGCCGAGGAGGACGGTTCCCACGGCATCCTTCCTGCCGCCCATGCTGATCATGTACTCCGCTGTCGCGGGATCAGCTCCGTCATGATCCAGCCGATCAATATGAAATGGGACCCTCACCGTCTTGGCACCCTGTGGCGCGGCTTCCGGCGGCGCCACGGCATCGGATTCCTACCGCCAGATCGAATAGCAGCCCAGTGCGCCCACACAGTCGTTGGACCCGCGATCTCGTGCTCGATTTCGGACGCTGAGATTGATTCTGCGCAGACAATGCAAGACTTGCCCCTGCTCCTTCTCGCAGAGACCTTCCCGCCTGTCGGAAACAGCGCCCCGCTCGAAAGCCGGGCCCGAACCTCCCGGCGCAGATCGTTATCCGACAAATTGGTCATCCTCGAGCCCCCCGGTCAGGGAACGAACTATGCTGCCGCAGTGGGCGGAAGGCAAGGATGGGCGCCCATGGACACGCTGCCGCGGTCCCTAAGACGGGCGCGTGACATCCACGAGCGCGTGGCGCGGTCGCGGAGGCGCGTCGGAGGGGTCGAGGCGCCATCGCATGTGCTGTCGCTCCTCGCTCGCCCCTTCACCTTCGCTCAGCTTGAAGCGGGCGACCAGGGCCTCGAGCTGCTGGGCCTGGCTCGCCATGGCCTGCGCCGTGGTCGATAGCTCTTCGATCTGGGCGGCGTTGCCCTGCATCACGCGGTCCATCTGGATGACCGTCTTGCTCACCTGATCGATGCCTGCCGACTGCTCCTGCGAGGCGGCGGCGATCTCCGCGATGATGTCGGCCACCTGCTTCACCGACGTGATGATCTCCGCCAGCGTGTCCCCGGATTGATGCACGAAGGTCACACCGTCCTCCACCTTGCGCACCGAGTCTCCGATCAAGGCCTTGACCTCCCTGGCCGCTCCCGCGCTGCGCTGGGCCAGGTTCCGCACCTCGGTCGCGACCACCGCGAAGCCTCGTCCCTGCTCACCCGCCCGCGCGGCCTCCACGGCGGCGTTGAGGGCCAGGAGGTTCGTCTGGAAGGCAATCTCGTCGATGGTCGTGATGATGTCCGCGATCTGCTTCGACGAGCGCTTGATCTCGCCCATGGCCGCCACCGCCGAGCCGACCACTTCCCCACCCTTCTCGGCAACCTCGCAAGCTTTCACGGCGAGCCGGCTCGTCTGCCGAGCATGGTCGGCGTTCTGCTTCACGGTGGCCGTCATCTCCTCCAGGGTCGCCGCCGTCTCCTCGAGCGAGGCGGCCTGGGCCTGGGTCGCGCTCGACATCTCCTCCGATGACGAGGAAAGCTGCTGGGAGGCCTGGGCCGTCCGGCCCGCTGAGCCTTGCACGCGCCCGATGGCGTCGCGCAGCTTGTCGATGAAGGTGTTGAAGGAGCGGGCCGTCTCTCCGACCTCGTCCCGGCTCGTGTAGTCCAGCCGCTTCGTCAGATCGCCCTCGGCAAGCACCTTGAGCACCGCTCCCATGTGGCGGAGGGGCGCGGAAATGCCTCGGGCGATGAGGGCGCCGAGCGACAGACCCGCCACCACCGACGCCAATGCCAGGGCAGCCAGCGTGGTCAGGGAGCGCCGGATCTGGGCCTTCACGAGGTCTTCGGCCCGGATCATCTGCGCGTTGGCGTCCGACGCCCAGTCCTCGGCCACCTTCTCCAGCCGGTGTACCGCGTCCTTGTACTTGGTGATCGCGATGTTGGCTTCCTGGGTCGTCTTGATCATCCCCGCCCTGATCCCCGCGACCACCTCGGCGACACCCGCGGAGTACTCCTTGAAGGCCCGGCTCATCGCTTCCACGCGATCCTTGTCCTCGGTGCGGGCAGCGAGGCCCCTGAGGTCGCCGAGCCGGTCCGTGAGGTGGCGATGCTCCACCTGGAACTTCTTCTCGTAGTCGTCGACCTTCCTGGCGTCGGCCAGGTTGATGAACATGTCCTTCTCGTAGCGGCGAAGCCCGAGCACGTGGGCGCGGAGGCGCGCGGAGTGCCGGGCGATCTGGGCCTCCTGCGCCAGCATGTCGTGGGTGGTGCGCGAGATGCTCTGCATCCCCCAGTACCCGGCAACGCCCACGGCCAGGGTAAGGATCGCCCCGAGCACGCTCATCCCGAGGAGCTTCCTGCCGATGGTCATCCTGATGTTCATCGGACGATCATGCTCCAGGTCCCCTTCCTCTGACCGCGTGGCCACCGTAAGCACCCACCAAGGCGGAGCGAGAGCCCCTGTTACGGTTCTCGGCACCAGGGGCATCAGTCCGGAGGGGGTAGCCGCCCGCCAGGCGGCCATGCAGCGCGGAGCCTTCTAGAACAGCCGGAGGCCGCGCGGAGAGCGGCCATGACGACGGGCTCTGTGGAAGCCTCGCCCGCCGGAGAACGAAGGTGGGAGCCGCCTAGGGTTTGGCGGCCTGCTGCTGCAGTTGCAGTTGCCGCTGCCGCCGCAGCCGCTCCTGCTCCAACTGCCGCTGCTGCTCCTGCCGCTTCCTCATCTCGACGGTAGGCTGATCGCGTTGATTGCTGGGCGCCTGCACATTCTCCTGGTCGAGCCGAGCATTCCTGGAGCCGTTCTGGCTGGAGCCACCTTGGATCTTGGGGTTCCCGGGGGCGCCTTTCGCAGCGGCGGCGCGGAAGGCCTCCATCAGCGACTGGACGGTCGGCCTGGGGCCGGTCTGGGTGGATGTCGTCGTGTTGGGCTTACCGCTCTGAGTGGCAGCTCCAGAGGAAGTGGCAGTTCCCGAGGCGTTGTTGACCTTCTGCTTGGGCGGGGCTGGTGGTGGCGCCGCGTTGTTGAATTGCTGCCTGACGGCCGGCGGCGTGCTGGCCGGTTTGTACGGGGCGGCGGAGCCCGCAAGCGCAAGAACCGGCCCGGCGAACGTTGCGAGGGTGAGCACGGCACTCGCGTTGATCCATTTCCGATGCAGGGCCATGGGCGCCTCCCCGAGGTTGAAGGGCGAGAATTCCAGGGCGACTCTAAGCGCCTGCGGAGGCGGCGTCAAGCGACAACTGCGCCGGGACTGGTAATCTACTAAGCTAGAGTCGATCGTGAACTTGAAGACCGCCAAGGCGCGCCGCCTGACAATTCGAGCCAGAGTTGGCTGATTTGATCGAGCCAAGCGGGGGTACCGATGCCGCAAGAAATCGATCGCACTGACGTCCGGCGACTCATGAGGGAAGGCGTGCGAGTGGTGGAGGTGCTGCCCAGGGACGAGTTCGAGGCTGACCATCTTCCGGGAGCCATCAGTCTCCCGCTCCGAAACCTCGAGACCGAGGCCAAGGAAAAGCTCGATCCGCTCCGGCCCGTACTCGTCTACTGCTGGGACACGGCCTGAGACCTGAGTCCACGAGCCGCGTGGCGGCTCGAAAGCCTCGGGTTCAAGCAGGTGTACGACTACGTCGGCGGAAAGCTCGACTGGCTGGCGGCAGGGCTCCCAACAGAAGGGACGAACGCCACGCGTGCTCGCGCTGGAGACGTGGCTCGCCGGGATGTCCCGACGTGCAGACTGGAGGAGCCGATTCGCGCGGCTCGTGAACGGGCGACGGCGGCAGGATGGGATGCGTGTGTAGTCGTCAACGACCAGCGCGTCGTCCTGGGACTCCTCCGGGCCGAGGAGCTCCGAAAAGGAGACGAGGAGCGGGTCGAGCGAGTCATGCGGCCCGGTCCCAGCACGTTTCGCCCTCACGTATCGATCGACGACATCAACAAGTTCATGCTGACCCATGACCTTCCAAATTGCCCGATCACCACGTCGGACGGCAGGCTGGTGGGCCTCATCAGGAGAGAGGATGTCGGCGCGAGGTGACGGGTGGGAAGCTGTAACGGTGAGCGTCCTTCAGGGCGCTTGCGAGCGACCTTCACGGCCCACGGCCAACGTGGCGGAGTCTGTCGTGCCGGCCTTCACGACCGTATCGTTACTCGTCTTTGTCCTCATGCTTGCAACGAGTGCCGAGTACGGCGTACTCGCGAGCACATGCTTGAACTGCGCACGATAGTTGTCGATCAGGCTGACGCGTTCCACGATGACATCGCGTATCGTCCATCGCCCCTGACGCATCGTCATACGGTAGTCGAAGGGAACGCTGCGTCCGTCTTTGGCCTGGATGGTCGTCTTGACGAGCGCGGCGGTGCCGTCCGTCGTTTCATCTTCATATCGGATATTGATGCGGCGCCCCCCGATGAGGGAGGTGACCAGGTTCAAATATGCCTGCTCCAGCAGACGCCCGAAGAGAAGGGTGAACTCCTCGCGCTCCGCGGGCGAGCGCGCGTTCCAATGAGGCCCCAGCGCCGTGGGCGCAGCCTCGCGTACGTCGAAAACCGTGTCCGCCATCTTCCGAATCTTGCGGAGCGCCTCCTCAGGATGCGTCTCGGTCCGTGGATCATCGACCACGGCGACGGCTTGGCGAAAGAATTCGCGCAGCGTGTCGCCAGGGGACATCGCCGACGCTCGGCTGCAGGAAAGAACGAGAATCCCGAGGATCGCGACAGGAACTATCCAGCGAGAACGGCGTGGGGTTTTCATCTGTTGTCGAGATAGCAGATCAGGCCAGGCGCCACCGCGCGAGCGACGCCCGCGCGTCACCCCCACGTTGATCCGGGACGATGGTCAAATCGAGCTGGGTCACCCCGGAGAGCTCGACGTGGTAGTCCTCGACTTCTCGAATCGCGCCAGGGCGGCTGAAGTTCCACTGCTGGCGGAGGATTTCCTTGAACGATCGCCCGCCGTCAGGCGACCAGGACAAGGCGAACTCTTGCGTCCGCACGACGTCGGGTTCGATGAAGAGTAGCCAGATGCGCCTCAGCCGCTGCGGCGTATCGAAGATCAGCTTGATGGTTTGCTGTCCCGGTTGTGCGGCTCGCCAACCGGGTTCTGCTCCGGGCCCCAGGGCTGACTCGACGGGATACGCCGCATCCTCAGAGGTGACCTCGACCTGGGCCACGTGCTCCAAGTCCAGCCAATCTCCGTCGGGGATCGGAGCTTCTTTGGGAACTGGAGTGACTACGCGTTTACGCATCGTCATGGCTCAAAGGGGTCTCATCGAACAGCTGCATCGCCCGTGCCACAGGGAGCAGGCGCGAAGAAGCCCGCCGAAGGGGCTTTGGCTCTCGTGACCCGGTCCCCCCAAGGGGACGCCAGGTCGCTCTTTCCCCATGCCGAGAAAGCTTTGCGCGGATCCGTTCGGGTCGCTAGAAGAGGCCGGTGGCCGCGCGGAGAGCGGCCATGACGACGGGCTTGGGGTACAGGCCCATGACGACGACACCGGCCGCGCAGACGAAGATGCAGAAACCCAGGAGCCTCGGCACGGGCACCGGCTGCATCTGCTCCGGGGCGTCGATGTACATGCGCTTGGCCACGAGGAGATAGTAGAAGAGCGCCACCACGGTCAGGATGGCGCCCAGCAGCACCAGCCAGTACAGCCCCTGTTCCGCGGCCGCCCAGAAGACGTAGAGCTTGGCCCAGAAGCCCGCGACGAAGGGGATGCCCCCGAGGGACAGGAGGAAGAGGAGCATGCACAGCGCGAGGACGGGCGAGCGCTGGGCCAGCCCCTTGTAGGCGGAGATCGCCTCGGAGCCGTCGGCCTGCGCCACCGCCTCCACCACGAAGAAGGCGCCCATGTTCCCGAAGAGGTAGGCGACCAGGTAGAAGAGCATCATGGCCACGCCGTTGACGGACACGGCGGCGAAGCCCACCAGCATATAGCCGATATGCGCGATGCCGGAGTATGCCAGGAGCCGCTTGATGTTCTGCTGCGGGATGGCCATCAGGTTGCCCGCCACGATGGTGACGGCGGCCAGCCCCGTCATGAGCGGCACCCAGAGCAGCACGGGATTGCCCACGCCCTCGAGGTAGAGGCGGAACATGACGACGAAGCCCGCGGCCTTGGGCGCCACGGAGAGCCACGCCACGAACGGGGTGTTCGCCGCTTCGTACGTGTCGGGCACCCACATGTGAAAGGGAAAAGCCGCGATCTTGAAGCCCAGCCCGCCCAGCGTGAGGACCATGCCCAGGATCAGCAGCGGGTGGCCGTCCTGGAGCGCGCCGACCACGCCGGCCAGGTCCGTGGTCAAGGCGATGCCGTAGATGAAGGACAGCCCATACGCGATCAGGGCCGAGGAGACCGTGCCGATGAGGAAGAACTTGAGCGCGGCCTCCACCGCCTCCCCTTCCCGCTTGCGGAAGCCCGACAGGACGTAGAGGGGAATGGACATGACCTCGAAGGCGACGAAGAGCAGGATCAGCTCGCGCGCCGAGGCGAGGATGAACATGCCGAGGAGGGAAGAGAGCATGGCCACGTAGTACTCGGTGGCCCGGCGCGCGAAGGTCTCCGCCCGGAGGTTGAGGGAGGCGAGCACGCCCAGGATCGTGGCCACGAGGAAGAGGCGCTTGGAGAAGATGGCCAGCTCGTCCTGGACGAAGGTGCCGCGGAAGAGCACGGAGCCGGGCTCGACGCGGAAGGCCAGGCCCAGCAGGATCACGAGCCCGACGGCGGCGACCACGCCGATCCGACGCTTGTCCGGCCCGCGCAAGGCGAGGCCGCCGAGCAGCACCACCAGGATGACGATGGCGAGACCGATCTCGAGGGCCATGCCGGGAATCAGGGGGACGGCCGTCACGGCGCGCCTCCCAGGCGGAGGAGGAGCGGCAGCGTGGCCGTGTCCACGGGCCCGATGGCGATGCCCGGCGCGACCCCGAAGAGGACGAGCGTCCCGACGAGGAGGACGAGGGCCACCCACTCCGGTCCCTGCGCGTCGGGCAGGTGCTGGAAGTGCGGGTCGGCGGCCTTGGGTCCCCAGAAGATCTGCTTGGTCACGCGCAAGACATAGACCGCGGTGAGAAAGGCTCCGATCACCGCGGGGAAGAGCCACCACGGATGCGTCGATTGCCAGGCGCCGAGGAAGGTCATGAATTCGGCCACGAAGCCGGCCGTGGCGGGCAGCCCGAGCGAGGAGAGGCCCGCCACCGTGAAGGCCGTGGCGATGCCCGGCATCATCTGGCCGAAGCCGCCCATGGAGAAGATCGCCCGCGAATGGGCCTTTTCGTAGACGAGGCCGACGAGGGCGAAGAAGAGGCCGGTCATGATCCCGTGGGCGAACATCTGGAAGACGGAGGCGTTGAGACCGGTCTCCGTCAGGGTCGCCATGCCCAGCATCACCACGCCCATGTGCGAGACCGAGGAATAGGCGATGACGTACTTGAGGTCGGTCTGCGCCATGGCGGAGAGCGCGCCGTACACGATGTTGACGCAGGCGATGGCGCCCACGAGCCACACCCACTCCTGTGTGCCGTCGGGCAAGAGCCCCAGGCCCAGGCGGACCACGCCGTAGGCGCCCAGCTTCATGAGCACGCCCGCATGCAGCATCGACACCGCGGTGGGCGCGGAGGCGTGGCCGTCGGGCGACCAGGTGTGCAGCGGCCAGATGCCCGCCAGGATGCCGAAGCCCACGTAGAAGGCGAGGAAGACCCAGGACTGCAATCCCCGGTCGAACTGCATCCCCTCCATCTCGAGGAAGGAAAAGGTCGACGAGCCCGCGGCGACGTAGAGGGCGAGGATGCCCACGAGGATGAAGGCCGACCCGAAGAGCAGGTACAGGGTCAGCTTCATCGCCGCGTACTCCTTGGTGCCCACGCCGGTCCGCCGGAGCGCCCACCCGAAGATGCCCTGGGGTCGGATCTCCCCCGACGACCCCCAGATCCCGATCAGGAGGTACATGGGGAGCACGGCGATCTCGTAGAAGAGGAAGAGCACGAAGAGGTCGAGGGAGATGAAGACGCCGTAGACGCCCGTGACGAGGACGAGGAGGAGCGCGTAGAACTCCTGGCTGCGCTCCTTGACCGTCCAGGAGGCGAAGACGCCCGCGAAGATGATGATGCTGGTGAGCAGCACCATGAGCAGGCTCATGCCGTCCACGCCCACCTGATAGTTGATGCCCAGCGGCGGCACCAACGGCAGCTCCTCGTAGAACTGGAAGAACGGCACGTCGGCCTGCGTGCGATCGAAGGCCCAGTAGATGGCGAGCGAGAGCACGAACGAGGTGCCGGTGGAGAGGAGGGCGAGCCAGCGGACGAGGAGCGGCCGGTGGCGCGCGAGGAACATGATGAGCACGGCGCCGATGAAGGGCGCCCAGGTGATGATCGAGAGCACGGGGATCCGCATCAGCGCGGCCACCGTATCCAGACGAGGAGGGCGATGACCCCGAGCGCGATGCCGTAGACGTAGTCCTGGGGCTGGCCGGTCTGGATGCGCCGGAGACGGTCGCCCGCCATGAGGGTCCAGGCCGAGAGCACGTTGAGCACGCCGTCCACGAGGTAGCGATCCACCCATCCGACGATCAGAGAGAAGCGGAGGATGATCGAGCGATAGATGCCCGCGAAGACGTCATCCAGCCAGAAGCGGTGCTCGGCGGCAATGCGGATGGGAGCGAAAACCGTCGCGAGGGTGCCGGCGCTGATGGCGCGCCGCTGGTAGACGAGATACGCGAGCGCGATGCCGAGCACCGCGACCGTGATCGCCGCGTAGGTGATCCAGTGAAGCGCCTCGAACTCGGCCTCCCAGCGCACCAAGGGGAGGAAGATGCCCACGCCCACCGCCAGCGCGGCGAGGATCCAGAGGGGCAGGGCCATGAACGGCGGCGCGTCGTGCACGTGGCTCTCCGCAACGCCGTGCGCCGGCGCGGGCGTGCCCCCGAAGGCGATGAAGATCACGCGGAACATGTAGAAGGCGGTGAGGAAGGCCGCGAAGAGGAGCATGGCGAAGGCGCCGGGAAAGCCGCCCGCCATGGTGGCGCCCAGGATCTCCTCCTTGGAGAAGAAGCCGCCGAAGAACGGGATGCCGGCGAGGGAGAGCGCGCCCACGACGAAGACGATGGTGGTCTGCGGCATCTTCCGCCCGAGCCCGCCCATCTGGAAGATCTCGTTGGTGGCCACCGCGTGGATGACGGCGCCCGCTCCCAGGAAGAGGAGGGCCTTGAAGATGCCGTGGGTCAGGAGGTGGAGGAATCCCGCGGAGGCGAAGCCCGCGCCGATGGCCGTCATCATGTAGCCGAGCTGGGAGACGGTGGAATAGGCGAGCACGCGCTTGATGTCCGTCTGCACGCACGCGAGCACGGCGGCCAGGAGAGCGGTGAAGGCGCCGTTCCAGGCCACGATCTCCATGACGTCGGGCGTGAGCCGGAAGAGCCACACCAGGCGCGTGAGCAGGTAGACGCCCGCCGTGACCATGGTGGCGGCGTGGATGAGGGCCGAGACGGGCGTGGGACCTTCCATGGCATCGGGCAGCCAGACGTGGAACGGGAACTGGGCCGACTTGCCCGCCGCGCCCAGATAGATGCAGAAGGTTATGACGCCGAGGCCCTCGAGCGGGATCAGCCCCGTGTCCGCGAGCTGCAGGAGCTGGAGGAAGTCGAAGGTGCCCGTCTGGTACCAGAGGAGCACGATGCCGACCAGCATGCCGGTGTCGCCCGCCTTGGTGATCCAGAAGGCCTTGACGGCGGCGCGGGCGGCCTCGGGCCGCGTGTACCAGTAGCCGATGAGCAGATACGAGCAGAGCCCCACCAGCTCCCAGCAGATGAAGAGCTGGACGAAGTTCGGCGCGAGCACCAGCCCCATCATCGAGAACGCGAAGAGCGACTGGTAGGTGTAGTACCGGCCGAGCGACGGCAGCGCTTCATCGGAGAGATAGCCCAGCGAGTAGACCTGGACGAGGAAGGAGACGAGGGCGACCAGGATGAGCATCAGCGTCGAGTCGCCGTCGGCGAGCACGCCCACCACGGCGAGCGGCCCCGCGTCGGCCGGGATCCAGCTGAACAGCCGCTCCGCGAACCCGCCCGCGGCGCTCACCCGCCAGGCCGCCACGGCGGTCACCAGCGACGCGGCCGAGAGGGCGATCGACAGATAGGCGGCCGCGTGCCCGTGGCGGCGAAGCGGCGCCACGATGGCGAGCACGAGAAAGGAGACGGCGGGGAGGAGCAGCGCGGTCAGGGCGAGGAGGGCGGGATCGCTCATGCGCGCGGGCTCATCCCTTGAGCAGGTCCAGGTGATCGGCGACCACGGTGCGCCGGATGCGGAAGATCAGGATGGTGATGGCGAGGCCGAGGGCAACCTCCGCCACCGTGATGCAGATGGTGAAGAGCGTGAAGATCATACCCACCACGTCCGCGTTGAAGCGCGCGAAGGCGACCAGGTTGATGTTGACGGCATTGAGCATCAGCTCGATGCCGAGGAGGATGCCGATGGTGTTCCGGCGGGTGATGACGCCGAAGAGGCCGATGGCGAAGAGGGCGGCGGCGAGGGTGAGATAGGCGCCGAGGCCCATGCCTACTCTTCAGGCCTCGCGAAGTAGAGGGCCCCGAGGAGCCCCACGAGCAGCAGCACGGCGAGGAGCTCGAAGGGCAGCACGAACTCGGTCAGGAGCACCTGCCCGATGACTCTCGTGACGTCGACGGCCAGGGGCGGCCGCTCCACGGGCAGCGGGACGCCGCGCAGGAAGCCGAGCACGGCGACGAGGAGCGCGCCGGAGACGACGAGGCCCGTCACGATCTGCCGGCTCGTCTGGGTGATGCGGGCGCCCACCAGGCGCTCCGTGACCACGATGGCGAAGACCACGATGGTGACGACGCCGCCCGCGTAGAGGAGGAGCTGGACCGCCGCGAGAAACTCCGCGTCGAGGGCCAGGAAGATTCCCGCCGTCACCGTGAGGGACAGGGCCAGATAGAGCACCGAGTGGAAGAGGTTCTTGGTCAGGACCACCAGGAGAGCCGAGGCCAGGAGCAGGGCCCCGAGCGCCCAGAAGGTTATGGCTTCCAGGGTCACTCGGGCTTGCCCTCCGCCCTGGCCGGGCCGGCCTCGGGGGCGTGGGCGGCGGGCGCCTTGGGCGGCGTCTGCATGTCGCGCAGCCCGTTGCCCGTGGCCCACGACGGCTCGAAATCGAGCCCGATGTTGTGGAGGCGATCCTTGTCCAAGAGGAGCTCGCGCCGGTCCGAGGTCGCCAGATCGAAGGACTTCATCATGATGATGGCGTCCGTGGGACAGACCTGGACACAGAGCTCGCAAAACTCGCAGGCGTAGAGCTCGAGGGTGAAGGTCTTGGCGAAGTTACGCTTCTCCGCCTTCAGCATCTCCACCTTGATCACCTGGGGCGGGCAGATGTACTCGCAGAGCCGGCACCCGATGCAGTTCTCCTCCCCCGTTTCCTTGTCGTACGTCAGGGCGAGAAGGCCGCGGAAGCGATCGGGATAGACCCGCTTCACCTCGGGATAATGCACGGTCACGGGCTTGCGGAATAAATTGATGAGGGTGATCCACATCGCTCGCCCCACGGCGCTCACGAGGTTGCCCAGGTCGTGCCAGAAGCTCTGGCCGAGCTGCCTATCCACCGACGGGCCCCTTCCAGGTGACGACGACGGCCGTGGCCATGAGCAGCACCAGAGCGACCGGCATCAGGAGCTTCCAGGAGATGGCGAGGATCTGGTCCACCCGGATCCGGACGAAGCTCCACCGGATCCACGTCACGAGCAGGAAGACGAACATGGCCTTGAGGAGGAAGTAGAACGCGCCCAGCCACGGCGACCCCGCCGACCCCGGCCCGTCCCAGGCGCCCAGGAAGAGCAGCGCGCCCAGGAACGACGTGGCGATCATGTGGGCGTACTCCCCGAGCTGGATGAGGGCGAATTTCATCCCGGAGTACTCGACGCGGAAGCCCGCCACCAGCTCGGACTCCGCCTCGAGGATGTCGAAGGGCACGCGGTTCTCGGCGGCCAGGGTGGCCACGATGTACGCGACGAAGGCGAGCTGGCCGATGACGGGATAGAAGATGAACCAGTGCAGCAGGTCCGGCTGGGCCGCCGCGATGTCCGAGAGCTTGAGGGAGCCCGTCAGCAGCACGGGAACGAGGGCGATGAAGAGGAAGGGCAGGTCATACGAGATGATCTGGTTGACCGCCCGCATGGCCGAGAGCAGCGCGTACTTGTTGTTCGAGCCCCACCCGCCCATGAAGAGGCCCACGATCTCCATGGCGGAGACGGCGAGGAAGAAGAGGATGCCGATGTTGAGATCGGCCACCCCCAGCCCCGGCGCGAAGGGCAGGGTGGCGAAGATCAGCATGCACGGCACGAGAAAGACGATGGGGGCCAGGTTGTACACGGCGCGATCGGCCAGGCGGGGCACGATGTCTTCCTTCATCATGAGCTTGACGGCATCGGCGATGGGCTGGAGCAGGCCGTGCGGGCCCACCCGGTAGGGCCCGATCCGCGACTGCATGCGCGCGGCGAACTTGCGCTCGAGCAGCGTCACGTAGGTGACCATGCCCACCACCGCGTTCAGCACGATGAACCCCACCACGAAGGCGTAGAGCGCGCTCGACATGGAGCTAGCGGTCGACCTCGCCGAAGACGGGGTCGACGGAGCCCATGATGGCGACGACGTCGGCGACCTTGTGGCCTGGGATGATGTGCGGGAGGACGGCAAGGTTGGAGAACGAGGCCCCGCGCCACTTCATCCGGTAGGGCTTGGCGCTGCCGTCGGCGATGAGATAGCAGCCGACCTCGCCGCGGGCGCCCTCGACGCGCGCGTAGGCCTCGCCCTTGGGGATGCGTACCTGCCCCACCGACTTGACGCCGGGGCGCGAGGAGATGGGCCCCTCGGGCAGGCCGTCCAGGGCCTGGCGCACGATCTTGATGGACTCGCGGAACTCGATCATCCGCACCCGATAGCGCGCGAAGCAGTCGCCCGCCGTCTCCACGGGCACCTTGAAGTCGAAGTCCTCGTAGGAGGAGTAGGGCTCGGCGCGGCGGATGTCGTAGTTGACACCGGAGCCACGGATGAGCGGGCCCGAGATGCCGACCTCCTGCGCCAGCTCGCGCGACACGGTGCCCACACCCTGGGTGCGGGCCATGAAGAACGCGTTGGACTCCAGCATCGACTCGAACTCGTTGATGCGCCCGTCGATCTTGTCGACGGTGGCGCGGCACTTCTGGGCCCAGCCCGCCGGGATGTCGTAGCGCGTGCCGCCGACCTGGTGAAAGCCGTAGAGCAGGCGCGCGCCCGTCAGCGACTCGAACAGATCGAGCACGTCCTCGCGCTCACGGATGCAGTAGAGGAACACCGTCGCGCCGCCGCCCAGAGCGCCGCCCATGTCGAGACACCACGTGCCGAGCCAGAGACAGTGGGAGGCGACCCGCTGCAGCTCGGCGGCGATCACCCGCAGGTACTGGGCGCGCTTGGGCACGTCGATCTTGCCGACCATCTCGGCCGCGCGCACGTAGGCGAGCTCGCTCGTCATGGCCGCCACGTAGTCGGTCTTGGAGGCGATGGACGGGTACTGGGTGTACGTCAGCGTCTCGGAGAGCTTCTCGTGGCAGCGGTGGAGATAGCCGATGACGGCGTCCACGGCCACCACCGTCTCGCCCTCGAGAGTCAGGATGGCGCGGAAGACCCCGTGGGAGGATGGATGCTGCGGTCCCATGTTCATGGTGAGACGTTCTGCGCCTGCGTAGCCCATCTCGAGAACTTGCCGACCTTCGATATCCATAAGGTTGGCCGTCTACCGATATGGCGGGTGCGGCGTGTCGACGGCGTAGGACTTCAGGAGCGGGTAGCCTTCCCAATCGTGCGGCAGGAGGATGCGCCGGAGGTCGGGGTGGCCCTCGAAGCTCACGCCGAACATGTCGTAGCACTCCCGCTCCATCCAGTTCGCCCCGCGCCACACGGGCACGAGCGAAGCGCAGCGCGTCTCCCCCGCCCCCAGCTTGCACTTCATCATGAGAGCGAAGCCGGCCTCGAGGTTCTCGACCCGCGCGACGACCTCGAGTCCCTGCTCCTTCCAGTCCACCGCCGAGACGAAGCTCAGGTAGCCGCAGCCGAGCTCGGCCTTCGCGAAGCGGCCGAGGGCCAGCCACTGGTCTGGCGGCGCCTCGACGACGAGCAGCGGGCCCTCGCCAGTTGCGGAGATGCCCAACCGCTCCTGGATGAGGGGGCGCGCTTGCGTGTGGGTCAGCACCCTAGTCGGTCTTCTCGGTGGGCGCGGCGCGCTGGCCCGTCTTGCGGAAGTGGGAGATCTGCTCCTGGAGCTTGAGGAGGCCGTAGAGGAGCGAGTCGGGAGGCGGCGGGCAGCCCGGCACGTACACGTCCACTGGGATGACGCGGTCCACGCCCTTGACCACGTGGTAGCCGTGACGGAACGGGCCGCCAGAATTGGCGCACGAGCCCATGGACACGGCCCACTTGGGATCGGGCATCTGGTCGTAGATCCGCTTGAGCATGGGCGCCATCTTGATGGTGACGGTGCCCGAGACGATCATGAGATCCGAGTGGCGCGGCGAGGCCCACGGGACCATGCCCAGGCGCTCGACGTCGAAGCGCGAGGCGAAGGTCGCCATCATCTCGATGGCGCAGCAGGCGAGGCCGAAGGTGACGGGCCACACCGAAGACTTGCGCGCCCAGTTGAGGAAGCCGTCGGCAAGGGTGGTGACCACGAAGCCCCCCGGGAAGTTGAAGATGCCCTCCGTGATGCTCTCGAAGAGCGCCGAGTGCTTGTCGCCCTCCTGGCGCTCCTGGTGGAGCTTCTCCCACTCCTGGAGGTCCTTGAACTCCGTCCAGACCGCGGGCGGGATCTGCGGTGTCGGCGCCTTTATTTCCACTCGAGAATCCCTTCGCGGAGCGCATAGAACCAGCCCAGCCCGAGGATTCCGACGAACAGGCCCATGATCCCGACGCCCTCCGGTCCCAGCCCGCGGAGCACGAGGGCCCACGGGAAGAGAAAGACGGCGAGGGCGTCGAAGACGATGAAGATGAGGGCAACCAGGTAGAAGCCGACGGGAAACTGCACCCAGGCCTCGCCGATGGGCTCGGCCCCGCATTCGTAGTTCTCGAGCTTGGAGGCGTACGGGCGGGACGGACGCAGCACGAAGGCCGCGGCCAGCGAGCCGACGGCGAAGGCCACGATGAGCCCCAGAAAGATCACGACAGGCAGATACCCGCTCACGCCGAGCCTCCAGAGAAGGTGGAAAACCGCGCGGAGTATAGCATAGCCATCCACTGCATTATACTCACCGAATCGCGAATATCGGCGTGTCCGGCCGACGGACACTCCGCGATCGATTCTACGTGATCCTCACGTTCCAGAAAATCGGCGCGACGAACTTGAGGATACCCTGGACGTTCTTTCGGAAGGCCGTCGGCTGGAACCATTCTCCCCACGGCACGTATGCCACCTCGCTGAGGGCGACCTTCTGGATCTCGTCGGCGAGCTGCTTCCGCTTCGCTTGATCGGTCGTGCGCACCCAGTCGGTGATGAGCTTCTCGAGCTGCGGGATCTCTGGCCAGCCGAACCAGGCGCGCGGACCCGCCCCCGACACGCCGAAGTGGACGGCGGGATTCATGACGTCCGTCGCCGACCACCACGTGTGAAGCAGGTTCCAGCCGCCCTTGTCTGGCGGCTCCTTGCGCGCCCGCGCGATCAGGCTCGTCGACCAATCCATCGGCTTGAGGATGACCTTGAAGCCGATCGATTCGAGCCGTTGGCGCGTGACGATCGCCGCGGCGTTCATGGGCTGCCGGTCGGTGACGTGGATCACCACGATCGGCCGGCCACCGTAGCCCGATTCCTTCACGAGCTGTCTGGCTCTTGTCAGGTCATGCTTGATGATCGGCTCGGCACCGGTCCTTGTGGCGTATGGGCTGCCGCAAGCGAAGACCGAATAGCAGGGCCGATAATATTTCGACGGTCCGATGGCCAAAGCAAGATACGTCACCTGGTCCATCATGTGGAGCAGTGCCTCGCGCGCCTTCTTGTTGTTGAAGGGCGGGTGGAGATGGTTCGGCCGGAGCCAGCCTTGCGTACCGAGGGGATCGAAGAGGAACGTCTGCAGGTCCGGGTCCTGCTCAATCTTGGGGACGAAATCGAGCGGCGGTTCCTGCCACCAGTCCACCTCACCCGCTGCGAGGGCGTCGGCCGCGTCCATGGGGTCGGGGATGTATCGCCAGATGACCTTGTCGACGTATGCCTTCTTGCCACCGGTTGACCCGCTCGGCGCCTCGGCGCGCGGGACGTAGTCGGGGTTTCGCACGTACACGACCTGCTTGCCCGGTTGCCAGTCGTCCTTGGCGAACTTGAACGGCCCAGAGCCCACGATCTCCTTGATCTGCTCCTCCGGTGACGTGGCGGCAATCCGCGCCGGCATCATGAAGGCCACGAGGTTCGACGGCTTGCCCAGGGCGTCGAGCACGGGGCCGAAGCGCTCGGCGAGCTCGAGCGTGAATGTCTTCTTGTCGACTGGCGCGATCTTCCCCGTGTGCGCCATGAGGAGCTGGCCGAATCGATCCCTCTTTCCCCAGCGCTTCAGCGACTCCACACAGTCTTCCGACAGGACCGGCTGCCCATCGTGCCACCGGAGGCCGTCGCGCAGCGCAAACGTGTATTTCATGCCGTCCGGAGACACGGTGGTCCGATCGACCATCTGCGGCTTGATCCGAGAGTTCTCGTCCGTGCCAAAGAGAGTGTCGTACACAAGGTAGGCGTGGTTACGCGTGATGTAGGCGGTCGTCCACACGGGATCGAGGACCTTCAGATCGGCCTCCGCTACGAAGCGGAGGGTCTGCCGGTCCTTCTGAGCGTGGACCGACGGCGCGCCCAGCGTCACGGCAGCGGCCGTCGCGGCCACGCCTCCAAGCAGCTGCCGGCGACTGAGACGGCTCATCTCACGCTCCATGTGGGACGGCTCGATCGATCACTTGACAACGAGTGAGCTCGGTTCAACACGGCCATGAGAAGGCAGCTCAGTCGTGAGCCGATTCTGCAGCATGTTCAGCGAGTTGCTCAAGCTCTTTCCGCGGACCGAGAGTTTCAGACCACCTCGGCACTATACTCGAACGATGTGGGTGCGACTTGTCTCATCTGCTCTCCTGGCGACGACGCTGACCGCGGCGCCGACGGCCGCCATGACGGCGCCCGAGATCATCGAGGTCCCCACCCGTGACGGTGTCATCGTGCGCGTCCTCCTCGTGGCGCCCGCGGAGCCGCCCTTGGCCACCGTCCTGCTCTTCCCGGGCGGCTGGGGCGCCCGCCACTTCAGCATGAAAGACAACGGCGTGACCCTCGGGATCAACTTCCTCGTGCGCAGCGCACCCCTCTTCGCCGAGCACGGGCTGCTCGCGGCCGCCGTCGACACCCCCTCCGATCAGCCGGGCGGCATGAGCGACGACTGGCGGCTCGGCCCTCAGCACGTCACGGACACTCGCAAGGTCATCGAGGCGCTCCAGGCGCGAGCGCCCGGCCGCGTCGTGCCGATCGGCACGAGCCGGGGCACGCTCTCGGCAGCGGCGGTGGCGGCCCGCCTCGACGATCCCCGCGTCACCGGCGTCGTCCTGACCTCCTCGATGGTCGAGCACGGGCGCGGGCGCTGGTCGACGGTGTACGAGACTCCGCTCGGCAGGATCAGCGCGCCCGTGTTGATCGTGCACCATCGCGAGGACGACTGCCGGGCCACCCCCATCGGCGCCGCGCTGTCCCTTCCCCGCTGGCTCAAGAAGAGCTCCAAGGTGGATTTCGTCGAGGTATCGGGGGGCGATCCCGCGATCTCGGACTCCTGTGAGCCGCTCGCCGCTCACGGCTATCTCGGCCGCGAGCGCCAGGTCATCCAGGTCATCGCCGACTGGATCGCCGGCCGGCCCGTCCCGAAGCTCGTCCGCTAGCGCGAGGGCACGGTCCAGAGCGAGAGGGCGTGGGTGCGCTCGGGACCCTTGAACTGGACCACGCGCTCGGGCGCCCAGTCGCCGATGGGGAAGTCGTGGGAGACGATGCGGGCGCCAGGCCTGAGCTGGCTCTGCAGCTTCGCCCGCAAGCGCGCGTTGACACTGGGCGAGAGATACATCGTCACCACCGTGGCCTCGCTGATATCCGCCTCGAAGATGTCCTGCTCCACGAACCGCGCGCGCTCGGCCACGCCCGCGCGGCGCGCGATCTTCTTCGACTCGGCGACGAGGGCGGGGTCCAGCTCGATGCCCACGCCGCGCGCCCCGAAGTAGCGCGCGGCCGCGATGACCAGGCGGCCATCACCAGAGCCCAGGTCATACACGACGTCGTCAGGCGTGACGCGGGCCAGCCTCAGCATCTCCATGACCACCTCGGAGGGCGTCTGGACATAGGGCACCTCCACGCCGGGCGCGCGCGCACAGCCCATCCAGCCCGCCACGAGGAGCCCCAGCCCCGAGCACAACCTGAGCAGCATCCGTAGACGATCCATGCTGCGCATCCTACCTTGTAAGATTCACTCGGTAAACGAGACACCTCCCGCGCAATTTTGCCGGCCGAACGATGAGCATCCGAAGGAATCCGCCCGAGCAGCGGCGCTCTCGCCCATGGCATACCCTTTGCTGACTTTAGCGCCTTGATCGAACGGGTTACGACGACCGGGGCCGGCTCCACTCTCGGACGACCACAGGAGGACAAGAAGAATGGTGACCATCGTGACGGACGTCCACTTGAAGGAAGGCAGCGAGCAGGATTGGGATGCTGCGATGAGCGAGCGCATGGAGGCGGCGAAGAAGCAGCCGGGTTGGGTCGGAGGTCAGATGCTCGAGTCCGAGGACGATCCCCGGCGACGGGTGATCGTGGGCACCTGGCAGACGCGGGACGACTGGGAGAAATGGCACGAAGATCCCGAGTTTGCCGAGACGCGCGAGGAGCTCGAAGGGCTGGTGATGGAGCCCGAGCAGCACGAATGGCATGAGGTCGTGCTGGACGTGCGGAAGACGGCGACCCGTCCGGCAGCCGCGAGGCGTGAGTCCAGGTCGGGCGCACGACGCAAGGCAAGCTAGCGCAGATGGCCCTCGAGATGACGGCGGGCGACGGACTCGTTGGCGGGGTCCAGCCACTTGACCTGCGCGAGCCGGGCCCGCGCGGCCCTCAGGTGGGCCGCGTCGACGGCGCCGGTCTCGTCGTGATGGGGAAGATGGCGCACGCTCCGCCCGTCAGGAGAGATCTCGACGACGGCAAAGGCCGAATCGGGCAGCCGCGAGATCCGGGCCTTCGGCCACTCCTCCGCTGCGGCAGGGGAATTCACGAAGACGACGAGAGAAATCAGCAGAACGGTCAGCAGTAGCGCCATCGGCCACCTCGCGCGCAGGATAAACGGCGAGGCGGTGATTCACAACGTCCAAAGATTGATACCCGGCGCTTCCGCGAGACTTTTTCTCGCGCGCCCCCTCACCCTGCCCTCTCCCCCGATGGGGGAGAGGGATGGGGGGGGACTCTACTCGGCGGCGGGAAGGGGCTCCACGCGCCCCGAAGCCTCCTCCTCCTTGGACTCGGCCGCCGGCGCGCGCACGCGACGCATGAGGGGGATGGCGAGCGGGAGCACGGCGAAGAGCACGGCGAGCAGCCAGAAATCGTCGGAGTAGGCCAGCACCTGCGCCTGGCCCACGATGTCGTTGTAGAGCATGGCCGTGGCCTGCTTCTCCGCGGTGAAGCTGTCGGATCCGCGGGCGGCGAAGTGCAGGGTCCACTGCTTGAGGCGGGCCGCCGTCTCCGGATCCCACAGGTTGACGTTGGCCCCCAGGGTCGACTGGTGCTGCTGGCTACGGCGCACGAGGAACGTGGTGGCCAGGGCCACCCCCACGCTGCCGCCCAGGTTGCGCAGCACGTTGAAAGCGGAGGTGGCGTTGCCGAGCTTGTCGCGGTCGATGGTGGCCAGAGTCAGCGTCACGAGGGGCACGAAGATGAAGCCGAGGCCCAGGCCCTGGAGGAAGCGCGGCACGGTGAGCGACCAGTAGTCCATGGTCAGCGTCAGGTGCGTCATCATGAAGAGGCTGACCGCGTTGATGAGGCAGCCGCCGGCGACGAGGATGCGCTGGTCCATCCGCGTCACCAGGCGGCCCGCGATGATCAGCGAGATCAGATTGCCCACTCCGCCCGGCCCCAGGACGGCGCCCGAGTTCCACGCGTCGTAGGCCATGAGCTTCTGCGTGTAGAGGGCGACGAGGAGCATGCTCGAGTAGAGCCCGAGCCCCACCATCATGACGAGCGTCGAGCCCGTGGCGAAGTTTCGGTCGGTGAAGACGCGCAGATCGAGGATGGGCTCGCGGGCCGTCAGCTCGCGGACGATGAAGCCGAGCACGGCAACCACGGCCACCACCGAGAGCGCCACGATCAGGGAGGAGTCGAACCAGTCCTCGTGCTCGCCGCGGTCGAGGACGAGCTGGAGACAGCCGAACCCCACCACCATGAGCACGAGCCCGAGCGCGTCGATGCGCCCCGGCTTCTTGAGATAGGGCGGATCGAAGAGGAAGGCGCTGACCATGACGAAGCCGAGGAAGCCGATGGGCAGGTTGACGTAGAAGATCCACCGCCAGGACCAGTTGTCCGCGATCCACCCGCCCAGCGTCGGCCCGAAGATGGGCCCCATCATGATGCCGATGCCCCACACGGCCATGGCGAGACCGCGCTGGCCCATCGGGAAGATCTCCCACAGGATGGCCTGCGAGAGCGGGATCAAGGGGCCGCCCCCGAGTCCCTGGAAGATGCGGGCGATGATGAGAAAGGTCAAGTTGGGCGCCAGCCCCGAGAGAAAGGAGCTGATCGTGAAGATCGTGGTGCAGATGAGGAAGAAGCGGCGGCGCCCGATATAGCCGGCGAGCCATCCCGTGGCAGGAATCACGATGGCGTTGGCGGCCAGGTAGGAGGTGATGACCCAGGTCACCTCCTCGACGCCGGCGGACAGCGCCCCCTGCATGTGAGGAAGCACCACGTTGGTGACGCTGGTGTCGAGGACCTGCATGACCGTGACCAGCATGGCGGAGAGCGTGATGAGCCACTTCTGCGCTCCGGAGAAGTCTCCGGCGGCCGCCGCCGCCGTCACCCCCTCACCCTGCCCTCTCCCCCGAGGCGGGGGCGAGGGATAAAAACAGTCTCATCACGCTGACTCTTTCATCTCATCCGCGGTTCGAGCTGA
>DASQAK010000084.1:0-18646 GCA_035635755.1 Candidatus Methylomirabilota bacterium | reverse complement strand
TCTCAGGTAGCGCAGCTGCAGCCAGACGACGATGAAGAGGACGGGCAGCATGAAGAGCGAGATCGCCGCGCCCTCGCCCAGGAGGCCTGTGGCAATGCCGATCTGGTAGGCGTAGGTCGCCAGGAGGTGGGTGGCATTGGCGGGGCCGCCGCCCGTGAGCACGTAGATGAGCTGGAAGTCGGAGAAGGTCTGGATGATCGAGAACACCACCACGACCACGGTGACGGGCTTGAGCAGGGGCCAGGTCACGTGCCAGAAGCGGTGCCAGCCATTGGCCCCGTCGAGCGAGGCGGCCTCCTGGAGGTCCGGGCTGATGGTCTGCAGCCCCGCCAGCAGCGTGATGGCGAAGAAAGGCATGCCGCGCCAAGTGTTGACCACGATGGCGCACCACATGCCGTACGTGCCGTCGGAGAGGAAGGGCAGCTTGGCCGTGATGAAGCCGGTCTGGTAGAGGAGCCAGTTGAGCACGCTGAAGGTCGGGTCGAACATCCAGCGCCACGCGAACGTGCTGAGCACGGTCGGCACGATGAAGGGCAGGAGCATGGCGGCCCGCACGACCCGCTTGCCGCGGAAGCTGCGGTTGAGCAAGAGCGCCAGCCACATCCCGAGCGCCAACTTGAAGATGGTGGCCCAGAACGTGTAGAAGAACGTGTTCCCGAAGGCGGTCCGGAAGATCGAGTCGTTCCATGCCTTGACGAAGTTGCGGAACCAGACGAACTCGCCGACGTTGCCCACGCTGGTGTTCGACAGCGACAGCCACACCCCCATGATGAATGGATAGGCGATGAACAGCCCGAGCAGGAGAACGGCCGGGGCGAGCAGGAGCGTAGCGAGCAGGCGCTCGCTCTCGAGCCAGCGGGTCATGCGCCCGGGGCTGGACGCTCCGGCGCGGGGCAGCGCCGTCGCGATCCCCGCGGCGCCTCCAGATCCTCCGGCGATCGATTTCTTCAACTGACTATCCGTAGATCTTCTCTAACCTGCGTGATCGGTAGGTGGCAACGTCCGGCGTGACCGACACCCTCCTCCGAGTACCATCAGGCTTCATAGATCTTCTTCAGCTCGCCTTCCGCCCACTTCACGGCATCCTCGGCCTTCATGCCCTGGCAGGCCTTGGCGTACATGTCGACGACGATGTACTTCGTGTACGACTCGGTGGCCTTGGCCGACGACGGCCCCGGATAGCCCAGCATCCGCGTCTGGCGCGCGGCCTGCCGGAAGACCTGGAGGGGCTTGTCGACCTTGCTCCACATCGGGTCATCCTCCCAGGCCTTGGTAGCGCCGACGGTATAGCCCTCGTTCACCTGGAACCACTTTCCGTAGTTCTCTTTCTGGTGCATCCACTTGAGGAATTCCTTGGCCGCCTTCTGGTTCTTCGAGTACTTCATGACGGAGTGCTGGAAGGCGCCGTAGAGGGCGAATTGCCCTCCCGGTCCCTTCGGCAGCAGGGCCTCGTGCTCGATGTCCTGGTAGAGAGGCTCGCCCTTTTCGTCCTTGAGCTTGTCCTTCTGCCGCTTGGCCACGATGTAGATGGAGGCGCCGTTAAGGGTGGCCGAGATGTCGCCGGAGTGGAAGGCGCGGTTATTGTTCGTGTCGTCCCAGGCCAGCCCGCCCTCATCGCAGGCGTCCTTCCAGAAGGCTTGCATGAACTTCACCGACTCGATGGCGCCCTTGCTGTTGATGACGACCTTCTTGCCCGACTTGTCCACCTCGGCACCGCCGAAATCCCAGAGAAGGGGATAGGCAAAGGTCGGCGGATCGCCGAAGCTGTGACCGAGGGCCTGGCCCACCGGCTTGCCTTTGGCCTTGAGCTTCTTGCCCACCTCGCGCCACTCGTCCCAGGTCTTGGGGAACTCCTTGACGCCGATCTCTGCGTGCCAGGACCGCCGGTAGGCGATGGCGTTCCCGCCCGTGCCATGGGGGACGGCCAGCCAGCGATTGCCGACCTTCGCGGTGCTGGAGAACACGTCGTAGTAGCCGCCCTGCGCCTTGCCGATGGGCTCGGCCACGTCCGTGACGTCCACGAGGCCGTTGGCATAGAGATGCGGCCAGTTCCAGAGCATCTGGATGATGTCGGCGCCGCTGCCGGACTGGATGGCGGCGGTGATGCGGGCCTGGAGATCGTTGGCGTTGATGAACTCGAAGGTGACCTCGGCCCCGAGCGCCTTCGAGGCCTCCGGCGCCTGGCGCTTGAGCTCCACGTCCGCCTCCGGGATGAAGTCCACCCAGCGCAGGATGTGGATCTTGGTGCCCTGGGCGAAGGCGGGCGCGCGGCGAGCGGCGAGAATGCCCTCGAGCCCCGCCGCCCCCAGGCCGACGGCCGCGGACCCCGCGATGAACCGTCGACGCGTCACACCGGCCGTTGCCCCGTGCCCATCGCGCTCCGGAGTCTTCATCGACCCCTCCTCGCCGCGTCTAGCGGCGTCCCTGACGTTAGCCCTCGTAGATCTTCTTGAGCTCGCCTTCCGCCCACTTCACGGCGTCCTCGGCCTTCATGCCCTGGACGCCCTTGGCATACATGTCGGTCACGATGTACTTCGTGAAGCCCTCGGTGGCCTTGGCCGTGGACGGCCCCGCATAGCCGAAGAGGCGCGTGTTGCGGGCCGCCGTGCGGAACATCTTGAGGGGCTCGTCGAGCTTGCCCCACATGGGGTCGTTCTCCCACTTCTTGGTGCCGCCGACGCTGTATCCCTCCTGGGAGGCGAACCACTTGCCGTAGTTCTCGGGCTTGTGGAGCCAGCGGAGGAAATCCTTCGCGAGCTTCTGGTGCTTGGAGTACTTCATGACCGCGTGTGACTGGTTGAGGAAGAGCAGGTACGCGCCTGCGGGGCCGGAGGGCAGCGGGGCGTGGCCGATGTCCTGGAAGAGGGGCTCGCCCTTGTCGTCCTTGATCTTCTCCTTCTGCCGCTTGGCCACGATATAGATGCTGGCGCCATTGAGGGTGGCCGAGATCTCCCCCGCATGAAAGGCGCGGTTGTTGTTCGTATCGTCCCACGCCAGCCCCCCCTCGTCGCAGCACTCCTTCCAGAAGGCCTGCATGAACTTGACCGACTCGATGGCCCCGCTGCTGTTGATCACGACCTTCTTGCCGGTCTTGTCCGTCTCGGCGCCGCCGAAGGCCCAGAGCATCGTGTAGGTGAAGGTGGGCGCGTCCCCGAAGGTGTGGCCCAGAGTCTGGCCATACGGCTTGCCCTTCTTCTTGAGGATGGCGAAGAGCTTTCGGGTATCGTCCCAGGTCTTCGGGTATTCGCTCGCCCCGGCGTCCTTCAGCCACGACTTGCGATAGGCGACAGCGTTGCCCACGATGGAGTGCGGGACGCTGAGCCACTTGCCGTTGACGTTGCACGAGGGCGGGAACACGTCATAGAACCCGCCCTCGGCCTTGCCGAGCTCGCCGGCCACATCGGACACGTCGGAGACGGCGTTCTGGTAGAGATGCGCCCAGTTGTACTGGAAGTTGAAGATGTCGGCGCCGGCCCCCGACTGGATGGCCGCCGTGATGCGCGACTGGAGATCGTTGGCGTTGATGGTCTCGAAGACGACTTCCGCCCCGAGGGCCTTGGAGGCCTCCGGCATCTGGCGCTTCAGCTCGACGTCGGACTCGGGGATGAAGTCGACCCATCGCACCCAGTGCAGCTTGGTCCCTTGGGCGAAGGCTGGCGCCCGGCCCGACGCGAGAATGCCTTCGAGGCCCGCCGCCACGCCCGCGGCCACGCCGGTGCTCTTGATGAAAGCTCGGCGATCCAGCTGCGAGCCGTCCGTGGACGCCTCCTCGTGATTGTCCGTCGTCATTGATCAAATCCTCCCGGCTGGTGAAACCTTCGATGGGGTGGGGCTGTTCCCGCGGATCGAGCCGGCGAGCGGAGTACGTCGGAGCCGAAAGCTCGGCGGCGATGTGGGACCTCGTGAAGGGCATCAAATGATCTCGAAGTGGTGAGAAATCCGGCACAAATCGTGTCGCCTTTCTAGCAGGAAAAGCCGAACGTGTCAACGGCCCCGGACTCTCGACGCGATCACGCGGGATAGCCCGACGCGTCAAGACGTCCCATCGCGCCGGCGGGAGCGCGCAGGCTCGTGGCGAGAACGAAGGCCATCCCGCCGATCAGACCCGAAGCGACGAAGAGCCAGGCGTAGGTGCCCAGCGAGTCGTGGATGGCGCCGCCCGCATAGGAGCCCAGCCCCATCCCTATGCAGGAGATGAAGAAGATGAAGCCGTAGGCGGTGCCCACGCTGCGCTCACCGAAGTACTCGCGCGTGAGGACGGCGTAGAGCGGCATCGCGCTGCCATAGGCGACGCCGAAGATGGCCGCGAGACCGTACACGGAGCCCTGACCGCGCGCGAAGAGATACAGAAAGATCACGCTCGCCTGGAGCGCAAGCGCCGCGAGCATGGTGCGCTTGACCCCGACGCGGTCGGCGACGATGCCCGTCCCCACCCTGCCGAAAATTGACGTGAGCCCGGAGAGACCGAGGGCGCCCGCCGCCGCCAGGGCGGGGACGCCCTGGTCGATGGCATGGGAGACCATGTGGAAGATCGGACCCGAGTGCGCGGCGCAGCATCCGAAGTGGGTGAACACGATGGCCCAGAATGGCCACCGGGTGAAGACGCTTCGTGCCCGCGCCGGGCGGCCGACCCAGACGGAGGCCCGGGTGACGCCGGCGGCGCGGTCTCTGAGGAGCAAGGCGGCGGGGATGACCACGAGGGCGGAGAGCTCGGCGAGCACGACGAAGGCCGTGCGCCAGTCGAAGGAGTCGATGAGCCAGCGCGACAGGGGCGAGAGGGCGAGGGTGCCCAGCCCATTGCCGGAGGACACGATGGCCGTCGCCATGCCCCGGCGCGTCTCGAACCAGCGCATCACGGTCACGGTCAGCGGCACATAGAAGCAGCTGACTCCCGCTCCCACGAGGACGCCGAAGGTCAGATAGAACTGCCACAGGTCGCTCACGCGGCTCGAGAGGAAGAGTCCCGTGGCCAGCAGCACCCCGCCCGAGAGCACGACCACGCGCCCCCCCAGGCGGTCCGAGACGTATCCGGAGGCGAACGAGCCCACACCCATGACGATCCAGTTGAGCAGCGCGATCGTGCCGACGCTCGCGCGGGACCAGCCCATCGACGTCTCGAGCGGCTGCTGGAACACCGCCAGGGTGAACAGGGTGCCGATGGCCATCGTGATGATGACGAAGGCCGCCCCCAGCACCACCCAGCCATAGGACTTGTCGGTCACGGAGTCTCCATGCGTCCTTCGCGGACGGGAATGAGCAGGCACAAGGTGGCGACCATGGCGAGGCCGAGCCCGACCCAGGGGATGGCGAAGCCGCCGAGGCGCTCGACGGCCAGGCCGAAGAGCGGCGGGCACAGGGTGACCCCGAACGAGGAGATCGCGAGGCCGAGGCCGACGGCGGTGCCCGCGGCCCGGATGCCGACGATCTCGGCCAGGAGCGTATGCTGGACGCCGTTCCAGCCGATGCCCACGAATCCGAAGGCGAGGGCGAGGGCGGCCAGCAGCCACCAGCTCGTGCCCGGTCCGGTGCCCGCCATGGCGAGCGAGCAGGCGGCCGAGCCCAGCCCCGCGATCATGAGCACGATGCGGCGGCGCGAACCGAAGACGCGATCGGAGAGCACGCCAAAGGCCACGCGACCGAGGGCGCCCGTCACCTGGGCCATGACGAGGAAACGCGACGCGGCGATGAGCGGTATCTTGACGACCTCCGCGAGGTAGAGGACGAGAAAGCCCATCCACACCGTCTGCATGCCCGCGAAGGTGAAGGTTGACGCCGAGACGAGCCAGAGATCACGGCTGGCCAGGACCCGGCGAAGGGCGACGGGCGGCGGCGATCCGGCGCCCTGCCCCGGCTCCGGTGGCTCCCGGTAGAGAAGCCAGGTGATCACGGCGAGCAGGGCCACGATGGAGGCGGCGAGAGCGACGGCGCTACGCCAGCCGACACGCAGCGCCAGCGGTGGCATGAGCAAGGCGCCGAGGGCGCCGCCGAGGGGCAGACCGACCTGCTTGAGACCCGTCACCGTGCCGCGCTGCCGCCGGGGAAACCACGAGATGCCCGCCTTGGTCGTAGTCGGGTTCAAGATGCCGTAGCCGGCGCCCGCGATGATCATGAGGACGACCAGAGGTGTGAAGGCGTGCGAGCCTGCCACGGACACGAGACCGATGGCGATGAGGGCCTGACCTCCGGCCATGCTCAGCCGCACGCCCCAGCGATCCGCCATCCAGCCCGCGGGCAAGGAAATCAGCGAGGGGCCGACGTAGTAGGCGGAGATGAAGGAGCCCGCCTGCGCCATGGACAATCCCAGATCCTCGCGGATGAGCGGAGCGATGGACGGGATACCGAGCGGGCCCACATTGGCCATGGTTTGCGCCGCCATGATCAAGGCAAGGATGGCCCAGCGATTGGTCACGAGGGGCGCGGTGTGACGAGAGCGACGACGGCCTTGAGGTCCTCCTCGGTGTCCACACCGATGGTGGGCTCGCGGGTCTCGAGCACGCGGATGGGGATCCCGTGCTCGAGGAGGCGGAGCTGCTCCAGCTGCTCCGCCCGCTCCAGGGACGACACGGGGAGCGAGTGGTACATCTCGAGCACGGAGCGGCGATACGCGTACATGCCGATGTGCTTCCAGTAGGTGATGCCGCCGCCGTTGTCACGATCGAAGGGGATGGGCAGCCGCGAGAAGTAGAGCGCGTCCCCGTGGCGGTCCGTCACCACCTTGTTGGCGGTGCGGCTCCCGACCTCCTCGGGGGTGGCGCGGATCTTGAGCGTGGTCACCTGGACCTCGGGCTCCGCGAGGAAGGGCTGCACCAGCGTCTCGATGTGGCCCGTGGTCACCAGCGGCTCGTCGCCCTGGATGTTGACGTAGACGTCGGCCATCCGCGCGCGGGAGACCTCCCAGAGCCTGTCCGTGCCCGAGCGATGATCCGACGAGGTGAGCACGGCCGGCACGTGGTGCGCGTGGCATGCCTCGACGACCTCCTCGCTGTCCGTGGCCACGAGGAGGTCCGAGAGGAGCCGGCAGGCCTGGGCGCGCTGGAACACGTAGACGACCATGGGCAGGCCGGCGATCTCGCGGAGGACCTTGCGCGGCAGGCGAGTGGACTGGAGCCGTGCCGGGATGACGCCGAGGATCTTCACGCCGCTAGGCTACCAGAAAGCCCGCGGCGCCGACGGCTAGCAGTCTGTCCAAGCAATTCCACGTCCTCGCGAGCAGGAATGTTCCGCTTCGAGCGCCGGCTTCGCCGGCGCAACCTGTCCTGGGGGGAGGCAGGGCGAGAGCGAGCCACACGGCTCGCTCCGCCCGTCGGAAGGGGGGCGAAGCCCCCCTCCGAGTGTCCCTAGCGCCCCGGCCCGGTCCCGGTGCCGCGCAGGCGCGGGTCCAATACGTCCCGGAGGGCGTCGCCGAGCATGTTAAAGCCGAAGACGGCGAGGGAGATGGCCAGGCCGGGGAAGATGGCCATCCAGGGCGCGCGCTGCATGTAGGAGCGTCCGGAGCCCGCGAGCATGGAGCCCCAGGAGGGACGCGGGGGCGGGACGCCGAGCCCGAGGAAGGACAGCGCGGACTCGGCCAGGATCACGCCGCCGAGGCCGATGGTGGCCAGGATGATGACGGTGGCCATGACATTGGGCACCACGTGACGGAGCACGATGCGGAGATGCCCGCTGCCGATGGCCCGCGCCGACTCGATGTAGGGGTTCTGCATCACGGACAGGGCGGCGCCGCGGATGACGCGCGCGTTGTTCGCGGCGACGAGCACGGAGAGCGACAGGATCAAGTTCAGGAGCCCCGGCCCGAGCACGGCCATGAGCGACAGGATGATGATCAGGTACGGGAAGGACATCCAGGCATCGACGACGCGCTGGACGGCCATGTCGTAGGCCCCGCCGATGTAGGCGCTCGACACCCCGACCGCCACCGCCACCATGGTGGCGAGCGCGATGGTGAGGAAGCCCACGGTCACCGACACGCGCGCCCCGTACACGACGCGGCTCCACAGATCGCGGGAGAGGTTGTCCGTGCCGAACCAGAACTGCAGGCTCGGGGGCTTCATGCGCGATCCGGCGATGGAATAGTCGTAGTCGTGGTGGGCGATCCAGGGGGCGCCCAGCGCCATGACGAGCATGACGAGCACGAGGAAACCGCCCAGGGCGCCCAGGGGCTTGTGCCGGCAGAAATGGGCGACGGCTCTCACGGCGCGGGGGAGCGCCCAGGGCTCTCGCGAGGACTCCACGGGGGCGACGGCTTCGACGTAGCGGGCCATGGGAAGGGGAGCGCGCTCGCGCCTAGCTGTACCTGATCCGCGGATCGAGCACCGCGTAGGTCAGGTCGACGAGGAGGTTGATGAGCACGATGATGGAGACCACGAACAGATTGATGCCCTGGATGACCGGATAGTCGCGTTGGAGGATGGCGTCGAAGAGGAAGCGGCCCATGCCGGGAAGCTGGAAGATCGATTCGATGATCACGGTGGCGCTGAAGATCTGGGCGAACTGGATGCCGAGGATCGTGATGACGGGGATGACGGCGTTCTTGAGACTGTGCTTGAGCACCACCACCCGCTCGCGCAGCCCCTTGGACCACGCCGTGCGCACGTAGTCCTGGCGCAGCACCTCGAGCAGCATGGCGCGCGTCAGCCGCATGATGGCGGCGCCCGAGGCGATGCCCAGGATGAAGCCGGGCAGGATGAACTGGAGCACGTGAGCCGTCGGATTCCTGCGGAACTCCGTGAAGCCCAGATGGGGGGTCCATCCCCACCACATGGCGGGCAGGATGATGACCAGCGTGGCGAGCCAGAAGCCGGGGACGGACAGGCCGAGGATGGCGAGGCTGCGCGCCACGTAGTCCCGAAGCGTATCGGCGCGGACGGCGGAGAGGACGCCGATGGGAATGCCGATGAGGATCGAGAAGCCGCCGGCCATGGCCGCGAGGAGGAGGGTGACGGGAAGGCGCGACCCGAGCTCCTCGACGACCGTGCGTCGGGTCCAGAGCGACTCACCCAGGTTGCCGCGCACGATCTGGCCGACCCAGGTGAAGTACTGGATGTAGATCGGCCGGTCGAGCCCGAGCTTGTGGCGGAGATCGTCGAGATCCTTGCCGTAGGCCTTCTCTTCGAGCATGAGCTGCACGGCGTCGCCGGGCAGCAATCGGGGCAGGGTGAAGATGATGAGGGAAGCAATGACGAGCGAGGGGATGGCGACCACGAGACGCTTCAGGAGATAGCGCCTCAGCATGGGCTCAGCGGTCGAGCCAGGCCGCGGTCACGCGCCCGCCGAAGTCGTAGCCGAGATTTGGCCCGTAGTTCTTGAGCGCGCTCTCCCAGACGGCCACGCTCAGCCCCGAATGGATCTGCACGTAGTACTGCTGCTTGGCCAAGTAACGCTGAATCTCGTTGATGAGCTCGCGCCGCTTGGCCGTGTCGAAGGTGCGCCGCTCGCGGACGATGAGGTCCGTGACGATCGGATCATTGACGTGGCTCTGGTTCTTGGCTTCTCCGGGCATGTACTGGTTGAGATAGTTGTCGGGCTCGATGAACGTCGTCTGCGGCCCGAAGGTCATGGAGTCGAACTTGCCCACGAGGCAGCTCGCCGCGTAGGCTCCGTACTCCTTCTGGTCGAGCTTGGTCTCGATGCCCACGTCCTTGAGATACTTCAGCATGAGCTGCGCCTGGTCCACCAGGATGCTCGAGCCGTAGGTGGTGAAGCATACGCTGCCCGGGAAGCCATTCGGATAGCCCGCGGAGGCGAGGAGCCGCTTGGCCTCCGGGACATCGCGCTTGTAGTAGCGAGCGCCCTCGCCGAGCTGTTCCACGGGCAGGGACCACTCCTTGAGACCGGCCGGCACGGGTGGATTGAACATGCCCGTGCCCTCGGAGGTCGCGTCCATCAGGTCCTTGCGGTCCACGGCGAGGGACATGGCCTGCCGGACGCGCAGATCGTTGAAGGGCGGGCGGTCGGTCCGCATCGAGAGGTGGCTCATGATGTTGGTCACGACATCCGCGGTGCGCAGGTTCGGCCGCTTCTGCTTGAGCGCGTCCCTGATCTGGACCCACTCCGTGCGGAAGATCAGCCCGCCGTCGAAGCCCACGTCGTACTTTCCCGCCAGGAAGCCGGCGATTCGCGAGGCGCTGTCCTCGTCCACGATCTGCTCGACGCGGTCGATGTAGGGCAGACCCGGCACGAAGTAGCCGGGATGTCGCACGAGCGTCTGGCCCAGTCCCGGACGCAAGCTGTCGAGCATCCAGGGGCCCGTCCCGATGAAGGCCTCGGGCTTCTTGAGGTCTCCGAACTTCTCCACGCATTCGCGGGCGATGATGGCGACGGCCATCGGCGTGGCCACCATGTCGGGGAACCACGCGAAGGGCTCCTTGAGGGTGAACTTGACGGTATACCGATCCACCGCCTCGACACGCTCGACGGTCTTGAGCATGTAGGCGTTGGCGTTGCCCTGAATCGTCAGGAAGCGCTCGACCGAGT
The DNA here is from genome assembly GCA_035635755.1 of Candidatus Methylomirabilota bacterium. Taxonomy (GTDB): domain Bacteria; phylum Methylomirabilota; class Methylomirabilia; order Rokubacteriales; family CSP1-6; genus AR37. The sequence goes on along the minus strand of DASQAK010000084.1, from coordinate 8,173 downwards.
AGCGGACGTCCTCAGCGGTCAGCTCCCTCCCATTGACGGGCGGCTTGTTGTGCCACCGCACGCCCTTGCGGAGCTTGAAGACATAGGTGGTCTCGTTCGGCTGGGTCCATGACTCGGCCAGATCGCCCTCGAGGGGGAAGGTGCCGGAAGCCACCGCCGGGCCCGCCTTGTGCTTGAGGAGCCGGCTGTGGGTGAAGCTCATCAGGACGTGCGTCTTGAAGGAGACGGTCAGCATGTGGTCGAGGTGCGGCGGGTCGGTGCCCCTCAGGGTCAGGGTGCCGCCGCGCTTGGGGGTCTGCGCATGGGCGAGAGTCGACGCGAGGTGCGGGACGGCGACGGCGGCCAGGGCCCCGCCTCCCGCCTTGAGAAGATCTCGCCGGCTCAGCCTCACCACGTCTACCGATCCAGCCAGGCCGCCATGAGACGCCCACCGTAGTCGTAGCTGACATTGGTGGCGTAGTTCTTCAGAGCGCCCTCCCAGACGGCGATCTGCAGAGGAGAGGCCATCTGGATGTAGTACTGCTGCTTGGCGAGGTAGCGCTGGATTTCGTGGATCACCTCACGACGCTTGGCCACGTCCTGGGTGCGGCGCTGGCGGACGAGCATGTCCGCCACGATGGGGTCGTTGATGTGGCTCTGGTTCTTGAGCTCGCCGGGGTAGTACTGGCCGTAGAGGAAGTTGTCGGGCTCCTGGAAGCCCGTCTGCGGTCCGAAGGCCATGGAGTCGAACTTGCCGTAGAAGGTCGTGGCGATGTACGCGCCGTACTCCTTGGTGTTGAGCTTGGCGTCGATGCCGATGTCCTTGAGGCCCTTGAGCACGAGCTGCGACATGTCGATCAGGATCTGCGAGCCGTAGGTGGTGAACTCCATGGTTGCCGCGAAGCCGCTGGCGTAGCCCGCCTCCGCCATGAGCTTCTTGGCCTGGGCAAGGTCGTACTTGTACCAGCGCCCGCCCTCTCCCAGCTGGTCCATGGGCACCGACCAGTCCTTGAGGGCGGCGGGCACCGGCGGGTTCAGCGCCCCCACCCCCTCGTACACGGCATCGATGATGCCCTGGCGGTTGATGGCCTGCGACATGGCCCGGCGAACCCTGATGTCACTGAAGGGCGGCTTGTCGGTGCGCATGTAGATGTGGCTCATGACGGAATTCGGGTACTCCACCGTCTGGAGCCGGGGACGCTTCTGCTTGAGGGTGTCCTTGATCTGGACCCAATCCACGCGGTTGATCACGCCCTGATACTCCCAGCCCATGTCGTACTTGCCCGCTATGAAGGCGGCCATGCGCGAGGCGTTGTCCTCGTCCACGGAGACCTCGATCCGCTCGATGTAGGGGAGGCCGGAGAGGAAGTAGCCGGGATTGCGCACGAAGGTATAGCCCACGTTGGGGCGGTAGCTGTCGAACATCCAGGGCCCGCTTCCCACCATGCTCTCGGGCTTCTTGAGATCGCCGAATTTCTCCACGCATTCCTTGGCGATGATGGGGACGGCGTGAGAGTTGGCGATCATGTCGAGGAACCAAACGTACGGCTCCTTGAGGGTGAACTTGACCGCGTGCTTGTCGATCGCCTCCACCTTGTCGAGCGACGACAGCATGTAGGCGTTGGCGTTGCCCTTGAGTGTCCGGAAGCGCTCCACCGAGTAGACGACGTCCTCGGCCGTCAGCTCCCGTCCGTTCACGGGGGGCCGATTCTGCCAGCGGACTCCCTTGCGGAGCTTGAAGATGTACGTGGTCTCGTTGGGCTGGCTCCACGATTCGGCCAGATCGCCTTCGATGGGGAAGGTGCCGGGCGGAACGGCGGGGCCGGCCTTGTGCTTGAGGAGGCGGCTGTGGGTGAAGGAGTAGGCGATGTGGGTCTTGTAGGAGATCGTCTGGTGGGGGTCGAAATGCGGCGGATCCCAGAGTCGAAGCGACAGCGTGCCGCCGCGTTTCGGGGTCTGGCCGAGAGCGGGGCTGAAGCGCGCCTGGGCGGCAATGACGAGGCCGGCGCCGCCCAGGGCCAGAAGCTCGCGGCGACCCAGGGCAAAGTGTGAAGGGGCGTGGTCGTCCATGGCCACTCTCCTTAGTTTTTTGACGCGGTGAGAGCGTCAGATTGGAAGTGGCGCTCACTCTGTGGCAGAGCGGCCTAGCCTGTCAAGCGGGTTGTGCGATCGTACGGCGTCTCGTACTCGAGATGCATGGCGTAGCGCACCTCGGAGACCGTCCGCCGCGCGAGGGCACGGCCTCGCTCGGTGCCCTCCCGGAGCACCCGCATCACGAAGTCGGGGTCGCGCGCGAGCTCCTGGCGGCGGAAGCGGATGGGAGCGAGCAGACGCTCGAGCACCTCGATGAGGTGGCGCTTGACCGCCACGTCTCCCAGCCCGCCCGCGCGGTAGCGAGCCTTCAGCGTGTCGAGGGCTCCCGCGTCGGTCTCGAAGGCGTCGAGGTAGGTGAAGACCACGTTGCCTTCCACCTCACCCGGCTCGTTGATCCGAGCGTGGCGGGGATCGGTGTACATGCGCATCACCTTGTGACTTACGACGTCGGGCGGGTCGGAGAGATGAATGGCGTTGCCGAGCGACTTGCTCATCTTGGACCGGCCGTCGATGCCGGGCAGCCGCGAGACCCGGCTCACGAGCGCCTCCGGCTCGACGAGGATGGCGCCGTAGAGGCGATTGAAGCGACGCACGATCTCCACCGTTTGCTCGATCATGGGCAGCTGATCCGCGCCCACCGGCACCAGGTGGGCCTTGAAGCCGGTGATGTCGGCGGCCTGGCTGACCGGGTAGACGAGGAAGCCGGCGGGGATCTCCCCGCCGAAGCCCTTCTGCCGGATCTCTTCCTTGATGGTGGGATTGCGCTCGAGCCTGGCCACGGTGACGAGGTTCAGGAGATAGCCGGTGAGCTCGGCGAGCTCGGGTATTCCCGACTGGACCACGATGGTGGCCACGGCGGGGTCGATGCCCGCGGCGAGGTAGTCGAGGGCGATCTCGCGGATGTTGAGATGGATCTGCTCGGGCTGATCGGCGTGATCCGTGAGGGCCTGCAGGTCCGCGATGAGCAGGTAGGTGTCATAGGCCCGCTGCAGCTCGACGCGGGCGAGGAGAGAGCCCGCATAGTGGCCGAGATGCAGGGGACCGGTGGGCCGATCGCCCGTCAGGATGGTCCGTCTCATGGGTCCTCCAGCCTCTCGCGGGGCGGGGCGTCGCATGAGACGACGAAGCCGCCCGGGGGGAGGCGGCTCGTGATGGATTCGCGCTGCGACTAGTTCACGGAGAGCCGCCTAGTTCGGCGGCCACCACCACTCCTGCCGTGAGCGTGCGCGCGCATCGGCTTGCATGAACGCATCTTGCCACGCCCGGTCGCCTTCGTCAACGCTCCGGCACTGGGGCAAGTTGCGAGCCAGATCAACTCAGCCCTCGCCTCGGGCTACGCCCTCGGCTCGAACGGCCACGCGCGAGCGGGTCGGCAGCCCGAGGCGTACGTGGCCCTTCGAGCTGAGAGGCGTAGCCGCGAGGCGAGGGCTGAGTAGAACGTACGTTGAGGGCTTGCCGGCCCGCTCGCAACGAAGCATGGCGAAGCAAATTGCCCCAGTGCCCGAAGGCGTTTCGGCTTGACACTCATTCTCCTTCTGCTTTACTCATGCGCAACACGAACCTCGGAGGAGGCTTCCATGCGTGCACGACTCCTGCTCTCCCTGGCCGCCGTCTTCACCCTCGCCCTCGGCGTGGGCATCGCGGCGGCCCAGGCGCCCATCAAGATCGGCGAGATCAACTCCTACAGCGGCATCGGCGCCCCCTTCACCGGACCGTACCGCGCCGGCGTCGAGATGGCCGTGGAGGAGATCAACGCCAAGGGTGGCGTGCTCGGGCGCAAGCTCGAGGTCGTCTTCCGCGACGACAAGGGTCAGCCGCCGGAGGCGGTCAAGCACGCCCAGGAGCTCGTCGAGTCCGAGAAGGTGGCCCTCATCGCCGGCACCTTCCTCTCCAACGTGGGACTGGCCGTCTCGGACTGGGCCAAGCAGAACAAGACCATGTTCGTGGCCGCGGAGCCCCTGACGGAGGCGCTCACCTGGGCGAAGGGGCACGACTACGTCGTCCGTCTCCGCCCCAACACCTACGAGCAGGGGCGCATGCTCGCCGAGAAGGCGGGCAAGATGAAGTACGTGAAGTGGGCGACCATCGGCCCCAACTACGAGTACGGCAAGCGGGCGTGGGAGACCTTCCGTGACCGCCTCAAGGAGCTGAAGCCGGACGTGCAGGTGGTGGGCGAGCACTGGCCGACCCTCGGCAAGATCGAGCCCGGCCCGCTCGTGACGGCGATCATGAGCCAGAACCCGGATGCCCTCTACGTCTCCCTCTTCGGCAGCGACTGGCTGGCCTTCGTGCGGGAGGCCCAGAAGCGGGGGCTCTTCCAGAAAATGTTCGTGGTCGGCATCTTGCTCGGGGAGCCCGAATACATCGACCCGCTCAAGCTCGAAGCGCCCGAGGGCAATCTCGTGACCGGCTACCCGTGGTACGACATCAAGAGCCCGGCGCACCAGGACTGGGTGGCGCGCTATACGAAGCGGGGCGACAAGCATCCCGTGCTGGGCTCTCTCATCGGCTACGTCACCTATGTCTCGATCGCGGAGGCGATCAAGAAAGCCGGAGGCACCGACACGGCCAAGCTCGTCCAGGCCTTCAAGGGCCTCAAGGTCGAGACGCCCATCGGCCCCATCACCTTCCGCGCCTTGGACGGCCAGTCGACCATGGGCGCGTGGGTGGGCACGACCAAGCTCGATAGCCAGCGCGGCGTCGGGGTCATGGTCAATCACGAGTACATCGCCGGCGAGAAGGTGCTCCCCTCCGACGACGAGGTGAGGAAGCTCCGCCCGGCTCCTTGATAGACTCGCTCGTTCCGAGGTCCTCTCCCCGCGCGGGGGAGAGGATTCGGCCCAAGTGATGTCGCTCCTCGTCGTCCAGCTCCTGAGCGGTCTCGCCAACGCGATGTTCCTCTTCCTCATCGCGTCGGGACTGTCGCTCATCTTCGGGGTCACCCGGATCGTCAACTTCGCTCACGGCTCCTTCTACATGTTGGCGGCTTACCTGACGTACTCGCTGTCCACCCTCCTCCCCCTGGGCGCGGGCGCCTTCTACGCGGCCGCCCTCCTCGCCGCGCTTCTCGTGGCGGGGCTCGGGGGGCTCGTGGAAGCGCTCCTGCTTCGCCGCGTCTACCGCGCGCCCGAGCTGTACCAGCTCCTCCTGACCTTCGCGCTCGTCCTGATCGTGGCGGACGCCGTTCGCTATCTCTGGGGCGCCGACAACAAGACAGGGCCGGCCGCCCCCGGCCTGGCCGGCTCCGTGCCCATCGCCGGGCAGCTCTTCCCGAGCTATGACCTCGCCGTCATCGTCTTCGGCCCCCTCGTCGCCCTCGGGCTCTGGGCCCTCTTCCATCGCACGCGATGGGGCATCCTGATCCGCGCCGCCACCCAGGACCGCGAGATGGTGGCGGCCCTCGGAGTGGATCAATCGCGGCTCTTCACCGGCGTCTTCATCCTCGGGTCGTTCCTGGCGGGGCTCGCGGGAGCGCTCCAGGTGCCGCGCGTGGCTCTGACCACGGTGATGGACACCACGGTGATCGTGGAGGCCTTCGTGGTCGTGGTCATCGGCGGCATGGGATCCGTGTGGGGGGCGTTGCTCGCCTCTCTCCTCATCGGCGTGCTCAACGCCTTTGGCGTGCTCGTGCTGCCCAGGATCTCCATCGTGCTCATCTTCGTGGTCATGGCCGTCGTCCTGATCGTGAGACCGTGGGGCCTTCTCGGACGGCCGGAGATCCAGCATCGCGCGGCGGGCGCGGGGGCCGTGGCCGCGGCCCGGGCCGCGAGGGTGAGCCGACCGTGGCTCGGGGCGGGAGTGCTGCTGTTGGCGGCGCTGCCGTGGGCCCTGCCGACCTTCTGGGTGTGGCTCGTGGTGGAGATCTTCGCCTTCGTGCTCTTCGCGGCCAGCCTGCATCTGCTCATGGGCCTGGGAGGCATGGTCTCTTTCGGACACGCCGCGTATTTCGGGATCGGCGCCTACGCGGCTGCCCTCCTTCTCAAGCTCGCGGGCTGGCCCATGCCGCTGGCTTTCGTGGCGGCCCCCGTGGTGGCGGGGCTGGCCGCCGTCGCCTTCGGCTACTTCTGCGTCCGGCTCACGAGCATCTACTTCGCCATGCTCACCCTCGCCTTCGCCCAGATCGTGTACGCCGTCGTCCATCAATGGGACGCGGTCACGGGAGGCGACAACGGCGTCCTCTCGGTGTGGCCTCCCGCCTGGCTGGCGACCCCGACGCGCTACTACTACTGGTCGCTCGTGGCCACGCTGGCCGGAGTGATCTTGCTCCGCGTGGTCGCCGCGTCGCCCTTCGGCCTCTCCCTGCGGGCCGTGCGCGATCATGCCCGGCGCGCGGAGGCCGTTGGCATCAACGTCCGCATGCTGCAGTGGGCGGCCTTCATCGTGGCGGGCTTCGTGGCCGGCCTCGGCGGGGCCATCTTCGCCTTTCTCAAGGGGAGCGTCTTTCCCGTCTACACGGAGGCGCCCACGTCGGTGCAGCCGCTCGTGATGGTCCTGCTGGGCGGCGTGGGCTCGTCTTCGGGGCCGCTCATCGGCGCCGCCGTCTACAAGCTGCTGGACACCGTGATCACCCGCTACACGGACTACTGGCAGCTCGTCCTGGGCGGTATCCTCATCCTCCTCGTCCTCGCTTTCCCCCGCGGCATCGCGGGCTCGCTTCGCTGGAGAGGCCTGTGACCACGCCCGTGCTCGAGACGCGCGGGCTCTCGAAGGCGTTCGGCGGCGTCCAGGCCGTGGCCGCTGTGGACCTCGTCATGCCGCGCGGCGAGATCCGCGCCCTCATCGGCCCCAACGGCGCCGGCAAGACCACCTTGTTCAACATGCTGACGGGCCAGCTCCGAGCGGACGCGGGCGAGGTGCGGTTCAAGGGCGAGCGTCTCTCCGGGCTCTCTCCTCACGCGGTCTGGCGCCGGGGCGTGAGCCGCACCTTTCAGATCACCGCGACCTTCTCGTCGCTGACCGTGCTCGAGAACGTTCAGGTCGCGCTGCAGTCTCACCGTCATCAGACCTATGCCCTCCTGCGCCGAGCCGCCCGGCTCGAGGCGGCCGCCGCGCGGGCCCTTCTCGCGCGTGTCGGGCTCGAGGGAGAGGCGGAGCGGCCGGCGGGAGCCCTCGCCTATGGCGACCTCAAGAAGCTCGAGCTCGCCATGGCCCTCGCGAATGATCCCGAGGTGCTCCTGCTCGATGAGCCGACGGCGGGCATGGCCCCCGCCGAGCGTGGCGCCCTCATGGCGCTCACCGAGCGCATCGCGCGCGAGCGCTCGCTCACCGTGCTCTTCACCGAGCACGACATGGACGTGGTCTTCTCCGTGGCCGACCGCATCATGGTGCTGCACCAGGGGCGGGTCATCGCCGAGGGTCGCCCCCACGAGGTGCGCGCCGACGAGCAGGTCCAGCGAGTGTATCTGGGGGAAACCGAGTGAGAGGCGCGCGTGCTGACGATTGACGGCGTGGAGGCGGCCTACGGTCCTTCGCGGGTGCTTCACGGCATCTCTCTGGGCGCGCGGGAGGGCGAGGTGGTCTCGCTCCTGGGCAGGAACGGCGCCGGCAAGTCCACCACGCTCAAGGCCGTGATGGGCCTGGTGGACGTCACCGGCGGGTCGATCCGCCTCGACGGCCGTGAGCTGCGAGGGCGGGCGACCCACGAGATCGCCCGCCTCGGGGTGGGCTGGGTGCCGGAAGACCGGCGCATCTTCAGCGATCTCAGCGTGGAGGAGAACTTGCTCGTGGGCGGCAGGAGCGCGGGTGGGCGGAGCGTCGCGCGGGTCTACGAGCACTTCCCCGCCCTGGGCCGGATGGCGGGACGGCGAGGAGGAAGCCTCTCGGGAGGAGAGCAGCAGATGCTCACCGTCGCGCGCACGCTCATGGGCAGCCCGCGCCTCCTGCTCCTCGACGAGCCGTCGGAAGGGCTGGCGCCCGTCATCGTCCAGGCCCTCGGCCAGCAGATCGCCGCCCTCAAGCAGGAGGGCTTGACCATCGTGCTCTCGGAGCAGAATCTCAAGTTCGCGGCCCGGCTCGCGGACAGGGCCTACATCATCGAGAAGGGCCAGATCCGGTGGGACGGGACCATGGCGCGGTTGATGGAAGACGAAACCGTCCGCCG
>DASQAK010000083.1:0-41064 GCA_035635755.1 Candidatus Methylomirabilota bacterium | reverse complement strand
CCAGGGGGGATACGGTAATAGTTCACCGGCACGAACAGGAGGGGCCGGGGCACGACCTGCGGGGTGACGACGATCCACGGGCCGTTGTATCCGGTGCTCACGTGCCAGCCGCCATTGGCAAAGGCCCAGTACTGGCCGCTGTAGAAGAAGATGTTGGCGGGGGCGGCCGGCGCGTACTGGACCGCGCGCACCTCCGGTACGACAACCAGCTGAGGGGGCCCCGGAAGATGGATGCCGATGTCGACGTGCACCTGAGCGTGGGCCGGCGTAATCAGGACAAACGCCAGCAGAGCGACGATGAACACGTACATGAGTGCTCCCCCTGTCATCTGAGGTAGTTCCGCCCGACGCAAACGCACCGGACACGTCAAGGCTACCTCATCAGGCTCGAAATCGGCGCGCTTCGGTGAAGCCGCGGACGGAGCGGAGCTGGGTCGCCAGGGGATGGGTCATGGGCGGTCGAGCGTCTGTTTCATGACGCCGGCGGCTTGCTCGATCATCCCCCGAATGCCACCGGCCATCTCGTTGGGCAGGAGGTCGGCGATCCACACGAGCCGGCTGCCTCCCACACCGTGGGCAAAGACCTGCACCGACGCGTTGTGGTGGGTGAGCCGCCCTCCCACCACGGCCCACACGAGCCTCCGCGCCTCGTCGTCGAGGTCGACGATCAGCTCGCGCGCCACCATGCCGTTGCCGAAGGTGACGACGCGGGCCCCCTCTTCGAGGCGCGTGTCGACGACGAAGCCCGGCACGAGGCACGTGTGCAACGCGCCCACGTCGCGAACCGCCGCCCACACTTTTTCGGGACTGGACTGGAGCAGGATTTCCTTGCGGATCGAGGCCATCGGTATGTCTCCTGTTTGCCGGTCGGCGTCTGGCGCCTCGGCAGTGTTGCCGGCGGGCGTGCCCCGGATGTCCGTATCGTGCAGGGCCGCAGGAGATTGCTTCTTGGCAAAAATTGCGGTCAGGGCAGCCGAGCACCGCTCGCGTTGGACGCCCATGCGCTCACCGGTCGCCCGGGAATCGGGCGGTACCCGAGTCATCGGCGACGACGGGCGGCAGTCAAGGCGACGGAGGCGGGCTTGGCAGGCTCCGTCAACTCGCTAAGTGGCTAGTTCGATAGGGGCGCCGTAGTGGCCCGATGCTTGCTCTCCCATAGGGTCGACTACCGCATTCATCCGACGGGTGAACCCGTCGCCTGGGAAGGAGCCGCCTCGAGCGGCCGCGGCGAAGCGACCTACGACATCACGAGTGCCCGGGCTGCTGAGGCTCGAGGTACCAGACGAGAGGAGACATCTTGACGACCTTCTGGAGTTCGAGACGGAAGACCCTGAGTACGCAACGAGGCTTCACGCTCATCGAGCTGATGATCGTGGTGGCCATCATCGGTATCCTTGCCGCCATCGCGATCCCGCTGTATGCCAACGTGCAGACCCGCGCCCGCGTTGCCAAGGCCCAGGCCGACTCCCGGACCCTCGGCTCGGCCATCGCCATCTTCAGCGCCCACATGGGCGCGCTGCCGGCCGCGCTCACGGACCTGACCCAGCAGACCACCAACGGGCTCGGCCAGGCCGCGGGCCCCTTCGTCGCCCGTGTCCCCACGCCTCCCCCGGGTGGCTCACCTGCCTGGTCGGGTGCCTACACCTATACGTCGAGCAGCACCGGCACCTTCTCGGTTACCGCCAACGGCGACGGCACCACCATCACCGTTCCGTAACGCCGGCCTTCGCGTGTCGTCCGTGAGAGCCCGGGCCAATCGGGCTACGCTCTCCGGACGGCCCGTGGGCCGCGACCCCTCAGGCCCCCTCCCCCTTCTCGTCTGATTCCCGATTGCCGATCAGCTTCACCCACGTCTTCGCGTTGAAGTGATACTGGTAGATCACGCCGTCCTCGTCGAGGGCGAAGAGGTCGTTCTGCGATGCGCAGATCTGGATGAACTTCGCCATGCGTGGTCCTCCCTGAGGATTGCCTCGTGAGCATGACCGGTGGAGCGGTGATCGTCTGACGCGTTCACGGGTTCCGCGGTGAACGGCGACGGGCGGGGCGTGATCCGGGTCAGAGACCCTTGAGCTTCTCGTTCATCTCGGCCAGGCGCCGGTGCGTCTCCTGGCGATGGGCCTCTTCAGCCGCACGCCACGCGTTCATGGCCTTGTCCTCTTCGACGAGGGTCGCATTGGCGGCGGCCATCCAGACTCCGATGTGCGCGATCCACTCTGGGATGGCGCGCTCCTCGCTGTGGAAGAAGAGCTCGGTCTTGTCGATGGACACGGCCGCGGGCTGGAGGGCGCCGGCCACCGGCTTGGCCGACTTGAACGCGTTGAGCCAGCCCTGCGTGGGCACGGCGTCGAGCCGGATGACGAGCCGGTAGACGTCATCCTTGATCTCGAGCGCCCTCGGGGTGCCGACCCTGTTGATCTGCTCCATCGCGGATCGTCCGGCTGTTCCGACTACCGCGTCACACCCTGCCGGGCGCGCATGAGCCAGACCAGGCCCAGGTCCTTCTCCGTCCAGCCATGCGTCCGCAGATGGGCGACCCAGGCCTTGACGGTGGCCGCGGAAACCTGCGCATCGGCGGAATCAACTTCGATGCGGCCGGGGCAACGGACATCCTTCGGGAGAATCTGCGGCAGCGGCGCGGGCACAGTGGCCATGGGCGATGTCCTTGTCGACGGCGGCGCCTTCGGGCCCGAGGGGTGGGCTGCCCGGACAGCGGCGACGGGAGAGAGAGGCGGAGCAGGCGAGGTCTCGAGAAGGCAGCGGGGGCGCGGGGTCCGCCGGTCTCTTCCGCGAAGAGGACTCTAGTATACGGGAAAGTCAGCCCACCGGTCGCATTGTGTTCCTCTGCTCCCGCGCAGCTTTACTCGCCCCGGAAGATCGGGCGGCGCTTCTCCAGCATGGCCCGGCGCCCCTCGCTCGCGTCGGCGCTGGTCCGGGCCCGGCTCGCGAGCAGGTCGAGATCGTCGTGACTGATGCTGCCGCGCTGCGAGATCGCGCGCAGCACCGTCGCCTTCATCCCCTGGAGCGAGAGCGGGGCATTGGCGGCCACGGCGCGCGCCAGCTCGTACGTCGCCTCCTCGACCTGCGCCGCCGGCACCACCCGGTGCACCATGCCGATGTCCCGCGCCCGCGTGGCCTCGATGGGCCGGCCCGTGAAGAGCAGCTCGCGCGTGTGCGACGGCCCGATGATCTCGACGAGCTTCTGCCCGAGGGGGAAGGGCACCACGAGCCCGATGCGCGCCAGGGGCATGCCCAGGCGCGCCTCCTCGGCGGCCACGCGCAGGTCGCAGTGCAGGGCCAGCTCGCAGCCTCCCGCGATGGCGTCGCCGTGGATCATGGCGATGGTGGGATGGCGCGAGCGCTCGACGCGCTGGAGCGTCTGGATCACCCCTCCCTCGGGATCGCCCGCCGCCCCGCGCTGCTCCTCCATCTCACGCAGGTCCATGCCAGAGCAGAAGGCCGGGCCCGCGCCGCGGACCACGATCACGCGCACCTCGCGTGAGGAATCGAGCTCGTCGAAGCGGGCGCTCAGGGCCTGGAGGAGCGCCCGGTTCATGGCGTTCCGCTTCTCGGGGCGATTGAGGGTGACGCTGGCGATGCCGTCCATGATGCTCACGAGGACTTCGTCGGCCATGGGCTCCTCGTTCCGGGCCTGCGGCGCTGGCAATTGGCCTGCGGCGCGGGCAACGGGCCTGCGGCGCTGGGGTCTGCTCGGGCCGTCACCTTAAGAGAGCGCCAGGGTGTTGTCAACCGGTGCTAGAATCGCCGCCACACCGCGTCTTCGAGGAGCCGACCATGACCGTGTTCCCTGGCTTCACGCTGCCGGACGAGCTGCGCGCCATTCGCGAGCAGGTCCGTCGCTTCATCGAGGAGGAGATCATCCCCCTCGAGCAGCGGCTCGATCCGGACGCTCCGGAGATTCCCCACCAAGACTTCATTCGGCTCTCCGCCAAGACGAAAGAGGCGGGCCTCTGGGCCCTCGGCATCCCGGAAGAGCACGGCGGCGGCGGGCTCGACACCTTCAGCATGTGCGTCATCCTGGAGGAGATGTCGCAGCACCGCATGGGCCTCTACGTTCCCGGCTGCGGCGTCTTCGGCCGCAACCCGCCGCCGGCCATCTGGGCGGGGAGCAAGGAGCAGATCCAGAAATACGCGGTGCCCGCCGTGCGCGAGGGGCACGAGACCTTCTGGGCCATCACCGAGCCCTCGGGCGGGGCGGATCCCGCCGGGGCCATCCAGACGCGGGCCGAGAAGCGCGGCGATCGCTGGGTCCTCAACGGCCGCAAGGTCTTCATCTCGCGCGCTCATGACGCCCCCTGGGGCGTGGTCTTCGCCCGCACCGACAAGAGCAAGGGCCGCGGCGGCATCTCATGCTTCATCGTCGAGCACGGCACGCCGGGCTTCACGGCCAAGCCCTTCAAGGTGATCCGCACCTCCGCCGTGCCCACCGACGTCGTCTTCGAGGACTGCTCGATCCCCGCGGAGAATCTCGTCGGCCAGGAAGGACAGGGCCTCGAGCTGGCCTTCGATCTGCTCGTCAAGCAGCGCTTCCCCTACTCCGCGTGCAACCTCGGCGTGGCCGTGGCCGCGCATCGCATGGCCATCGCGTACGCCAAGGAGCGCTCGACCTTCGGCGCCAAGCTGGCCGAGCGCCAGGCCATCCAGTGGATGCTCGCCGACGCGGAGGTGGAGATCCGCGCCGCGCGCTGGCTCATCTGGGAAGGCGCGTGGAAGGCCGACCGCGGGGAGGACGCCCGGGTGGAGGCCTCCATCGCCAAGCTCTATTCCAGCGAGGTGCTCGGGCGCGTGGTCGACGCCGCCGTGCAGATCCACGGGGGCTACGGGGTCTCCAAGGAGTTTCCCCTCGAGCGCTGGTATCGCGAGGCGCGCGTGCGCCGCATCGGCGAGGGCCCGTCGGAAGTGCACCGCATGGTCATCGCGCGCTCGCTCTTCCGCCGGTAGCGCCCGCATGCTTCCCCTGAGCGGCGTCACCGTCGTCGAGGTCGCGCAGAACCTGGCCGGCCCCATCGCCGCCGAGATCCTGGCCCATCTGGGCGCCGACGTCGTCAAGGTCGAGCGCCCGGAGGGTGACGATGCCCGCCGCTGGGGCCCGCCCTTCTGGAAAGGCGTGTCGCCCGGCTATCTCGCCGTCAACGCCAACAAGCGCTCCATCACGCTCGATCTCAAGGATCCCAAGGCCGTGGCCTGGCTCACGGAGTTCCTGGGCAAGGCCGACGTGCTCGTCCAGAATCTGCGCCCGGGCTCGCTCGAGGAGCTGGGTTTGGGGCCGAAGGAGATGCTGGCCCGGCATCCGCGGCTCGTCTACTGCTCGGTGTGGGCGTTCGGCGCCACCGGACCGCTCCGACTCAAGCCAGGCTACGAGCCCATGGTGCAGGCCTTCTCCGGTCTCATGATGATGAACGGAGACGAGGGCGGCCCGCCGACCAGGATCGGCACCTCCGTGCTCGACTACGGCACGGGGATGTGGACGGCCATCGGCGCGCTCGCGGGGCTCGCGCAGCGCCAGCGCACGGGGCGCGGATGCGTGGTCGACGCCTCCCTCTTCGAGACGGGGCTCGCGTGGCTCAAGGGCCACTTCGCCAGCTATCGCGCCTCGGGACAGGTGCCGGAGCGTCATCGCACGGGCAGTCATCGCGTGGTGCCGTTCGAGAGCTTCGAGACCAAGACCAACCCCATCATCATCGCCGCCGGCAACGACCGGCTCTTCGCCAAGCTCGCCACCGCCCTCGGCCACCCGGAGTGGCCGGCCAACCCGCGCTTCGCCACCAACGCGGCGCGCGTGGCGAGCAAGCGGGAGCTGATCGCGCAGATCCAGCAGATCCTCCTCACGCGCAGCAAGGGCGAGTGGATCGATGTGCTGGAGGCCGCCGGCGTTCCCTGCGCGCCCATCAATTCCCTGCCCGAGGCGGTCACCGAGCCGCAGGCGGCGGCTCTCGGGATGATCCAGAAGGTTCCCGGCGACGACTACGAGCTCATGGGACTACCGCTCTCCTTCGACGGCGCGCGGCCGGACATCCGGCTCGCGCCGCCCGCCGTGGGCGAGCACAATCGCGAGATCTTCGGCCATGATCACTCGACAGGAGGAGACCGATGAGGCTGCTCGTCCTTCTCGTCTTGGCAAGCATCGGACTGGGGCCGCTTCCCGCGTGCGCCCAGGCCCTCAAGGTGGGCGCCGTCGTTCCTCTCACGGGCCGCTACGGCGCGGGCGGGGCGCAGGTGCGGGCGGGCTACGAGATCGCCGTCGAGCACCTGAACGCCGCCGGTGGAGTGATGGTCGCCGGGAAGAAAGTGCCGATCGAGCTCACCCTCCTGGACGACGAGTCCGACGCCACCAAGACGGTGGCCCGGCTCGAGACGCTGAGTGCCCAGGGCGTGGTCGCCTACCTCGGCGGATTCGGGTCGGACCTCCATGCCGCCGCCGCCGCCACCGCCGAGAAGAATCGCGTCCCCTACCTCGGGGTGGCCTTCGCTCTCAACAAGGTGCACCAGCAGGGCTTCCGCTATCTCTTCTCACCCTTCTGGAAATCTCCCGACATCGGCCACGCGACGCAGGGGCTCGTGTCCCTCATCCCCGCCGCCGAACGCCCCAAGACCGTCGCCATCTTCCAGGAGAAGACGGACTGGGGCCGCGAGATGGCCACGGCGTGGACGGAGGCCGGGAAGGCCGGCGGCTACCAGGTGGTGGTGAGCGCCGAGTATGCGCCGGGCGCGAAAGACTTCTCCGACCTGATCCTGAAAGCCAAGAGCGCCAACGCCGACGCCGTCTTCGCCCTCCCCACGCCTCCCGACGGCATGACCATGGTCAAGCAGATGAAGGAGCTGAGCTATACCCCTAAGCTCACGTTTTTCATCCGCGCCCCCGACGCGGTGATCTGGTCGAAGAACCTGGGGAAGGACGGCGACTACGTGGTGCTGGGGGCCGGCTGGCACCACGCCATGAAGGGGGCCGGCGTGCGCGAGCTCAACGAGGCGCACGAGAAGAAGTACGGGCGACCCGCCGATCCCATCGTGGGGCCGGCCTATGCCTGCGTGGAGATCGTGGCCGCCGCCGTGACCCGCGCGGGCTCTCTCGACCGAGAAAAGGTCCGCGACGCCGTCGCCGCAACCAGCATGAATACGGTCATCGGGCCCGTGAAGTTCCGTCCCGACGGCACTGGGATAGTTCAGCAGGCGCTCCTCCAGTGGATCAACGGAAAGCAGGAGCTGGTCTGGCCCAAGGAGACGGCGACGGCTCCCCTCGCCTATCCCGCGCCGCCCTTCGCGAAGCGTTGAGCCGGGTGTCTTCGTAGCCGCGACATGCCTCTCCTCGAGGTGGAGCGGCTGTCGAAGGGCTTCGGCGGCGTCCGCGCCGTCCACGACGTCAGCTTCGCGCTCGACGAAGGCGAGCTGCTCGGCGTCATGGGCCCGAACGGCTCGGGCAAGACCACGCTGTTCAACCTGATCGCGGGCGCCCTCCGCCCGGACGCAGGAAGGATCCGCTTCCAGGGCCACGACGTCACGGGCTTCGCCCCCCACCGCATCTGCGCCCGCGGCATCGCGCGGACTTTCCAGCTCGTCAAGCCCTTCGCCGGTCTCTCCGCGCTCGAGAACGTCCTCGTGGGGCGACTCTTCGGCCGCGAGCGCGCCTCGACGGCGGGCGCGACCGCGGACGCCCTGCGCCTGCTCGCCCTCGTTGGTCTGGAGGGCCGCGCGGGCCACCCCGCCTCCGCCCTCACCCTGATGGATCGAAAGCGGCTGGAGCTTGCGCGGGCGCTCGCGACGTCGCCGCGCCTCTTGCTGCTCGACGAGTTCATGGCCGGGCTCAATCCCGCGGAGACGGGCGAGGCCATGACGCTCATCCGGAAGCTCCAGGCCGGAGGCATCACCGTGCTCATGGTCGAGCACATCGTGTGGGCGCTCATGGATCTCTCCCACCGGATCATCGTGCTGAGCGCGGGGGAAAAGATCGCCGATGACCTGCCCGCGGCCGTGGCCGGCGATCCCGCCGTGGTGGACGTCTACCTCGGCACCGACGGGGAATCCCATGCCTCTGCTTGAGGTCCACGATCTCGAGGCCTCCTACGGCGATGTCAGGGTGCTGTCCGCCGTCTCCCTGTCCGTCGCCGCCGGCGAGATCGTGGCCCTCGTCGGCGGAAACGGCGCGGGCAAGAGCACGCTTCTCAAGTCCATCGCCGGGCTCCTTCCCCCGCGCGCCGGCGCCATTCGCTGGGAGGGAGAGGATCTCGCTCGCGTGGGCGCGCACCAGATCGTCGAGCGCGGCCTCGCCATGGTCCCGGAAGGGCGCCGGCTCTTCGCGGGCATGACGGTGCAGGAGCATCTCGACCTGGGCGCCTTCGCCCCGCGGGCGCGGGCCGTCCGCCCGGCGAGCCTCGAGCGCGTCCACGCCCTCTTCCCCTTCCTGCACGAGCGCCGCCGCCACGTCGTCCGCTTGCTCTCGGGCGGCCAGCAGCAGATGGTGGCCATCGGGCGCGCCCTCATGAGCAATCCACGGCTCCTGATGCTGGACGAGCCCTCCCTCGGGATTGCCCCCCGTCTGGTGCGGACCATCCTGACCGCGCTCGCGGAGATCAACCGGGCCGGCGTGGCCGTCCTCCTCGTCGAGCAGAACGTGCAGGCCGCGCTCACCCTCGCCCATCGCGCCTATGTCCTCGAGTCGGGCCGGATCACCGCCGAGGGGCCGAGCGCCGCCCTGCTCTCGGACGCGCACATCCGCCGCGCCTATCTCGGCCCGCTGGCCACCCGCGCGTGAGCGCCCTCGCTCAACAGATCGTCCTCGGCATCCTGATCGGCGGCCTCTACGGGCTCGCGGCGGCCGGGCTGTCGCTCGTCTTCGGCGTTCTCAAGGTCCTCAACGTCGCGCACGGCGAGCTGATCATGCTCGGCGGCTACGCGGCCTTCTGGGCCGTCGCCCTCCTGGGCATGGATCCGTTCGGATCGCTCGTCCTCGTGGTGCCGCTCTCCCTGCTCGCGGGGGTCTTCCTGTACGGGGCGCTCTTCGGCTTCGTGGTGCGCGCCAACGAGGAGACGCGCGAGAAGAACTCGCTGCTCATCGGCTTCGGCCTCGCCCTCGTCCTGCACGCGCTCGCCGTCCGGCTCTGGACGGCCGACGAGCGCTCCATCGTCACGCCCTACGGAGGCGCCGTCATCACGGTGGCCGGACTCTCCGTCCCCGTGGTCCGTCTCCTGAGCCTCGTCATCGCCTTCGCGGTCATCGGGGGACTTCAGCTCCTGCTGACCCACTGGCGGTGGGGCAAGGCCATCCGCGCGACGGCGGAGGACTGGCAGGCCGCCCTCCTCACCGGCATCGACGTCCGGCGCGCGTACCTGCTGGCCTTCGCAATGGGCACGGGCCTGGCGGGCACGGCGGGCGTCCTCGTCAGCGTGGGCTATTCGGTCAGTCCCTCCATCGGGCTCGAGTGGACACTGAAGGCGCTGATCGTCGTGGTCCTGGCGGGGCTCGGCTCCATGATCGGCACGTTCGTGGGCGGCATCCTCCTCGGCGTGGCGGAGGCCCTGAGCGCGGCCGCCTTCGGCGGTCCCTACCGCGAGGTCGTGGGCCTCGTCATCTTCGTCGTCGTGCTCTGCGTCCGGCCGCGGGGGCTCTTCGGGCGATGAGCCCGCTCGCGAATCGCCGCGAGCTCGCGTGGGGCGCCGCCATTCTCCTCGGCCTGGCCGCGCTCGCCCTCCTGCCCCTCGCCACGCGCCGTGACGACGTCCTCAACTTCGTCTTCCTCATCCTCCTCTCGATCACGCTGGCGGAAAGCTGGAACATGCTCGCCGGTTACGTCGGCCAGGTGAACCTGGGACACGCCGCCTTCTTCGGGCTCGGGGCCCTGGTCGCGCGCACGCTCTGGACGCTCGACACACCCATTCTCCTCGCGATGATCGCCGGCGCGGCGGCGGCCGCGGTCTTCGCCTTGCCCATCGGGGCGGCCGCCTTCAGGCTGCGCGGCGCCTACTTCGCCGTGGGCACCCTCGCGCTGGGAGAGATCCTGCGCACGACGGTCGCCAATGTCCTGCCGGAGATCTCCACGCTACCCACGAGCGACATCGGCGCCTACCGCCTGTCGCACCGCTACTATCTCGCCCTCGCCTTGGCATCCCTCTCGGTGGTCATGGCGGGATTGCTGGGGGCATCACGGGCGGGGCTGGGCATGCGAGCGATCCGCGAAGACGAGGACGCCGCCGAGGCCTCGGGCGTGGGCGCGCTGTGGCTCAAGCTCTTCGCCCTCGTGCTCTCGACGGGGCTGGCCGGGCTGGCGGGAGGGCTCTTCGCCTTCTATCACATCAGCTACTACCCCTCGCATGCCTTCAGTCCCACCTGGACCTTCGACGCGCTCCTCATGACCTTCATCGGCGGCGTGGGAACCTTGCACGGGCCGGTCCTGGGCGCGGTGGTCTACGTCACGCTGAAGGAGTACCTCGCCGTCCGCTGGGTGGACTTCCACCTGCTCATCTTCGGCGGCATCTTCATCGCCATCGTGCTCCTGCTGCCGGGCGGTCTCGTGCAGGCGGGCGAGCGCGTGCGCCGTCTCTTCCGCCGCTCCTAGCAGGCTGCTCAAAAAGGCCTGGCTGACCAACGTCCGATTATTGGTGCGCTCCTCCAGTGTGCTCGAATCGCCTACTAGATCACCTCGTCCGCCCGCCCCAGCAGCGATTGAGGGATCGTCAGCCCGATTGCCTTGGCGGTCTTCTGGTTGATGACCAGCTCGAACTTTGTGGGCCGCTCTACGGGGAGGTCGGAGGGCTTCGCGCCCTTGAGGACTTTGTCGGCGTACTCAGCGGCGCGGCGCCACATGTCCAAGAAGTTCACACCGTAAGAGATCAAACCGCCTGCTTCCACATACTCCCGGAACGCGAAGCTCGTCGGAAGCCGATTCTTCCGGCCGAGCTGTGCGATTTGCGTGCGCTCGCGGAAGAAGAACGCGGACTCGAGTACAAAGATCGCCTCGGCGCCAGACCGCATCGCGACACGGAACATGCTCTCGAAGTCGTAAGGAGGATTTCGCAGCTCGAGCGGCTGAAGCTTGAGACCCACCGACCGATTTGCCGCTTCCACCTCCTTGAGCTGGTCAACTGTTTCAGAATCGGAGAGGACGGCGACGCGGCTGACCGTAGGCAGCACCTCCTTGAATAGCCCGAACCGTTTGGCCGTCAACTCGCGGTGCTGAAAGAAGAGCCCTGTGACGTTCGCGCCCGGCCGAGCGAGACTGGCGATGTAACCGAGCGCAATCGGATCGTAGTTGATCGCCAACATGACGATGGGGATGCTCGCGGTTGCTCCCTTGGCGGCCCGAGTCGCGGGGTCAGTGGCGGCAACGATGACATTCACGTTGAGACGGACCAGCTCGGCCGCCAAGCCGGGGAGCCGATCGACCTTTCCCTCCGCGTACCGGAACTCGATGGCGAGGTTCTGGCCCTCGACGTAGCCCAGCTCGCGCAGTCGTTGCTCAAAGGCTTTGTAGATGGACGCGGAGCGGGGGTTCGCAGTCGACAATATGCCCACCCGGTACACCGTCCCCGCTGTCTGCGCCTGGGCGGCGAGCGGCGCGGCGAGGAGGCCGCCTGTCATCGCCGCCATGAAGCTTCTGCGCTCTATCACTGGTCCTCCGAGCAGGCGGTCTAGGAGTCTGTGTTTGATTGGATAGGAGGCCTGAGCAGCCAAGTCGGGTCCATGCAGCAGACCTCCTTACAAGCTGGGCGGAGTGTAGCAGAGCGTTGGCCGGAAGGCAGGAGCCGTAGTCTCTCTACGTTGAACATGCGGCCGAGGGCGCCACTCCTGCAGATGGGCCCTTTTTCAGCAGGCTGCTACTGGAACTCGAGGAGCTCGGCGCGCGTGTATGTCACCTGCTTGCCCTGGTCGTCGGTGAGCAGGAGCTGATCGCCCTCCGCGCGGTACGTGAGGCGTGCCGTCGCCGGCATGGGCCCTATGGTCAGCTTGTCGCCCGACACGCTCCACCGCCCACGGTCCGCGCGCATGGGGAGGCGGAAGATCAGCCGGCCGTCAGCGGTATACATCATGAACGCCGTGCCCCCCGCCTCGTGCGCGTACGCCCAGACACCAACGATGGGCGCATCGTGAGGACCGCCCGCACGCTTTCGCGTCATGCGGGTCTCGGCGCCCGACTGCGCGCTCTTCTGGATCAGCGCGTCTCCCTCGAAGCGGATCTCGGTCGTCGTCTGCTCCATCGCCCCGCCGCTCGTGGATGTGAACGAAGTGATCAGGAGGGAGCCCTGGACGACGTAGGTGAACTCCACCATCGCCGCGTACCAGTGCGTCATCGACCCGTCGGCCCGGAGCTCGATGATCTGCCCGATCCCTCCCGCCGAGCGCGTCGCCGCGTCCCACCTGCCGACGAGCGACGGCGCAACGTCCTGGGCGTGCGCGGCGAACGTGCAGATGCCGAGCCAGATCAGCAGCGCGACGAGGCGGGCAGCGTTCAGCCGACCGGCCATGCGTCACCGACGGCGGCGCGGATCTTGGCCGCGAGAGACCTCCTGATCAGGATGTCGTGCTGAGGAACCCGGGCGAAGTGGAGCCTGACCATGGGCAGCCACAGGATCTTGGCGGGAGAGGCGGTGATATCGGGCCACGGAACGCAGATGGGCCGGTTGCCGGCGCGGAAGAGGACCATGGGCCAGAAGCAGATCCCGCGTGAGTCGGCGGCGACGTGGATCGAGTTCCGGTAGCTCGAGAGTCCCATCTGGATGGACTGGAACCTCCATCGATGGGCATCGGGGATCTCGCCCTGCAACCGATAGGCCCTCGCCAGATCGTGCCAGCCTCCCGCATAGGCGACGCCCCAGGAAATCCACAGCCAGAGCAGCGGCATGCCGACGATGACAAGGAGCGGCGCCAAATTGTGCAGCGCCGCGTGCTCGAGAGCTCCCGAGCGCGCGATGGCCGCGCCCACGATTCCGGCGAGCGCGGGCAGGAGGAGGACGAGAAGGACCCGCCGCATCGTCCGGCCCCTCTGGGGACGCGCGGCCTGGCCGCCAGCCATGCCCGTTACTCTAGCCGATCTTCGCGTCCCTCGGCGGTTGTCAGATCAGGCCCTCCGATCTCAACAGCTCCGCCACGAGCACCGCGCCCTTGGCCGCGCCCATCTTGGTGTTGTGGCTGACGAGCACGAACTTGACGCCGTTCGGCAGCGCCGCATCCTCGCGCACGCGGCCCACCGTGGTGACCATGCCCTCGCCGCGGTCGCGATCCAGCCGCGGCTGCGGCCGGAAAGGATCGTCGTGCACGTGAATCAGCCGGGCACCTTCGGGAGCGGTGGGCAGACCGCCCAGCTCTGTGGGCGCGAAGTCACATGGCCGCCTTCACCTCGTCGACGGTGGCGGGCATGCCGAGATCCGCGAAGACGGCCTCCGTGTGGCCTTCGAGCACGCTGACACGGGTGCAGGTGCAGCTCACGGCCAGCGGGGCGGCCGTCACGCCGCCGCCCGTGAAGACGCCGAAGATCTCGCCAGCTCGCGCGGCACCTTTTCCTCCTCGCCCACGATGTAGGGGATGACGTTGTCCGTGACGTCGAGCCCCAGCACGCCGCCCGAGCGGCCTGCGCCCGACACCGCGGCCATCGAGGCGAATGACCATGCCCGTGAATTCATCGGGCACGCTGCCTTCGGCCCACCAGCCAGTGGCACCGCTGGGAGACTTGATGCCTTCACCATAGGGCTTGCCCGCGCTGCGCGGGGAGCCGGCCAGCGCGGTGATCTTGAACCAGGGGTGTCGGGCCAGGCAGGCCAGGAACTGCTGGCCGGCGATGCCGGTCGCTCCGATGACGGCGACGCTGAGTCTCTGTCCTGACATTGCGTGATGCCTCCTCTTTGGTCCTCGAAACAAAAAGGCCCGCGACCTGGGTGGTCGCGGGCCTCGTCGATTCGAGAACGTCGTCGGTGCTGGTTAGTAGGCTCCTCGGGCGCGCGCCACCGCCATCGCTGGGCGTCCCGTGGTGCGGGACCCCAGCTGGTTCTTCTCGGTGGTGGGCTTGAACCCCGGATGCATTGTGCGTGATTGTCCGCGGGCGCGGCGCCGACTGTCAAGCTTGCGTCGGCGCGCGTTTCATAACCGCCGGCGTCCGGGTTCTAGTAGTCTGAGATATCGCGCACATGACACCTGATGCCGCCAGTGCCGACTTCGTCTCGCGCATCGAATCGCTCGGGACGCGGGCGGTCATTCCCTGCGAGGCCGGCGCCATGGTGTGGCGGATCTGGGGAGAGGGTCCGCCGCTCGTGCTGCTTCACGGCGCGAGCGGCTCATGGACCCACTGGATCCGAAACGTGCTGCCCCTGGCCGCGCGGTTTCGGGTCCTGGTGCCCGACATGCCGGGCTACGGCGACTCGGACGCGCCCCGCGAGCCGCATACGGCCGACGGCCTCGCCGATCTCGTGGCATCGGGAGTGAACGCTCTCCTGCCGCCGCCGACCTCCCTCGACCTGGCCGGGTTCTCGCTCGGGGGCATCATCGCGGGCCTCGTGGCCGCGCGACTCGGTCGCCGCGTTCGCACGCTCGTGCTGCTCGGGACCGGTGGTCTCGCGCTGGGCGGTGCTCCGACGCGGCCCCTCCTCCGGATCCGGTCGGCCATGAGGGCGAACGAGGTCCGTCACGTCTATCGCGAGAATCTCAAGACGCTGATGATCGCGAGCGACGACAAGGTCGACGATCTGGCGGTATTCCTGCAGATGGAAAGCGTTCGGCGCGCGCGATTCAGGTCAGAGGGCATCCCGGAGTCGGACAGTCTGTTGAAGGCGCTGCCGGCGATCCGGGCGCGCGTGACCAGCATCTGGGGAAGCCGCGACGCCTTCACGGGACCGCATCTCGAAGATTGCCGGCGCATCCTGGCGCCGGCACACCGAGATTCCGACTTCCGGGTGATCGAAGGGGTGGGTCACTGGACCCCGTACGAAGCCGCCGATCAGGTCAATGCCATCCTGATCGACATGCTGCGCTGAGCGGATCAGCTCACTCGATCACCTGGTCCGCCCGCCCGAGCAGTGATGGCGGGATGGTCAGCCCGAGAGTCTTGGCCGTCTTCAGATTGATCACCAGCTCGGACTTGATGGACCGCTCGACGGGCAGGTCGGCCGGCTTGGCTCCTTTGAGAATCTTGGTCACGAGCTGGGCGGCGCGCTGGTAGAGATCGACAAGGCTCGGCTCGAAGGACATGAGACCGCCGACGTCCACGAACTCTCTCATCCCGTACATCACGGGGAGCCGGTGCTTGGCGGCAAGATCGACCAAGCGGTTCCGGTAGGCAATCAGCACGACATCCCGTAGCACCACCAGGCCTTCGACTTTTTCCTTCTTGGCGGAATGGAAAGTAGGCTCCACGTCGTCAGGACCCTGAACGCCGAGTCGCAGAACCTGGACATTGATCCGGCGCCCTTCCTTCTCGATATCTTTCAACATCGGAGCGTAGGCGGGATTGGCAGGATTGGAGATCGTCGCGACGCGAGAGAGTCGGGGCACCGCCTCTTTGAGGAGCTGGAGCTGTTTTCCCACCATCTCCTCGGCGTGAAAGGTGGATCCCGTGACGTTCCCGCCTGGTCGCGCGAGACTCGTGACGAGGC
This sequence comes from Candidatus Methylomirabilota bacterium, assembly GCA_035635755.1. Lineage (GTDB taxonomy): Bacteria > Methylomirabilota > Methylomirabilia > Rokubacteriales > CSP1-6 > AR37. The sequence continues at coordinate 25,473 of DASQAK010000083.1, read as the reverse complement.
CGACGCCCACCGCATCGGCAACTCCCACGAACACGATAGGCACGGTCGTCGTCGCCCTCTTGGCCGCGAGGGCGGCCGGCGTGCCCCAGACCGTGAGTACCACGTCCACCTTGCTCCGCACGAGGTCCGCCGCGAGCTCGGGCAGTCGCTCGTACTTCTCCTCCGCCGACCGGTACTCGAAGACGATGCTCTGGCCTTCGACGTAGCCCAGCTCGCGGAGCCCGTCGCGGAAGGCGTGGAATGACGGGGCCGGCGTGGACGAAGAGTACGGGGAGAGCACACCGATCCGGAATATCTTCCGCGATTGCGCGCCCGCGACGCGGGGCGCGGGGCGCAAGCCGAGGCCCAGAGTGCCGAGGAAAGCCCGGCGGTTCATCACTGGATCACGTTGTCCGCCCTGTTCAGCAGGGACTGCGGGATGGTCAGGCCAAGCGCCTTCGCAGTCTTGAGATTCATGGCGAGCTCGAACTTGGTCGGCTCCTCCACGGGGAGGTCAGCCGGTTTCGTGCCCTTGAGGATCCGGTCGACGTACATGGCGGCTCGGCGATGCAGGTGGGCGTAGTCCGGGCCATACGCGATCAGTGCGCCTTCCTCCGCCGCGGCCGGCCATGCGAAGATCGTGGCCAGACCTTGATTCATGGCGGATTCGATGATCCGTCCTCGTTGACGGTACGTGAACGGGCTAGGCTGGATGATGACGGTCACCGCCCCACCCTTCTTCATGGCCGCCATGACATCGTTAACTTCGGCGATGTCGCCAATCCCTCGCGCTCGAAGCTTCACCCCCAGCGATTGGGCAGCCCGCTCGGTCGCCTGAAACCTGTTTGGCCCGTCCGCCCATCCCGCATACCAGAGGTAATCGACGGGCGCCTGCAGTTTGCCCTGCTCCCTGGCGAGGTCCAGCAGCTTGGCGCTCAGGTCGGCGAGCACGTCGCTGAACCCGGTGGCGTTGCGGCCCGGGCGAGCGAGACTGTCGACCAGTCCAATCCCGATGGGATTGCCCACGCTGATGAACACGATGGGAATCATCGAGGTGCGGTTCTTCGCGGCCACCGACGCGCTCGAGCCGACAGGTATCAAGAGCTTCGCGCCCCGCTGCACCATTTCGTTCACGGCTGGCGAGTATTCAGACTCGTTCTTGGTCCACACGAGATCGATCGCCACGTGCCGATTCTCCACGAGCCCAACATCGCGCAGGCCCTGTCGGAATGCCTCGACGAGCGATCGGTCGTAGGCGCTGGACGGTGAACCCAGAGGCAGGAAACCGATGCGGGCCGGGCCACCGGCCGGTTGCGCCTCGACGGTGAGCGGCGTCAAGAGAAGGGCGGCACCGGCCGTAGCCAGCAAGCGGCGACGCGTGATCATGGACCGCATACTCTCACGAACCTTCCATCAGCGTGAGCGGTGATGCGGCACGCGGCCCGCGACGGCCCGGACCTTGCGCGGCGCCGCGCGCCAGATGGCCACGGCGGAGAGCGCGCTCATGCCGATGGCGATCCAGAAGGCCAGCGTGTAGCTGCCCGTCGCGTCGTGGAGGGCGCCGGTGAGCCAGGGTCCGACGGCGCCGCCCCCGACGGCCGCGAGCATCAGGGTGCCGAAGACCGTGCCGTAGTGCTTGCCCTGGAAGATCTCCGCGGGAATGGCGCCGACGACGGAGGTGAGGCCATAGCCGAGCATCCCCTGGGAGAGGACCATGAGGTAGAGCAGCGTCGGGGTCGGTGAGTCGCGCATGAGGAGCAGCGCGATGTAGCAGATGACGAATCCCAATCCCCCCACCGCCCACACCCACTCGCGGCCGATCCGATCCGAGAGATGGCCCAGAATGATCTGCCCCGGGATGCCGGCCAGGCTCACGAAGCCGAGCGCCCACGCAGCGTAGCTTGGGCTGAACCCGATCTCGATCAGGTACTTGGTCTGGTGCACCTGCACTGCGTACCAGGAGAAGAGGCCGGTGAAGAATCCGAGCACGATCCACCAGAAGCGGGCGGTCTGTATCGCCCGCCCCAGCGTCCAGTCGACGGCCGCCCAGGCCGGATCCACGACATTCGATGGCCGACGGTCGGACTCGGCGGGGGTGAGCGCACGGTCGCCGTCGGGCTCCAATCCCATGTCTTCGGGGCGGCGCTTGAGCAGCAGGTTGAGCGGCGCCAGGAGCGCGAGCACGAGAATGCCCATGGCCCGGCACGCCCCCCGCCACCCCCCGTGACCGATCAGCGACTGGAGCCAGGGCAGCAGGATGATGGACCCGACGCCGACACCCGAGAAGGCCACGCTCATGGCGAGGCCGCGGCGGCGGACGAACCAGTTGGGCAGGAACAATCCTTGTCCGGTATACCCGAGGCAGACGCTGCCCCCGCCGACCATGACGCCGAGCGTGGCGTAAAGATGCCAGCGCTCGCTCACGAAGGTGGCGAGGAGCAACCCCACTCCGATCAACCCCACGCCCATCTCCATCACCACGCGCGGCCCGCGCCTGTCCATGAGACGGCCGAGGGCCGGGCTCAGGACCGCGGAGACGAGAAAGCCGAAGGAAAAAGCGCCTGCGGTGACGCCGCGCTCCCAGCCGAACTCGTCGAGGATGGGCGGGAAGAGCAGGGAGAAGGCGGTGCGCGCGTTGACACCGACGCCCATGGTGATGAAACACACGGCGACGATGACCCAGCCGTAAAAGAAGCGAGCGGGCATGAGACGGCTACGGCGTCTTCACACGTGTGGCACTGATCCCCCGTCCACGATCGCCATGTCCCTTCATGCCTTCGAAGCCCCGGGGGCGTGGACGAAGTCCCAGAGCAGAGCCGCGCGCTCGACGACGCTCGCGGTGTCTTCGGCAAGCAGATGCCGTTCCGCCACCATGGCCTCCGCTTCGCGACGCACGCGCTCCAGATACTTCTCTCGGCTTCCGAACCGCTCCGCGATGGACGGGCGCGGGTCGCCGGTCCGCGACCGCTCCGCCTCGGTCCGCGCCAGGGGAAACGTCGAGCCCATCATGCTCATCAGGTCGCCGGGAGCGCCCTGATCGGGATGGCGAGGATTCCATCCCGCGAAGGTCGCCAGGGGCACGCGGAGCTCCCACGGACGGATGCCCGCCGCCTCGTTGCCATCGGCATCGACGGCCGACACGAAAGTGATGAACGCGGCGCCGCGCTTCGGGGGCAGCTCCACCACGCCGCTCTCCACCCCCGGGCCGAAGTCGAGCCGCTCCGGCCGCGAGATCCGATCGGGGAAGCGCGCGCCCGGGATCGCCTCGAAGACCTGGCGCAGGCTCTCGGGCGGCACCGCCGACTTGTCGTCGAGGCGCGGGATGGCCGACGGTGGCGGCTCGACTCCCTCGCCCACCCAGCGATCGAGATTCACGAGGGCGGCGCGCAGGAGCGGCGAGTAGTCGACGACGTTGAACCGGTGGCGGCCCCGCGCGCCCGTGTTGGGGTCGGCCTCGGGCGGCGGAATGGCGCCCGGCGTGTGCTGGGTGCCCGCGAAGAGGTAGACGCGGACATTGGCCGGCGCCTCGACATCGTGCTGGCCCGTCACGTCCGTGTGCACGAGCGAGCCGTCCCCCCGCCAGTACTCGGCCGAGCTATTGAACGCGAAGATCTTCGGCACGTGCCCGCGGGCCGCGAGCCGCCGGAGGAGCGCGCCCCGCTCGCCCGTCAGCGGATCCTCCTGCTCGGCATGCGTGAACGGGAAGAGGCTCCCGATGGCATGGGTGGCGTTGAGCGAGGGCTGGCCGAAGCGGTAGTTGAACTCGCCGCGCCGGGCGCCCGCGACGTGGGGCACCACCGCGTCGAAGACATGGCGCCCCTCTTCGTCCTCGTCGAGGGCGAGAAAGAGGAGGTGCCGGAGGAACCGCCCGCTCTGAGACACGCCGAAGACGTAGGCGCGATCGAGGGCGCCCGCGCAGGGATTCCCTTCCCCCGCCGAGCCGAAGCGCAGGAAGGCCGCCGTGTCACGAACCGCCACGAGGCCGAGCCCGACGAGGGGAGGATCCTGCGCCCGGTACAGGCACTCGTAGAGCTTTCCCGGCTCGAATCCGCCATCGAGGCTGATAAAGGACGCGTCGGCCACCGTCTTGCCCTCGACGGTGCGGGCGAAGCGCCAGGCCGTCCGCGGCACCATCGCCGCGGGCGAGTCCCCGTGCTCGCGCGCCGTCAGCTCGGCCTCGGGATCGTCGAGCTGGGCGGCGGGATAGGGAATGTGGTAACGATCCGCGAGCGGCAGCGTGGCGACCCGAGCATTCGGCCGGAACTCGCAGCGGACTCGCCCCGAGATGCCCGGAGCCCGCGGGACCGTCAGGGCCATCATTCCGTCCTGGCGCGGGACATCGTGCTGCCAGCCCGTCCAGGCCACCGTGTAGCCCTGGCGCATCAGGAAGCCGTTGCCGAAGTCCTCGCGCGTGGTGGGGTCGTTCGACCGGGGCGTGCTGTTGAACATGCCGAGCGCGACCTTGCGGCCGCGGTTCGGCACATCCAGGAAGAGACGGCGATTGCCTCCGCCGGTGGGGCGAAGAAGATAGCAGTCTGCGGAGGACTCGACGAGCCCCTGGGCATTGCGCGGGGCCAGGCTCAGATCGGCGATGGCCTGATTGGCGCGCAGTGTCGGGTTGGTGGCGAAATGAAGAACGCCCACGATCTTCTCGTAGGCGCCGGCCTTGCCGAAGGGGGCGCCGTCCAGGACGGGCTCGCGGCGCGTGACATCGAATCTCACGACAGACATGGATGACCTCCAGAATTCCTGAGTGGAGTGAGGGCCCTTCCACATCCCTCTCCCCTCAGGGGAGAAGGGCAGGGTGAAATGAGCGCACGATCAGGTCTTCGGCGGACTCGCGGCCAGGCATTCTTCGAAGAGCTTGAGGGCCGCGCGCGTGAACGCCCACATGTTCGCCTCGCGATCCGCGTCGCCCGTCTCCACGGTGATCACGCGCTCCACGGGCCCGGCCACCGCGATGCACGCGTGCCCGCTCTTGTCGCCGTAGCGGTTCCCCGTGGGCCCCGCGGCTCCCGTCTCGGAGAGGCCCCACGTGGTGCCGAGCTTCTCGCGCGCCGTGCGCGCCTTGAGGAGCGCATAGGGCTCGGAGCTCGAGCGGATGCCGTGCATGGCGTCGTCGGGAACCGCGAGGAAGGCCCGCCGCGCCGCCTGCGTGTAGATGACCGCGCCGCCCATGAAGTACGCGGAGGCGCCGGGGATGGAGAGGAGCGCGGCCGAGATCAGGCCGCCCGCCGAGGACTCGGCCACGGCCAGGGTCTCTTTGCGCGCCACGAGGCGCGCGGCCACAGATGCGGAGAGGGAGGAGAGCTTGTCGGGCATTGTCCTGGGAACCTCCTTGGGGTCCGAACCAGCCCATTGCGCGTCGGGCGCGGAAAGAGTATCAAATAGGAGGACGTTTCGTGTGGTCGACCTTTTGCGCATGACGAATCAGGACTGAGGAGACAAGCCCATGGGCCAGAGCCTGGAGCAGTTCGCCGCCGAGTGCCGCCGCATCCTGAAGGACACCCCCGGTCCCGACGGGCGCGAGAAGGTCCGCGCGCTCGTGGAGGAAGTCCTCAAGGACAACGCGTTCGTCGCCAAGCACGTCGGCGATGATGTCCCCGAGCGCAAGATCCTCTACGAAGATCCCGATCTCGGCTTCTGCATCCTCGCCCACGTGTATCACGGCGCCAAGGAGAGCGCGCCGCACGACCACGGCCCGACCTGGGCGATCTACGGCCAGGCTGAGGGCGAGACGCTGATGAACGAGTGGGCCATGGTGGAGCCGGCGAGCGAGCAGAAGCCCGGCAAGGTCCGTCACGTCAGGGCCTACCCGCTGAAGCGGGGCATGGCCCACGTCTACAACGAGGGCGATCTCCACTCCCCGAAGCGCGAGGGCTCGACGCGGCTCATCCGGATCGAAGGCCGGAACATGGACAAGGTGAAGCGCCTGGCCTTCGAGAAGGTCTAGGGCAGAAAAGAGTCGACGACTTCGTAGCGCTCCGTCGTCACGCTCGCTCCGGTGGCGGCGGAGGTTGCTGTCTGCCGCTGTAGCCGTGCCTGCTCGCTCGCCGCCATGGCCTCCTGGCTCTCCCACAGCGTGACGATGAGCCCCTTGCCCGCCTCGCGGTCCACCAGCCAGTAGACGGCCTTGAGCCCGCGGTCCTTCTGGATGCTCGGCTTGACCTGCTCTCGCGCGCGAACGATCCACCGCTCCAGCTCTTCGGGAGTTCCCTGCCAGGTGCCGATGCGCGCGAAGTCCAAGAATGCCTCGAGGCTTACAGGAACGTCGTGTCGGGCTCGATCCCAAGCATGAACTGACCCACCGTCTCGAAGTGCGCCTGACGCCCCTGGAGCTGCTGGGTGACGGCGTGGATGTCGCGGAACCCGCGGTCGAAGGCGCTGTCGATGAAGATCGAGGTCGCCCCCGCGGCGTGGTGCGTGACATCGGCGACCGCCTTGGCCTGGTGAATCGCGTAGGTCGAGGCGAGCCGGATCAGCATGCGCTGGTCCATGGTCAGGGTGCCGGAGCTGCCCACCGCTCCCCAGATGTCCGCGAGCGATCCCATCAGGAACCGTCGCGCGGAGCTGAGCTGCGCTTCAGCCTGCCCGACCTGACTCTGGATCACCGCGTTGTTCGCGAGCGGTCGCTTGTAGCCGCGCGGCGTCTTCTCCCGGGCGAGGCTCACGAAGGCGTCGAGCATGCGTCGAGCGATGCCGAGGGCCACCGAGGCGAAGCCCGAGGCGTAGAAGGATCCGGTCGGGAAGCAGTAGATCAGTCCCGGCTGGCGCCGCTCGGCTGGATCATCGCGAGAGATCGAATGATCGTGCGGCACGAAGAGATCGCTCACGGTGTAGGCGTCGCTGCCCGTGCCCTTGAGTCCGCTGACATGCCAGACGTCCACGAAGGTGGCGCTGGCGGCGGGGAACAGCATGGTCCGCTCCACGAGCTTACCGTTTGACGTCCGCCGCGGGCTGCCGTCGGAGTCGGAGATGGGACAGTGCGCGCCGAGCCAGGTCGCGTGGCGGCCGCCACTGGCAAAGCTCCAGGTGCCCGTGACGCGGTAGCCGCCGTCGACGGCGATGGCCCGCGCGCCGGGACCGGGGCCCCAGGCGAGCACGGCCCGCCGGTCGCGGCCGAAGATCTCCATGGCCACGTCGTGCGAGAGGTAGGCGGCGGACATCGAGCATCCCGAGGCCTGGCAGAGACACCAGGCCGTGCTCGCGTCCGCCTTGGCGATCTCCTCCATCACGCGGGCAAAGGTGACGGGATCGACCTCGCCCCCATCGAGCGAGCGGGGCAGGAGCAGCCGGAAGAGGCCCGCCTCGAAGAGTGCGGCCAGCACCGGCTCGGGCAGCCGCCGCTCCTGCTCGATCTGATCGGCGCGGGCCTCGATCTCCGGAGCGAGCGCGCCCGCCCGCTCGATGTAATCGACCTCTTCGCGGTTCGTGTTGCTCATGGCTCCGAATATAGCGCGAAGTGGAGGCGCCGCGCCCGACCGCCCCTCCTGGTACTGGGTCAAGTTGCGAGCCAGACGAGGCCCGAGGGAGCCAGCAACGCGAGGCGTACGTGGGTGTACGTTGAGCGTTGCTGGCGACCGAGAACGAAGTATGGCGAAGCAAATTGGCCCAGTACCCCGTTACTGCTTCACCGCGCCGAAGGTGAGTCCGCTGACGATGTGGCGCTGGGCGAGGAGGGCGACCACGAGCACGGGGAGCGTGATCAGGGTGGCCGCGGCGGCCAGGGTGCCCCAGTTGATCTCCTCGTAGGAGATCATGGTGTAGACGGCGATGGGCAGGGTACGGGTGGACCGGCCGGCCAGGATGACCGAGAAGAGAAAGTTGTTCCACGAGAAGACGAAGGACAGGATGGCGGTGGCGACCACGCCGGGCTTGACGAGCGGGAGGGCGATCCGCCAGAAGACGCCCAGGTAGGAACAGCCGTCGATGAGGGCCGCGTCTTCCAGCTCGGCGGGAACGTCCTCGAAAAAGGAGATCATCACCCAGATGATGATCGGGAGGCTCACGATGAGATGGGTCAGGATGAGCGCGCCGTACGTGTCCACCATGCGGAGACGGCGAAAGAAGATGTACCAGGGGATCAGATAGGCGATCCCGGGAATGATGCGCGCCACCAGGATGACCACGGCGAGCCGCTGCTGCCGCCAGCGTGCGATCGAGTAGGCGGCGGGGAGGCCGACGGCGAGGCCGAGCGCCGTGCAGCCCGCCGCCACCACCAGGCTGTTCCACGTGTAGAGGAAGAACGGATACTTGGTGAACACCTCGCGATATCCCGCCGCGGTGACGCTGAAGCGCACGAAGGACGGCGGGTACGCCGTCGCCTCGACCTGCGGCTTGAGCGAGAGCGTGATCATCCAGTAGAAGACGAAGACCGTGGGCAGCATGAAGAGGCCGGCGAGCGCGTAGAAGGCGGCCGTGGACAGCCGGCGGCGGCCCGCGCCTCCCCTCACCACGTTGTGGTCCTCCGCACCTTGATCAGGATGAGCGACGCTCCCATGACCACGGCAAAGAGAGCCACCGCCATGGACGAGGCGTAGCCCATGTTGAAGTAGGAGAAGGCCTGGTTGAAGAGCAGGATGTTGATCGTCTCCGAGGCGTTGGCGGGCCCGCCCTGGGTCATGACGAAGATGATGTCGAAGGTCTTCAGGGCGTCGATGGCGCGGAAGAGCACGGCGACCACGAGGGCGGGCCTGAGCAGCGGCAGCGTGATATGCCAGAACGCGCGCAGCGTCGAGGCGCCGTCCAGGTGGGCGGCCTCGTAGGGCTCGCGGGGCAGGCTGGCCAGTCCGGCGAGCGCGATGAGCATGATGAGGGGCGTCCACTGCCACACGTCGACCATCGCGAGCGCGTACAGCGCCGTCTGGCTCGAGTATGTCCAGCGCCAGGGCGAGAGCCCGACGACGGAGAGCAGGTAGTTCGCCACGCCGAGGCTCGGGTGGTACATCATCACGAAGACGAGCCCGATGGCCGTCGGCGTCGCCACCATGGGCAGGATGGCCAGCGTGCGTAGCAGTCCCCGCCCCCAGAACTGCCGGTTGAACAGCAGCGCCATGGCGAGGCCGAGGACCGTCTCGGCGCCGACGGCCACGATGGTGAAGTAGACGGTCCGCCCCACCGCCTCCTGGAAGCGCGCGTCAGCGAGCGCGATCTTGCGGTAGTTCGCGAGACCGATGAAGTGCGGCGCGGTCAGGCTGGAGGCGAACCACTCCTGGAGGCTCATCCACACCGTGTAGGCGATGGGATAGACGATGATCACCGCCACGAGCAGGACAGCGGGGGCGGGAAACAGCCACCGCGCGTGGCGATGCGCCCAGCGCCCGAGCCGGCCGGAGGACATCGGTACGCCGCCTCGCGCTAGCCCGAAGTATTCACTAGCGCGCGTGCCGCATTCTGGCCTCCCCCTGATCTACTCAGCCCTCGCCTCGCAGCTACGCTGCTCAGCTCGAACTGCGGCCCTCTCCCCCTGCGGGGGCGAGGGATCAAAATGAATCCCTCTCCCTCGGAGAGGAGCGGGTCGCAGTTCGAGCTGAAGGGCGCAGCCCTGAGGCGAGGGCTGAGTAGACCAGGGTCGCACTGTCTCGCAAATAATCCAGTCTAGCCCTCCGTCCGGTTGAGCATTTCCTGGAAGTCCTTCTGGGCTTGCGCCAGGACCTGGGCGGGCGGCGCGCCCTCGATGGCCTTCTGGATGGCCACGCCGATGATGTCGCGGTACTCGGTGACGCCGACGATCTCCGGCAGCCCCTGCCGGCCGATCTTGAGCGAGGCCTGATAGGCCTGGTACCAGTCCGCGGGCATCTTGGGCTTGGCCTTGACCTCCGGGCTGTCCCAGGTCGACGTCCGTCCCACGCCGACGCCGGCCATCAGCTCGCGCACGGCATTGGCCTTGTTGGTGGCCCACTGGCAGAAGAGGTACGCGGCTTCCTTGTTCCGGCTCTGGGCGTTGACGGCCATGCCCGTGATATAGATCGGCGAGAAGTGCCCGCCGGGGCCGGAGGGCAACACCGCGTAGCCCACCTTGCCGACCACCTTGGACTTGGCGGCGTCCTCGAACTGGCTCGCGAAGTTGACGCCGTCCATGTAGATGGCGACCTGGCCCTGCATGAAAGACGCCGAGCACTCGTACCAGTTGAAGTTGACCACGCCCGGCGGTCCGTACTGCCGGAGGAGCTTGCTGTAGAGATCGATGGCGGCCACCTGCTCCTTGCTGTCGAGGGCGGCCTTGCCGTCCTTCAGGTAGGTGCCGCCCATGGGAAAGAGAATGCTCGGGTACTGGGTGGCGTTGGCATTCTTGAGCCCGCGCAGGACGATGCCGTAGGTGCCGGGAGGCGCGTGGAGCTTCTGCACGAGCGGCTCGAGGTCGGCGAGCGTCTTGGGCGGCGTGAGGTTCTTGGGGCCGAAGAGGTCCTTGCGATAGAAGAACACGTTGGCGTCGATGAAGGCGGCGAGGGCGGAGATGCTACCGTCGGGCTGGGTCACGCCCGAGCGCGCGCCCGGGGAGAAGTCGTTCCAGTCGAAGTCGGGGCTGGTCAGGGTCGTGTCCTGCAGGAACTTGTTCAATGGGTGGTACCAGCCCGCCTTCCAGAAACGCTTCTTCTCGACGTGGAGCGAGGTGAAGAAGGCGTCGATCCCGCCCGAGTTCGCCGTCATCTCGACCGTCATCTTCTGGCGGGCCTGGATCTCCGGCAGCGTCTCCCACTTGACCTTCATCCCCGAGAGCGACTCGAACTCGGGGATGTTCTTCTCGAGCACGTCGATGAAGGGGTGCTTGGTCAGCATCAGGAAGAGCTCTTTGCCCTGGAAGCGCTTCCAGTTGAAGCTCTGCGCCTTCGCCGGGGTGAAGACGAAGGGTCCCGTGGCGGCGCCTGCGGCCGCGGTGGCGAGAAAGGCGCGGCGGGTCAGTCGGCGAGCGGCCATCCTTGGCCTCCTCTCATGCGGTAGGCGACATTGCCTTCGGCGGTCCAGTGTCCTGCGAGGATGGGATCGCCGCCGTGAACGCCGCGAGTGTAGGCGGGGCACGGGAAACCGTCAAGCGAGCCTCCCGGGGTGGGCTGGCGTGCCGGCCCGCTTTGGCGTATGTTTGCACGGAGTAGCGGGCCCGGGGAGACCCTGGGCGCGGCAGGCACGCTCGAGACCCGGGCTCGTGGAGATCGTGGCCCAGAGGAGGATCGTCATGCAGCGCTTCGACAGGCACAGGCAGGACGTCGGCAACGTCGTGTTTCTCGAGCACGTCAACGTGCGCGTGCCCGATCAGCGACTCGCCACCGCCTTCTACATTCAGGGGCTCGGCTTCACGCGCGACCCCTACATCATGGTCGGGGTCGAGAACATGTGGATCAACATGGGCCAGACCCAGTTCCACCTGCCCACGGGCGAGCCGAACGTGATGCGCGGGCACGTGGAAATCGTGGTCCCCGATCTCGAGTTGATGCCCGCACGGCTCGACGCCGTCCGCGATCATCTCAAGGACACTAAGTTCGGCTACAGTGTCGAGGACAAGTACATCGCCGTCACCACACCATGGGGCAACCGCCTTCGTCTGTTCGCGGCCGGGCCGACCTTCGGCGACATGACCCTCGGCATCACGCATGTCGAGATCCCCGTGGAAGCGGGGCGCGCGGCCGGGATCGCGCGCTTCTACGAGAAGGTCCTGGGCGCCCCCGCTACGGTGACGCCCGATGCGGACGGGGTGGCCGCCCACGTGAAAGTGAGCCAGCGGCAGGAGATGGTCTTCCGCGAGACATCGAAGCCTATCCCCGCCTACGACGGCTACCACGTGGCCGTCTACATCACGAACTTCTCCGGGCCGCACGAATGGCTCGACAAGCACGGCCTCGTCAGCGAGGAAAGCAACGAGTACCAGTACCGCTTCAACACGATCGTGGATCCCGACACCCGCGAGCCCCTCTGCGTCATCGAGCATGAGGTCCGGTGCTACACGCACCCGATGTTCTTCCGTCCGCTCGTGAACAGGAACCCGGTTCAGCGCCAGGCGACCTACCAGCGCGGGCGGGACGCCTTCTACCCGGCCGGCTGAGTCGGCCGGCGGGGATCGGAGCACCAGGCGCGCCGGGGCCAGCGGCGTGAAACATGCCGGTCCCGGCGCCCTCGATCGTCTGGAGCCTCTCCTGAGAATGATCCGCGCCCGCACCGCGTTGACCGAGCGGAGTCGCGGCGTCTTCTATCGCGGGCGAGATCCCTTCTTCCACTTCCACGAGGATCCCGCGGGATTCTTCTGCGACATCAAGATCGACGGGCGCTTTCAACGCCACCCCGCCACCACCAAGCCCCAGCAGCGCGCGCTCATCGCGCGCGTGGTCAAGCTCGCGAGCATCCCTCCCGCCAAAATCCCTCCTGGTAGAATCCCTCTCCCCCATCGGGGGCGAGGGCAGGGTGAGGGGGCCACGACGCGGAGCACCAGGCCATGCTGAACGTACTGGTCACCATGCTGTTCAACGAGGAACAGCTCAACCGACTCCGCGTCGTGTCGCCCGATCTCAGGGTCACGTGTGAAGACGCGGAGAAAGCGGACTATTCAACCACGGACATCCTCTACGCGGGCATGCCGCCCCGAGACCTGTCGCGCGCGCCCAGGCTCAAGTGGATCCAGCTCCACATGGCCGGGGTGAACGCGCTCTATGACCACCCCATCTACACGGACTCGGCCACCATCCTGACCACGACGAGCGGCGTGCACGGGCCCACCATCGCGGAATGCGCGATCACCATGCTCCTGGCCCTGGCCCACCGCGTGCCGCGGATGGTCGAGTGGAGGGCGAGGGGCGCCTGGCCGCCCGACGAGCAGCGGTGGCCGCTCTTCGTGCCGACCGAGGTCCGGGGCGCGGTGCTCGGCATCATCGGCTACGGGAGCATCGGACGCGAGCTCGCCCGCATCGCCAAGAGCGCCTTCGGCATGACCGTGCTCGCGTGCAAGCGCGACCCGACCCTCCGCGTCGATCCCGGCTATCACCTCCCCGGCACGGGAGATCCGGAAGGCACGCTGCCCGACGAGTGGCTCGCGCCCGAGAAGCTGACCACGCTGCTGGCGAAGTCGGACGTCGTCGTCATGTGCGCTCCTCTCACTCGCGAGACGCACGCCATGATCGGCGCCCGCGAGCTCGAGGCCATGAAGCCCTCGGCCTACTTCATCAATGTCGGGCGCGGCGCCACCGTGGACGAGACGGCGCTGGCCAAAGCGCTACGCGAGAAACGCATCGCAGGCGCCGCCATCGACGTGTTCGCCCAGGAGCCTCCGCCCGCCGGTCACCCTCTCTACGCGCTCGACAACGTGATCGTCTCGCCCCACGTGTCGGGCTTCCTGCCGAGCTACGACGACAGGTGCACCGAGCTCTTCGCGGAGAACCTGCGTCGTTACCTTGCGGGGCAGCCGCTCCTGAACCTCGTGGATCGCGTCAAGGGTTACTAGGGTAGGCCAGCACTATAGCCACAGCGGATGGGACTGAATTGATTCGCAGTTCCGCCAACGGTGACATCAAGATGACAGGGGGCTGCTCTCTAGTTAGTTGCTCGCCTCTGGAAACCACTTCAGGGGTTGGGAATCATCCAGTCCTTCCTCCAGGAAACCCTTCAACATGGTGACCATGTCCTGGACCCAAAAGACCTGTTCAGAAGGATCAGTAAAAAAGTCGGCACTCAATTCCCGGTGCACGACTACAACGGTCTGAATTGCATTTTGAGATAGAGGCAACTGGTAAATCGTGGGATTCACTTTGCATCCCGCCTTTTCGGCGCCATTCAGAGTGCTATCAAAGGCCTTTCTGAATGCGTCATATCCCGCAAGGCCGCTCAGTCGGCAGAAGTTCTCAAAAGCTTCCCGGGGAACACACAAATGCATGTTCGCTTGTCGTACTTTGAGTTCAATTACCAGGAATAGCACACGCGTTGTGGGAGCTTTGGTTTGGGTATCACGGAAGGAGATTCGGTACACGCAACTGAAATCTCCGGGACGGTGAGCGACCTCAATACGCGTATTCCCCCGGCCAGCCCTGTTCCATTGCGCTTCTTCGATTGCCTTGAACTCCGGACTCCAGGTCAGCGAGTACGAGATGGTATCGGGCACCAGGCGCAGCAGAAGATTTGAGGTCTTACGCTTGATCGCTTCCGGCCCGCGAGTGGAGAAGGCCAGAAGAAGAATCACCAGCAGCAGCGGCACCAGCGTCCCTAACAACTGAACCGCTACTGAGAACCACTCCTTGTGGCCGGGGTTGGTTACGGCCACCCACAAAATCGCCAGGTCGGCCACCACAACCGCCACAACAATCACAAAGATCACGAGCTTGAGCCACGTCGGAACAGAGATGGACTTGATGCCGCCGATGTTATCCAGTGCCATGATTGGGTTCCCTTGAGCGCCGTAGGGATTATAAGACTAAGCGAGCAAGAGGGTACCGTGTCCGGCTTACCCTGCCCATGCCGAAAGATGGATTATGCGACTCATGCCTAGCGCCGAGCGGAAACGACGCCTCATCCCTTCAGGCCGCCCGTACCCCACCCTGCCACGAGGTGTCGCTGGACGGCCATGAAGAAGGCCAGGGCGGGGATGGTGATCAGCATCCCCGCCGCCATGACGAGCCCCCAGTCGACCACGGCGGCCGAGAACAGATCCTGCACGCCCACGGGCAGCGTCTTGAGCTCGTCGGACACGATCAGGATCCGCGTGAAGATGTAGTCGTTCCAGGCCAGGGTGAAGGTGAAGATCGACGTCGCGATCAGCCCCGGCAGGGCAAGCGGAGCGACGATGTAGGCGAGCGCGCGCGGCCGGCCCGCGCCGTCCACCTGCGCGGCTTCCTCGAGCTCGATGGGAATGGACTGGAAGAAGGCCCGCAGCAGCCAGAGGGAGAAGGGCAGGCAGAAGGAGGAATAGGACAGGACGAGGGCGGTGTGCGTGTCCACGATGCCGAGCCGACGCGCCAGGATGTAGATCGGCACCACGATCATGATGGGCGCGAACATGTAGGTGCAGAGGATGAGGCGCGCGATGCCTTCCCGCCCCGGAAACCTGAAGCGCGTCAGGCTGTAGGCGCCGACGGCGCCCACGGCCATGGTGAGGAGCACGGTGAGGCCGGCCACGCTGACGCTGTTGACGAAGTAGCGGACGAAGGCGGTCTGGCCGAGCAGACGCGCGTAGTTCTCGAGGGTGGGCGCAGCCGGGATGAGCGTGGGCGGCGTGGCCAGGACCTCGCGCGGCGGCTTCAGCGAGGTCGAGAGCATCCAGAGCAGCGGCAGGAC
Organism: Candidatus Methylomirabilota bacterium; assembly: GCA_035635755.1. Lineage (GTDB taxonomy): Bacteria > Methylomirabilota > Methylomirabilia > Rokubacteriales > CSP1-6 > AR37. The sequence goes on along the minus strand of DASQAK010000083.1, from coordinate 10,245 downwards.
GGCCTGGGCAGCCAGCCCCGCCGCGCCCAGATAGAGGAGGGCCAGGCCGAGGCGCCCCCGCACGTGCTTCACGTCACTTCCTCGTCGCGCCAGAAGAGACGGAAGTAGAGTCCCGTCGCCATCATGAGCAAGAGGAACATGATGACGGAGAGCGCCGCGCCGAAGCCCGCCTGGTAGTAGGTGAAGGTCCGCATGTAGGCGTAGATGGGCAGCGTCCGGATCTCCGCCCCGGCGCCCGCGCCCTCGCCCCACAGCCACACCGTGTCGAACTTGGTGAACATCCAGATCCCGCGCAGCAGGATGACGACGAAGATCACGGCGCGGATCTGGGGCAGCGTGATGTGGCGGAAGCGCGCCCAGGCCGAGGCGCCGTCGACGCGCGCCGCCTCGTAGAGCTCGAGCGGGATTGTCTGGAGCCGCGCCAGCACGGAGAGGGTCACGAAGGGCGCGAACTGCCAGACGCTCATGACGATCAGCGACGTCATGATGTGGTCCACGCTCAGCCAGGCGATGGGCTGCCGGACGAGCCGCCACGCCACGAGGAGATGGTCGACGAGGCCGAAGGTCTCGTTGAGCAGCCAGCGCCACACGATGACCGCGACGATGGTCGGGATCATGTAGGGAAAGAGGACGAGGGCCCGCACCGCGGTCCGGCCCCGGAAAGTCCGGTGGAGCACGAGCGCCGCGGCGACGCCGAACACCAGCTGAAGCGCAGTCGTGCCGGCGGCGTAGACCGTCCCCTTCCAGAGGCTGTCCCAGAATTCCGTGTCGCCGACGAGCCGGACGTAGTTGCCGAGGCCGATCCATCGCTCTTGCGGGAAGAAGGAATGCTTGTCGAAGAAGGAGAGCCAGATCGCGTAGCCGACGGGATAGAGGATGAGACCGACGATCAGGACGAGGGCGGGCAGGATGCCGGCGAGCCCGAGCAGGGCCGGCCGATGTCGGCGCGGCCGCGCCAGCGCCCGCGAGGCGCCCGGCGCGGCCGCACCGGGGAAGCTCGCCACGCTACTTCTTCAGATAGCCGCTCTGGACAAGCAGCTCCTCGACGCGCTTCTGGGCCTTGGCGGCCGCCTCGGTTGACGGCATGCCCTTGACCGCGTCGAACACCATGTCCACGAGAATGCCCGAGCCCATGACCTCGAGCAGGTACGGCTTCCTCATGTCGTCCCAGTCGGTCACCAGCACCGGCTTGATCCAGTCGTTCTTGAAGTACTTCTCCTGCATGTCCACCCAGGGGCGCCACTTGGCGAGCATGGGGTTGTCGGCGTACTTCGGATTCTTCGTGGTCGACTTCTTGATGGACAGGAGATGGATGGGCACCGAGTGGAGATACGGGATGTAGTTCTCGTCCTTGAAGAAGAACTTGAGGAAGTCCACCGCCTCGCTGGCGCCCTTGGCGTCCTTGAAGACCATCCAGGGCTCGCAATCGAGCTGCGCCGCCGGCGACTTTCCCGAGGGCCCCACCAGCTTGTCGGCCACCGCGAAGTGCTCCGGATCGGCGATCTCCTTCGGGGCGTACTTCTCGATGTAGCCGGCGCCGCGGCCATAGGCCTGGTAGAGCATGGCCGCCTTGCCGTTGGCCAGGTTGGCGAAGGTGTCGAGATAGCCGTGCCCCGTCCAGCCGGGCGGCAGCACGCCGTTGAGCTTCTTGTAGAAATCCAGCAGCTCGATCACCGGCTTGGAGGTGAGCGTCGGCCGGCCCTGGTCGTCGAAGAGCCGGCCGCCATTCGTCTTCAGCAGCTCGCCGATACCGATATTGATGAAGAGCGGCGCCCCCGTCATGGTCAGCCCATAACGAACAACCTGGCCATCCTTGGTCTCCTTGAGAGCCTCCGCGACCTGGATCAGCTCGTCCCAGCTCTTGGGCACTTTCAGACCCTTCTGGGTCAGCAGGTCCTTGCGGTAGACGAAGAGCGAGGAGGCGGGTGAGTGGCCGACGCCATAAGTCCGCCCCTGCCAGCGGCAGAGGCCGCGGAAGGCGTCCACGATGTTGTCCTTGCCGAGCGAGTCGGCGAGATCCTCGACGGGGCGCAGCAAGCCCTTGGCCGCGAAGGACACGCAGGTGATGGGCTGGCCGTGGGCCGCATCGGGCGGGGCGCCCGCCGCGAGGGCAGCCGTGAGCTTCTTCTCCAGATCGCCCCAGGCGAGGCCTTCGATCTTGATCGAGACGTCGGGATGCGTCTTCTCGTAGGCCGCCGCCATCTCGTTGAGGACGGCCAGGGTCTGGGGCTCCGTCTCCGTCTGCCAGAGCCGCACCACCTTCTTGTCGGCGGCGCCGGCGCTCGCGGCCGTGAGCAGGAGCGCGCTGAGGAGAGCGAACGCGAGAGCACGCTTACACGTCATTGTGTCCTCCTTCAACTACATCCCTAAATGTCCCCGGAGAGAAGGCAGTCGCATTCTGAATATCCCTCTCCCCTCTGGGGAGAGGGCCGCAGTTCGAGCCGAGACGCTCGCTTCGAGCGACGAGGCGAGAGCTGGGTCAATGAGGGGCGCCTCCAACTACTGCTGCGTCAGCGGAACCGTCGCCGTCACGCAGGGCTGATTGCCGTGGACCTTGGTGGTGTGCCCCTTGCCCGTGGTGTCCTCGACGAGGCGCGCGTCGCCCGGGCCGAAGACGTGCTTGGACCCGTCGCCCAGGCCGATCTCGAGCTGGCCCGACACGATGATCACGAACTGGCGCCGGGGCGCCGGATGCCAGTCCTGGAAATTGCCGGCCGGGCTCTCGCGAAAGGAGATCTGCGTGGTCGCGAGCCCCTTCCCCCACTCCGCCGACTTCGCGAGCGAGATCGTCTCGAAGTGCGACTGGCCATCGGTGCCCGTATAGAGTCGGAACAGTCCCATCGCTGCCTCCCGTGATTGGAGTCGAAGCGGTTCGTGGCTGAAGCCGACGGGATAGTAGCACGCGGCGCCTGGCGCCCGCGCCTTGAACAGCCTCCACCGCCGGGCTACGCTTCCCACGATCTCAGACCTGAGAGGAGTCTCCATGGCTATGCCCCGCGATCTCTGCTTCACTCCGGCTGTCGAGCTCATCCGCCTCTACCGCGCCCGCAAGGTCTCGCCGCTCGAGGTGATGCAAGTCCTCCTGGAGCGCATCGATCGAGTCAATCCCAAGGTCAACGCCATCGTGACGCTCGATCGCGAGTCCGTGCTCTGGCACGCGCGACGCGCCACCGCCGCCCTCAAGAAAAAGGCCACCCTCGGACCGCTCCACGGCATCCCGGTCGGCATCAAGGACGTAACGGCGACCAAGGGCATCCGGACCACCTATGGCTCCAAGCTCTTCGAGCAGCACGTGCCGGAGGAGGACGCCGTGGTCGTCGAGCGCCTGAAGGCGGCCGGCGCCATCATCCTGGGCAAGACGAACACGCCGGAGTTCGCCTTCGGTCCCAACACCACCAACGCCGTGTTCGGCGCCACCCGGAACCCGTGGAACCTCGCTCTCACCTCCGGCGGCTCGAGCGGCGGGTCCGCCGTCGCTCTCGCCACCGGCATGTGTCCGCTCGCCGAGGGCACGGACCTGGGCGGCTCGCTCCGCGGCCCGGCGGCGTATTGCGGGGTCGTCGGTTTCAGGACCACGCCGGGGCTGGTGCCTCGCTATCCCGATGTCCTCGGCTGGGACTCCTATTCCGTCGAGGGGCCGATGGCGCGCACGATCTCGGACACCGCCCTCATGCTCTCGGTGATGTCCGGCCCCCCGGACGACCGGGCGCCCATGAGCTACGAGAGCGATCCTGACGCCTTGCTCGCCGCGGTCCGACGCCCGACGGTCAAGGGCTGGCGCGTGGCCTGGACACCGGATCTCGGCGGCCTACTCACGGTGGATCCGGAGATCGCCAGCCTCTGCGAGGAATCGGCCGCCGTCTTCAAGAAGCTGGGCGCCCGCGTGGAGCGGGCGAGTCCGGATATGAGCGATGTGCCTGAGATCGTGAGGCTGAGCCGCGGCCTTCTCATGGTCGCGCGCCACGCGGACAAGCTCGATCGCTGGAAGGAGCAGCTTCAGGCGGGGCTCGTGGAGAATACCGTGCAGGGCCTTGCGCTCTCGGCCCGCGACATCTCCCGCGGCGAGCTCCTGCGCACCCAGCTCTGGCATCGCGTGCGCGCCTTCCTCGACACCCACGATCTCTGGCTCACGCCGACCACCGCCACGCCGCCCTTCCCCATCGAGCTACCGCACGCCGTCGAGGTCGGCGGCCAGCCCCTGGGCAAGACCATGCAGCGCTCCTACCTCACCTACGCCTTCTCGCTGCTGGGGCTACCTGCTATCTCGATTCCGTGCGGCTTCACGACGGCCGGGCTGCCGGTCGGGCTGCAGATCATCGGACGGCGTCGTCAGGAAGCGATGGTGCTACGAGCGGCGGCGGCCTTCGAGGAATCGCGACCGTGGGCCCACAACATCCCGCCTGGGATGCAAGCTGCTACATCTCCTTCGTTGCCACCCTCGGCCGCACGCTCAACGTAGGAATCGCCTACTGGATTACCTCGTCCGCCCGCCCGAGCAGCGATTGCGGGATCGTCAGGCCGAGCGTCTTGGCGGTCTTGAGGTTGATGACCAGGTCGAGCTTCGTAGGCTGCTCGATGGTAGGTCGCCGGGTTTTGCGCCCTTGAGGATCTTGTCCACATAAGTGGCCGCACGCCGGTATAACTGAGTGTACTTCACCCCGTAGGACATCAAACCCCCGGACTGCGGATAGACGTCAAAGGGATAGATAGCCGGAAGCCGCTGCCTCGCCGCGAACTCAATGATGACCGATCGTTGCGCCCAGAAGAACGGCGCGTAGTCCACGAACAACGCATCTACGCGCTGCTTAATGATCCCGGCGAATGCCTGTTCAAAGCCTTCTGGAGTGTCGATCTTCACCAGTAGGAGCGTCAGTGCCAAAGAGCCGGCAGCAGCCTCGATTTCGGGCCGAAGGTTGGGTCGGTAGTCCAGATAAGCGACTCGCGAGATCCGTGGAAAGGCCTCCTTGAGCAGCTGCAAACGTTTGCTGTCGAGCGTCGGTGCCAACGTTACAAGCCCTGTCAGATTCCCGCCAGGCCGAGCGAGGTTCTTGACGAGTCCCGCCCCGACGAGGTCCCCACCCCCAACTATCACGACGGCCATGGTGCTGGGCGCTCGCTTCGCAAACATAGCTATGGCGGGGTTAGACCCCACCACGACGTCGACGTTGAGTTTCACCAGGTCCGCGAACAAGGCCTCAAGACGCTCGTCGTAGCGCCCAGGGTATTCCTCCCGAGTCTTTCGCTCGATCGTCATATTCTGTCCCTCGACCCAGCCCAGTTCGCGCATGCCATCCAGGAATGCCCTTTCTTCCGGGGTTGGCGGCTGGGGTAACACCAATGCGATCCTCGGCACCTTCCCTGCCTGCTGCGCTTCAGCGGCTCGCGGCGCGGCGAGAATACTGCCCGCCATCAACGCCATGAACCTTCTCCGTTCCATCACTGAGTTGTGCCTCAGGCGATCTGGAGGACTGGAGCTATGGAATGCGGGGCGCGAGGCAACCGGGTCGGAACCATGCAGGAGCCCTCCTTACAGACTGGGCAGAGTGTCCACTGGCCCTTCTTGAGCAGCCTGCAGATCAACCGTGAAAGGTTTGTCTGCCTTCGTCGCGGTTCCAGAGGCGGATCAGGTGGCGCTGCTGGCCCGGCACGTCGCTGTCGCGGAACGGGGTGCGGCTGTGGGCGAAGAGCCGGTTGTTCAGATACTGGATCTGGCCATTCTCGATCCTGAACTCGACGCAGAGCTCCGGCGCGTCGGTGATGCCGCGCATGGCCTGGAGGGCCTCGCGGACTTCGTCGTCGAGGCGGGTGCTCGTCAAGCCTTCCGCGTTCTCGATGAGGCTCTGATTGTAGCGGCAGTGTAGACCGCGGGCGGTCTGCTCGAAGACAGGCTGGCGGGAGACTTTGGCGTCATCCGGGGCGTGCTCGGCCTGACGGTCCCACTGCACGGGCTCGTACAGGCGCCGGACGAGGGCGGGATGCCGGCGCTTCAGCTCCTCGTGCACCGTCACCAGGCTCACGAATCGGCTCAGGCCGCCCTCTTGCGCCGGGCTCAGGCAGACGAGGCCCACCAGCTCGGGCGGCAAGTCGAGCCACGGCGCGTCGGTGTGGAACTGAAGATCCAGATTCGTCACCGAGCGCCTCACGCCATACTCCAGAGCTTTGCCCGTATCGCGCACGTCGTACACCATGGTGCCGTCCCACTTCTGCGCGACCAGCCGCCCCAGGAGCGAGCCGAGAAGCCAGCCGAGCGCCTGGTTCTCCTCCAGCGAGAAGCGCTCGACGGGCAGCTTGTCGATGACGGCGAGCCCTATCCCCTCGCGAAGCTGCCGTCCGACATGGGTCATGACGTCGCGGCAATGCGCCAGGCTGAACTGGTTCGGAGAGAGCAGAAGAGTGGGCAGTGGCTCCCGCCTCAGCGTGTGCACGACCTCCTCGAGCTCCGCCACCGCGGCGGCAGGCAATGGCACGAGCCAGTCCGAGGGCGCGAGGCTCTTCTGGTACCACGCCTGGCGTTCCTGCGCATTCGAGGTCAGCATGGCCCGTCCATGCTATGTCCGAACCGGGCGCCTCCGCAACCGGTGTATAGTTGGCGAGCGATCATGACGCGCCTCAGCGACAATCTGGGTGACCTCCTCGACCGGTCCCGTCCCGCCGACAGCACGGCGGTGATAGATTGCCTCGACTGGGAGCACCCGCGCGAATACTCCCACGGCGAGATTCACCAGCTCGCCAACGCCTGCGCGAGAGGGCTCCTCGCCCGCGGCCTCCGTCGGGGCGACGCGGTGGCCATTCTTGCCGCGAACCGCGCCGAGTTCCTCATCGCCTACTTCGGGACCATGCGCGCGGGGCTCGTCTCCGTCCCCGTCAACCACAAGTTCCCGCGGGACACCATCGACTTCGTCTTGCGCGACTCGACCGTGAAGCTGGTCTTCTGCGATGGCGAGCGTCGGGCACTCGTTCCCTCCGGCCTTCCCCTCGTCGATTTCGACTCCAAGAGCGAGGACGGCTTCGAGGCCCTCCTGAGTCCAGGCGACTTCGCGGCGATCCACCCGGAGCCGCTCGAGACGGCGATGGTGCTCTACACCTCGGGCTCGACGGGCCGGCCGAAAGGCGTCCCGCTCTCCCACGACGGCCACCTGTGGACCGTGCGTTCCCGCGTCGAGGGTCGCCAGGACATGTCCCGCGAGCGCTTCATCGTGGCCGCGCCCCTCTTCCACATGAACGGGCTGGGCACGAGCAAGATGGTGCTCGCGGCGCACGCCGCCATGGTCCTGCTGCCGCAGTTCGACGCCAAGCGCTACATCGAAGCCATCGGCCGCTTCCACGTTTCGTTTCTCACCTCGGTGCCGACCATGCTCGCCCTGATCCTCCGCGAGCCGGAGACCCTCGCCCGCACGGATCTCTCCTCGGTGCGAGCGGTGAGAATGGGCTCCGCGCCCACGACCCAGCAGCTCATCGACGCGGTCAAGAAGGCCTTCCCGGGGGCGGCGGTCTCGTATATCTACGGCACGACGGAGGCTGGCCCTGTCATGTTCGGGCCTCATCCGGACGGCCGGTCGAAGCCCGACCTGGCCCTGGGCTGGCCGCGGCCGCAGGTCGAGGTCCGTGTGGTGGGGGTCGATGGTCGCGCGGCCGACGAGGGCATGCTGTGGATCCGCACCCCCGCCAACATGACGGGGTATCTGAATCTCCCGGAAAAGACGCGCGAGGTCTTGACGCCGGACGGCTGGTACATCTCCGGAGACATCGTGCGGCGCGACGAGACGGGAGCGTACTACTTCGTCGGCCGCGCGGATGACATGTTCGTGTGCGGCGGCGAGAACATCTATCCGGGCGAGGTCGAGGCGCTGCTGGAGCGGCACGCGGACATCATCCAGGCCTGCGTGGTGCCCATCCCCGACGAGATCAAGCACGAAAAGCCGTTTGCTTTCATCGTGGCCCGCCCGCAGAGCCGGCTCACCGAAGACGAGGTGAAGCGCTACGCGCTCTCGCACGCCCCCGCCTATCAGCACCCCCGGCACGTCGTCTTCATGCCCGAGCTGCCCCTGGCGAGCACGGGCAAGGTGGACCGGGTCGCCCTCCGTCGCCTCGCCCTCGAGCATTTGCAGGTCGAAACGAAGCCATGAAGGCCGCCGTCATCCACGAGCACGGCGGCCCCGGCTCGATAAAGATCGATCCCGCGTTTCCCGATCCCCGCCCGGGGCCGACCGATGTCGTGATCAAGGTGCGGGCGACCACCCTCAACTACCACGACATCTTCACCCGTCGGGGCATGCCGGGGATCAAGGTGCCCATGCCCTGCATCATGGGCGTCGATTTCGCCGGCGACATCGTGGAAACGGGCAGCGCCGTGACCGACTGGAAGGTTGGCGCGCGGGTCATGGTCGACCCCGTGGATCGCGTCGGGCCCGGCGGGCTCCTCGGCGAGATGTGGCACGGCGGGCTCGCCGAGTACTGTCGGGTGCCCACGCATCACCTGGTGACGCTGCCCGATGACGTGTCGTACGAGGCCGCCGCGTGCCTGCCCGTGGCCTATGGCACCGCCGTGCGCATGATGCACACGATCGGCGAGGTGAAGCGCGGCGACAAGGTGCTCATCCTCGGCGCCTCGGGCGGGGTCGGCACCTGCTGCGTGCAGCTCGGCAAGCTCGCCGGCGCCGAGGTGATCGCCTGCGCGAGTAGCGAGGACAAGCTGACGCGTCTCAAGGACCTGGGCGCGACCCATCTCCTCGACTACACCAAGCAGGACTTCGTGAAGTGGGTCTACGAGAAGTTCGGCAAGCCGCACCGGCGACACTTCACGGGGGGCGTGGACGTGGTCGTCAACTTCACGGGCGGCGATACCTGGGTGCCCTCGCTGAGAGTGCTGCACCGCCAGGGCAAGGTGCTCACCTGCGGAGCCACCGCCGGCTTCGATCCCAAGGAGGACCTTCGCTTCATCTGGACCTTCGAGCTCAGAGTGCTGGGCTCGAACGGCTGGATGCGCGAGGATCTGTTCACGCTGCTCGGCCTGATCCAGCAGGGCCAGCTCAAGCCGATCGTCGACAGCGAGCTGCCCCTGGAGGACGTCAACGAGGCCTTTCGTCTCCTCGAGGACCGCGAAGTGTTCGGCAAGGTCGTCGTGCGACCGTGAGCGAGACGCCTTCCGACAAGCTCACCGCCGAGCAGATCCAGGCCACCTTCGACGCCTCGCCCTTCATCAGCTTCCTCGGCCTGCGGGTCGTCTCCCTCGAGTACGGCACGGGCAGCCTCACGGTGACCATGCCCATGCGGGCGGAGATCGAGCGCCGGGCGGGCACGCGGCAATTCCACGGAGGCCCCATCGCCGCCTTCATCGACATCGTCGGCGACTTCGCCGTGGGCATGGCCGTGGGCGGCGGAGTGCCCACCATCAACCTCCGCATCGACTATGTCAGGCCGGCGATGGGATCGATGCTCACCGCCACCGCGCGAGTCCGGCGCTCCGGCCGCACCGTGGCATTGGTCGACGTCGACGTCCACGACGAGCAGCAATCCCTCGTCGCCGTCGGCCGCGGCACCTACTCCCCCCAGCGCGGTTAGCAGTTCGGCGGACGGGGAGGGCGGCCCGGGCGGCATGCCCTCGTCCGCTCAACCTCCTCGCCTCGCGCGCCACCTCGCTCGGGCGCCTCCGCCTGGCCCCCCATCCCCCGAGACGGGGGTCGCTCGCCGCCCTGCTTCGCAGTGACGGCTCACGCGGCGGAGGCGCCCTGCGCTTCGGGGCGCGCTACGGCTCGTCGGATTCGCTCCCGAGGGCATGCCGCCCGGGCCGCCCTCCCCGTCCGCCGCCGTGAGGTTGGTCAGGCTGCGTCGACGGCGGGTCGGATCTTGCTCGTGACTAGCTCGAGGATCTCGAGCATCTTGCCCAGGTCGTCGCGGCGGAAATCGATGGCGACGTGGCGGAGGCCGAGCTGCTTGTACGCGGCAAGCTGATCCACCACGGCCTGGGGGCCCTGCGCCAGGAGCTCGTCGCGGAGCGCGAAGCGAATTGACAGCTCGATCGTCTCGAACGCGCGCCCCGCCTTGTCGGCCACCGCGCGGAGACGGCCGAGGGCTTCCTTCAGCTCGGCGGGAGTCTTGGACGTTGCGTGCCAGCCGTCGCCCAGCGTCACCACGCGTCGGAACGCGCCGGGGCTGTCGCCGCCGACCCAGATGGGCGGGTGGGGCTTCTGCACGGGCTTGGGCGCGAAGCCGATGTCCTTGAAGCGGAAGAACTCGCCCTCGAAG
>DASQAK010000082.1:0-7269 GCA_035635755.1 Candidatus Methylomirabilota bacterium | reverse complement strand
CTTCACCGCCATGGCGAAGAGGGGCAGGATCTGCTGCAGGTGCGGCATGAGCGTCAGGTTCAGCGATCCGGGCTTCGCCGAGGCCAGCTTGAGGCTGCCGATGATGGCGTCCTGGTAGATGAGAGGCGCCACCACGAGGCTCCGGTAGCCCTCGGCGAGCAGCCACTCCTCGGCGCGCGACCGCTTCGGCCAGGCCTCCAGGTCCTCGACGAACAGGGGCCGGCGCTCCTGGGCGGCCCGCTCGTAGACGGAGCCGGCGAAGTCGCTCACCCGATGGTGCGTGGATCCGGCGAAGATGCAGCCGCGCGCGTCCCGGGAGCCGAAGTTGAGGGTCAGGATGCGGTCGCCCTCGATCGCGGCGAGGCCGAGGTCGATCTCGGGACGCCGCAGGAGCGCGCGGACCTTGTCTTGCAATCCCCTGAATCGCTCGGTCGAGACGATGGACTCCTTGTCGATGAGCTCTCGCTCGATGGCGGACAGCACCTCTTGCTCGGTCACCTCGACGGCCTTGATGATCGAGAACCCACGGATGACGAACTTGTCGGGCGGCAGCACGGCCAGGAGGGCGGCGGGATCCAGGATTCCCGCGCCCAGGCGCTGCCGGAGCGCCTCGGTGAGCGCCGGGGGCTCACCCACCACGTCCACGTCGAGAAAGCGCCGGTTGACGAGGAATTTGAAATACCGGTCGAGGCCCGTGTCCGGGTCCTTCACGCTGGACACCCAGGGATACTCGACGCCGACATCGATGCCGTACACCCGGAGCAGGATGAGCGAATAGGCGTGGAGCATGCGGACGTTGACGAGGACATCGGCGTCGACGTCCACTCGCCCCAGGACGAAGCCGTCGCCTCCGGTCAGGAGGCGCGCGAAGCCGGGCGTGGCGAAGAAGGTGCGCAGCCGGAACGGAAGCAGGGCCGCGGCATAGCCGTCGTCCTCGGCCGCGGGCGAGAAGACCGCGACCATGAGCGCGCGGAGCAGATCGTCGTGGACCCGGACGGCGGTCAGATCGGTGACGGGACCGGCGAGCTCGGGCGCCCGGGCGACCTGGTCGAGCACGGTCCGGGCCACCGAGGCCAGCACCGAGCAGCCCTCGGCGACCTCGTGCTCCCAGTATCGGATGAGGGGAGCCAGGCTGAGCTCCGTGCGGAATGGAAACTCGTCGACCTTCGTGGTGACGGCGACCTGGGCGCTCTCGGGCACTTGAAGCTCACTCATGGCGGCGTCTAGTGTAACACCACGGGCGCAGGCGCCTGAAACCGGGAGCCTGGCGCGGTGCTGGGTCAAGTCGCTCGCCAGACGAGGCCCGAGGGAGGCAGCACCCCGAGGCGTACGTGCGTGTACGTTGAGGGGTGCTGCTGACCGAGAACGAAGTATGGCGAGCGAATTGGCCCAGCACCCGGCTCAGGCGGGCGGCACCACGCCCGTCCGATCCACGATGAGCCGGTAGTGCTCGGGCCTCCGGTGGCGCGCGAAGTTGAACACCGTCTCCTTGTACGAGCGCGTGAGGTCGAGGTCGCAGCGGGCCACGCAGAGCTCGTCCTCCAGGGTCGTGCACATGGCGACCGTCTCGCCGGAGGGCGCGATGATCTGGCTCTGGCCGATCATGTCGCAGCCCTCTTCCCGGCCGCACTTGGCCACACCAACCACCCACGTGCCGTTCTGATACGCCCCCGCCCGCATGACGAGCTCGTTGTGGAAATTCGCCAGGAGGTCATGCTCGGGCGCCGGCGGATTGTGCACGGGCGTGTTGTAGCCGAGGAGGATCATCTCCACGCCCTGGAGACCCATGACCCGGTACGTCTCGGGTGGTGAGAGCGAGCTCGGGAAACACCACGAGGTCGCAGCCGTGGGCCTTGGCCCGCTGGAGAAGCTCGATGAGCCGCTTGACGACCTGCGGACGGCCGTCGGCCCGCTGAATGGGTCCGAGCTGCGCCGCCCCGACGGTGACGATCCTAGAGATGCCTTCTCTCCTTAACTCCCTCTCCCTTTCAGGGAGAGGGTCGGGGTGAGGGTCGAGCCATTTAATCGCCCCTCACCCTGCCCTCTCCCCCGATGGGGGAGAGGGATAGGTCACTAATGAGTCTCGTACAACTGGGTGATGGTTTTCACCCTCGTGAGGCTCGTGAGGCCGTGTCACTGTGATTCACGAGGTTCATTAGTACTGGCCGGGGCCGCGGGCGCCCAGGCTGTTGCCGGCGTCGTCTTGACCCGCGCCGAACTTCTGGTAGTGCGCGGCCGCGGCGGCCACGCCGCCGCCCTTCGGCAGCGAAAACCCTTCCGCCGAGAGCGACGCCTCGAGGGCGGCCAGACCCAGAAGGATATTCTGACGTCGTGCCGAGTAACCCATTGTTCCGATGCGCCAAATCTTTCCCTGAAGCGGGCCAAAAGCCGCCCCGATCTCGATGCCGAAGTCCCTGACCATCCGCTGCCGGACGCGGAGCTCGTCCACGCCGGCGGGAACCAGTACGGGTGTGATGAAGGGCAGCCGCCCGCTCGCAGGCGAAGAGCCGAAGAGGCGCAGCCCCATGACCTCGAGCCCCGCCCGCAACGCGGCTCCGTGAAGTCGATGGCGCTCGAAGCGGGTCTCCAGCCCCTCGACCAGGCAGGCGCGCAGGGCCTCGCGCAGGCCGAAGACCATCGAGGTCGGCGCCGTGTGGTGATTGAAGCGATCGGGGCTCCAGTAGCGCTGGAGCTGGACGAGGTCGAGATAGTTGCTGCGGATCTTCGTCCGGCGGTTTTCGAGCACCGCTTCGGCTCGGGCGTTGTAGGTGATGGGAGCGAGCCCGGAAGGACAGGACAGGCATTTTTGCGTCCCCGCCACGACGACGTCGGCACCCCAGCGGTCCGTGGCCACCTCGCAGCCGCCCAGCGTGACCACGGCATCGGTCACGAGGAGCGCGTCGTGGGCATGGGCCAGGCGCGCCAGCTCGTCGAGAGGCTGGAGCACGCCCGTCGAGGTCTCGCCGTGAACGACGGCGACCATCCGGGTGGGACCGGCCTCGAGCGCTTTCGCGACCGCCTCCGGCTCGACCATGCGCCCCCACTCGGCGTGAACCGGCACCGCGGTGGCGCCGCAGCGCTCGGCGATCTCGATCATCAGGAGGCCGAAGCGACCGCACTCCGCGACGACCACGCGGTCCCCGGGCTCGAGCAGGGAGACCATCGCCGCCTCGAGTCCCGCGCGCCCCGTGCCGGGCACGGGAAAGGCGCGCTCGTTGTCCGTCTGGAAGACGGCGCGCAGGAGCTCCATGACCTCGTTCATCACCGCGGTGAACTCGGGATCGAACTGGCCGAGGAGGGGCGTGCCCATGGCGCGGAGCACGCGGGGATCCGCCATGCTGGGACCAGGTCCCAGCAAGATGCGCGGACCCGGCAGGAGATCGCCCGGCACGTCGGCCATGGCGACCGAGTCTAGCGGCTCGGCGGTGCCTCCCGCAAGAGCACGGGGTACTGGGTCAATTTGCTTCGCCATACTTCGTTCTCGGTCGCCTGCAACGCTCAACGTACATACAGGTACGCCTCGCATTGCAGGCTCCCTCGGGCGTGGCAGTTCGAGCTGAGGGCGCAGCGCGAGGCGAGGGCTGAGTGGATCTGGCTCGCAACTTGACCCAGTACCCAGGTAGTCCGTCAGGAGCCCGGTCGGCTGCTCTAGAATGGGATGGCGCAGGGCAGACCCGGTTCCGGGGGAAAGGAGCAATCATGGCTGAATTCGACATGGTCATCCGCAATGCCGTGGTCGGCACCGCCGCCGATATCTTCCCGGCGGAGATCGGCATCAGCGACGGCGTCATCACGGCGCTGGGTCGCCGGCTCGGCCCGGCGCGCCGGGACCTCGACGCGGGCGGCCGCTACGTGCTGCCCGGAGGCATCGACACCCACTGCCATTTCGACCAGCCCATGCGAGACACCGTCACGCTCGCCGACGACTTTCTCTCCGGGACCGTCTCGGCCGCCCACGGCGGGACGACCACCGTGGTCCCCTTCGCCTGCCAGCTCCAGGGACAGAGCGTGCGGGCTGCCGTCGAGGACTACCACCGTCGCGCCGCCGACAAGCCGGTCATCGACTACGCCTTTCACCTGATCTTGTCGGATCCGACCGAGCAGGTGCTGCGCGACGAGCTACCCGCCCTCATCCGCGAAGGCTACAGCTCGTTCAAGATCTACATGACCTACGAGACCCTCAAGCTCGACGACCGCCAGATCATCTCCGTGCTCGCCCTGGCCAGGCGCGAGGGCGCCCTCGTCATGGTGCACGCGGAGAACTCCGACTGCATCGCCTGGCTCACCGCGGAGCTCGAGAAGGCGGGCAAGACGCGCCCGTATTTCCACGCGGTCTCGCGGCCGCTCGCCGTGGAGCGCGAGGGCACGCACCGGGCCATCACGATGTCGGAGATCGTGGATGTGCCGATCCTCCTCGTGCACGTCTCCGGCGCCGATGCCGTGGAGCAGATCCGCTGGGCCAGGGGGCGCGGTCTGCGCATCTTCGCCGAGACCTGCCCCCAGTACCTCGTCCTCACGTCCGATCACCTGGACCAGCCCGGCTTCGAGGGGGCCAAGTACGTGTGCAGCCCGCCGCCGCGAGATGCGGCGAGCCAAGAGGCGGTCTGGAACGGGCTGGCGAGCGGCGTCTTTCAGGTCGTCTCCTCCGACCATGCCGCCTTTCGCTTCGACGATCCCCGGGGCAAGAAGCGTCATGGTGTAGACGCACCCTTCGCCAAGCTTCCCAACGGCCTTCCCGGCGTCGAGACCCGCCTGCCCCTCCTTTTCTCGGAAGGCGTCAGCAAGGGGCGGATCGACCTGCCCGCCTTCGTGGCGCTGGCGGCCACCAGCGCGGCCAAGCTCTACGGCCTCTACCCGCGAAAAGGCACCATCGCCGTGGGCAGCGACGCGGACCTCGCGATCTGGAACAAGGACCGCGAGGTGGTCATCACCAACGAGATCCTTCACCACAACTGCGACTACACACCGTACGAAGGCATGCGGGTAAGAGGCTGGCCGGAAGTCGTGATCTCGCGCGGCGAGGTGGTGGTGGAAGAGGGCAAGCTCCTGGCCCAGCCGGGACGCGGCCAGTTCCTCCGCTGCGACCGCCCGCGGCCTGTCCCGGCCTAGCGTTTTCGCGAAGAGGGCCGGCCGCTACGGAGACGACTTGAGCCTGAGCAGGTTGTAGATCTTCACGGGGCGGCTTATGCCCTTGAGCGTCACGTCTCCCACCGGCTCGGCTTCGGCAATTGCTTCCACCGCCGTCATCACGCGCCGCTCGAGCAGGACCTGGCCGGGTTTGGCCTCGGAGCAGAGCCGCGCGGCGAGATTGGTGACGGTACCGATGGCGCCGTAGTCCACGCGCCCCTCGAACCCGATGGCGCCGATGGTGGCGTACCCGTGCGCGATGCCGAGTCCGAAGTCGAGGTCGAAGCCGGCCTTCTTCCATCCCACGGCCAGCTCGGCCACCCGCTCGCGCATGGCGGCGGCCATCCTCACCGCGCGCTCCGCAGGATTGGGCACGGGCACCGGGTCGTTGAAGAAGATCATCATGCCGTCACCCGTGAAGCGCTCCAGCGTCGCCTCGGCGGCCACCACGAGCTTGCCCATCTCGGCGTGATACTCGCGCAGCACGGTCATGACCTCCTCGGGCTCCGAGGTCTCGGCGAAGGCCGTGAAGCCGCGAAGATCAAGGAAGACCACGGTGATCTCGCGCCGGTGACTCTTCAAGGGATCCTCGGCGCTTCCGGACACGATCATCTCGGCGAGCTGGGGCGAGAAGAAGCGCTTGAGCTTGCCCAGGCGGTCGAGCTGGGCGACCTGTTCCGCCACGCGGGCCTCGAGCGTCTGGTTGAGGAGGGACAGCTCGTCCCAGAGCTCCTTGATCCTGAGGAGCGAGCGAACCCGGGCCAGGAGCTCCGGCTGGTTGATGGGCTTGGTCAGGAAGTCGTCGGCGCCCGCCTCGATCCCCTTGATGCGCTCCTGACCGGGATCGAGAGCCGTCACCATGACCACGGGCAACCGCGCCGTCTCCGGGGTGTTGCGAATGGCCCGGCACACCTCGTATCCGCTCATCTCGGGCATGACGACGTCGAGAAGCACGATGTCGGGCGGCTCGGCGGCGACCTTCTCGAGCGCCTCCTTGCCCGAGGATGCCGTGCTGACGGCATAGCCGCGCGCGCCCAGGATGTCGGCGAGGAGCTTGACGTTGTGAGGGGTGTCGTCGACGACGAGGATGCGCGCGGGATCGCTCATGGGCGTCGCAGGAGCGCCTCGACGGCTTCCAGGAAGCTCTTCACATTGATGGGCTTGCTCTGGTAGCCGTCGAAGCCGGCGTCGAGGATGTTCTGGCGGTCCTGGGTCATGGCCGAGGCCGTGACGGCCATGACCCGCATGGCCCGGGTGGCCGGGTCCTCGCGCAGCCGCTTGAGGGCCGTGATGCCGTCGATCCCCGGCAGCTGTATGTCCATCAACACGAGGGCGGGCTGGCGGGAGCGGGCCATCTCGACCCCCTCTTCGCCCGTCTCCGTCTCGATGGTCTCGTATCCCTTGAATTGAAGCACGTCGCGAACGAGCCTCCGATTCTTCTCGTTGTCCTCGACGATCAGGATGAGCTCACCCGCCATGGCCGCTCACCGGAAGCGTGAAGGTGAATGTGGAGCCCTTGCCCGGCTCGCTCTCGACCCAGAGCTTCCCGCCGTGGAGGGCCACCAGCCGTCGCGCGAGCGCGAGGCCCAGTCCCGTTCCCTCGCGCTTTCGCGCATAGTCGCTCCCCACCTGCCTGAACTCCTCGAAGATGGCCTCCTGGTCCTCCGGAGCGATGCCCACGCCCGTATCGGCCACCGAGATCTCGGCCATCCCATCGCTCAGCGAGGCCGAGAGCGAGATCTTACCGCCTTCCGGAGTGAACTTGACGGCATTCGAGAGCAGGTTCAAGAGCACCTGCTTGACCTTGCGCTCCTCCCCTTTCACCTCGCCCAGCCCCGGGTCCACCGTCACTTCGAGCCTCAGGCCGTGCCGAGCCGCTCGCTCCCTGATGAGGGTGAGGGCATTGTCGAGCGCCGCGGGGAGATCGAAGGGCTGCGACTCCAGCTCCATGCGGCCGGCCTCGATCTTGGACAGGTCGAGGATGTCGTTGATGAGCGAGAGGAGGTGCTTGCCCGACGACAGGATGTCGTTGAGGTACTCCTCCTGCTTGGGATTGACCTCGCCGAACATCCGTTCCAGCAGCACCTCGGAGAAGCCGATGACGGCATTGAGCGGCGTCCGGAGCTCGTGCGACATGTTGGC
>DASQAK010000081.1:0-26249 GCA_035635755.1 Candidatus Methylomirabilota bacterium | reverse complement strand
CGGCCTTGAGCACGCGCGCGCCTTCCTGGACGACTTCAGGGCCAATGCCGTCGCCGCCGATCAGCGCGATCCGGTAGTAGGGCATCTTACTCAGCCCTCGCCTCGTCGCTCTCGTCGCCTGCGGCTCCTCGGCAGCGTCTCGGCTCGAACATCACTCAGCCCTCGCCTTGTCGCTCTCTCGACTCAGCCTCGCCTCGCAGCGTTGCTGCTCAGCTCGAACTGCCATGCCTGCGGGATTGGCCCAGCTCTCGCCTCGCGACGACCAGAGGCCGTCGCTCAGCTCGAAGAGCGGCCAGCGTCTCAGCTCGAACATCAGGCGCTCTTGGCCGCGAGCATGCGGACGGCGACGTCGATGGCCTCGAGCATGCTCTCGGGATTCGCGATGCCCTTCCACGCCCGGTCGAAGGCGGTCCCGTGGTCGACGGAGACGCGCAGGAAGGGCAGCCCCACGGTGACGTTGACGCCGGAGAGACCCGTCCACTGACCCTTGGCCTCGTCGTAGGTGAAGCCGAGGGTCTTGACGGGCACGTGCCCCTGGTCGTGGTACATGGCGACCACGATGTCGAACTCGCCGCCGCGCGCGCGGGAGAAGAGCGTGTCCGCGGGCAGGGGACCGCGGACGTCGAGGCCCTCGCGGCGCGCCGCGTCGGCGGCGGGAATGATCTCGCGCTTCTCCTCGTCGCCGAAGAGCCCGTCCTCACCCGCGTGCGGGTTCAGCCCGCACACCGCGATCCGCGGGCGAGGCACCCCGAGCCCGTTCATGGTCTGCTGGGCGAGGCGAATGACCTTGAGGACGCGCTCCCGGGTGCAGAGCTCGGGCACGCGGCGGAGGGCCACGTGGGTCGTCACGTGGATGACCTTGAGCTCCCGGCCCATGAGGAGCATGGCGAAGTCCTTGGTGTCGGAGAGGCGCGCCAGGATCTCCGTGTGGCCCGAGTGCTGCACGCCGGCCGCGGCCAGCCCTTCCTTGTTCACGGGCGCCGTCACCATGCCGTCGATCTCTCCCGCCTGACAGAGTCGGACGGCGGCCTCGATGTAGGCATAGGCGGCCCGCCCCGCTTCCGCGCTGACCTGGCCCCGGGGCAGGCTCGCCGCGTCCACGTTGCCAAGGTCGAGACATTCGAGCGTGCCGGGCTCGAAGCGGGCCTCCCCCGGCTTTGCCACGACGTGGAGACGGAGCGGCGAGCGGAGCAGCGACAGCGTGGCCTCCATCACCGAGCGATCGCCGATGACGACGGGGCGGCACGACGTCGTCACCGAGGAGGTGGCCAGGGCCTTGGCCGTGATCTCGGGGCCCACCCCGGCGGGATCGCCCATGGTGATGCCGATGAGCGGTGAGCGGCTGGGCATCAGGCAGCTCCCCGCGCGAGGGTCAAGAGCAGCTCGGGGGAGCCGAATCCACCCGCCTTGGTCAGGACGGAAAGCGTCGAGCCGTCGGTGGCGACGAGCCGGCCAAGAGCGAGCCCGGGCGCGGGCGCGCCATCGAGCTCGAGCCGCATAGCCCCACACGCGTGCATGAACGCATGCGCCGTCTCGCCGCCGGCGATAGCCACGATGGAGGGGGAGGCGACCAGGGCCCTCAGCGACAAGGCCGCGAGAGTCGCCGCCATCTTCTTGTCGGCTCCCACCGATCCGTCCGGGCTGGCCATGAAGGCGGGCTCGCCGCTTCTGAGCGCGGCGATGACCGAGTCCAGAGCGACCTCGCCCGTCGGGGATACCCGAGCGCCCGCGACTCCGGCGGCCTCGAGCGCCCCGATCTGAGCGCGCGTCGACGGATGCCGGCTTCCCGCGACGATGAGCCACGCCCCCGGAGCGGGGCACGAGACAGGCTGAGAGGTCAGGCTGAGCGCGCTGGAGACCGCACCCGCGAGCCCCGCCGAGCCGGCGAGCAGCAGGCCTTGCGCGAGACCCGCACGGGCGAGGGCCTCGAGGTCGGCGTCGGTCTCGGCGTCAGCGACGAGGATCCCGCGTCGTCCCTGAAGCCCCCGCCGGAGCTCCTCGGGTCCACCGCGGACCTCTCTTAAAGGAAGGAGGGTGACGGGGATGCCGGGCGTGCCCTCGTGGCTCAGGATGTCGAGGAGATCGGAGAGGGGACCGGGGTAGGCGGGATCGAGGCCGATAGGAGTCTCGTGGGCGGGCACGCCGTCGATGAGGAGCATGCCATTGAGCACCGTGCGGCCTTGGGCCGGGAAAGCCGGGCACACGAGCACCGTCGAGGCCCCCATCGCCTCGAGCAAGGCCGCGAGCTCGGCGGCGATGGGGCCACGAAAGGTCGAGTCGATCTTCTTGAAGACGGTTCCGTCTCGCCGCCCGGAGAGCCCCGCCACGGTCCGGCGCATGCGCGCGGCGGCCTCCGCCGCCTCCAGGCCGCGACTCTCGGTGTCCACGGCGGCCGCCGGCCAATCCGCCGAGGGCGCGAGCCCGCCGACGAAGACGGGGACGGGGGAGCGACCGGCGAACAGCGCGCCCGCGTCGCAAGCACCGGTGAGATCATCGGCGATGACGGTGACAGGCATGGAATCTCTGTAAGCTACCATAGAAGCGCGCGCGATGATTCCCGGTGCCTCGGCCATGTATACTCGCAAGACCATGAGGCCACGCGTGCTGCCGACTCTGCTCCTCACCTTGCTGACGGTGCTCCCCGCCGGGGCGAGGGAGGACCCCGCCCGCGCCCTCGATCTCATCAAGCCGAGCCGCCAGCGATTGGCCAAGGACTTCAAGGTCTCTTCCCTGGACGGGGGGACCCTGCGATTGTCCGAGCTCCGGGGCAAGGTCGTCTTCCTGAATCTCTGGGCGACCTGGTGTGGACCGTGCAAGGAAGAGATGCCCGCCATGGAGCGCCTGTGGCGCCGCTACAAGGCGAATGGGCTGATCGTCATCGCCCTCAGCATGGACGCCCAGGGGGCGAGAGTGGTCAAGCCGTTCGTCGACCAGGCGCGATTCAGCTATCCCATCGGGCTCGACCCGAAGATGGAGGTCGCCCAGCTCTACGGAGCCCGCGCGGTGCCCGCCACCTTCATCATCGACCGGAGCGGCAACCTCTTCGCCTTCGCCCTGGGTCCTCGCGAATGGGACAGCAAGACGGCCGCGCCGTTCTTCGATTCCCTGCTCGGGCCGGACAAGCCTCGTGGCTGAGCCCCTCACCTTCGGCGTCGCGTTCTCGGCGGGGCTGGTGTCCTTCCTCTCCCCCTGCGTGCTCCCGCTCTTTCCCTCCTATGTCTCCTTCGTCACCGGCATGTCGGTGGACAGGCTGAGCGCGGAGCTTCAGATCGCCGAGCGCGTCCGAGTATTGCTGCACTCGCTGGCCTTCATCGCAGGCTTCACCATCATCTTCGTGAGCCTGGGCGCTTCCTTCAGCGCGGCGGGGCAATTCCTCCTCGACTACCGCGACTGGATCCGGATCGCGGGCGGCGTGCTCATCGCGCTCTTCGGTCTCTACATCGCGGGACTGCTGAAGTGGGGAGTGCTCGACCGGACGCGCCAGCTTCAGGTCCGCACCAAGCCGGCGGGATTCCTGGGCTCGCTCGCGGTGGGCATGACCTTCGCCATTGGCTGGACTCCTTGCGTGGGGCCCATACTGGGCTCCATCCTGACGCTGGCGAGCACGGAGAAGACGGTGAACCAGGGTGTGTGGCTGCTCTTGGCATATTCGGCCGGGCTGGGCGTGCCTTTTCTGATCTTCTCCCTGGCCCTGGGCGGCTTCCTGCGATTCTTCAAGAGGTATCGGCCCCTCATCCCGATCGTGGAGCGGACGGCGGGAGCTCTGCTCGTGGTGGTCGGCGTTCTCGTCGCCACCAACTACTACATAATCCTGAATTCATGGGCCATCTCGCTGACCCCGGAGTGGCTCCTCCGCCGTCTCTAGCGCAGGCCGCTGAAAAAGGCCCATCTGCGGCGATGAGCGCTTGCGCGAAGAGACTCTACCGCTGAGCGGTGTTATCCACCTCTGCCCGATCATGAGACGGCGCCCTCGACTGCAGGCTCAACGTACGTGGCCGTTCGAGCTGAGGGGCGCAGCCACGAGGCGAGGGCTGAGTCAGAACTACGCCTCGCCTGCAGCCTTCGGGCGCCGCCTCGCATCTGGACCTTTTTGAGCGGCCTGCGACGTTCCACGGGTCCCTAGGTCGATGACCAGAGGTGCGGGTATCCTGTGGTCATGATCGAAGTGCGCGTGCCGGCGACATCCGCCAATCTGGGCCCCGGCTTCGACGTGCTGGGTCTGGCGCTCGGCCTCTACAACGAGATCCTCTACGAGGAGGCCGATCGCGTCGCCGTCTCGGTCGAGGGCGAGGGGGCGGGGGGGCTCGACACCGGCGCCGACAATGTCGTGTCCCGCGGCGCGCGCATGATCTACGAGGCCGCCGGTCGCCGATTTCATGGCGCGACCATACGCTGCGTCAACCGGATTCCTCTGGCGCGCGGGCTCGGCTCGAGCGCCGCGGCCTGGGTAGGCGGGCTCGTCGCCGCCAATGCCGCGCTGGGCTCCCTCCTGGACCGCGATGCGGTCCTGGCCCTCGCCTGCCGGGCCGAAGGCCATCCAGACAATGTCGCGGCGGCGCTCCTCGGCGGGCTCACCGTCTCCTGCGCCGTCGGTCAGCGCGTGGTCGCCGTGTCCTTGCCCGTGCCTCCCGATATCACCTGGGTCGTGCTCGTGCCGGAGGCGCAGAGCTCGACGCGCGAAGCGCGCGCCCTCCTGCCCTCCACGGTCTCGCGCGTGGACGCCGTCTTCAACCTGCAGCGCATGGGACTGCTTCTCGCGGCGCTCGGCACGGGACGGACGGACCTCCTCGGCCTCGGCATGGAGGACCGGCTCCACCAGCCGCAGCGACTGCCGCTCTTTCCGTGGATGGAGACGGTGCGTCGGGTCGCGCTGGAAGCGGGCGCCCTTGGCTGCGCGCTCTCCGGCGCCGGCCCTTCTCTCCTGGCCGCGGTTCGAGGCGCCGCCGAGCCCGTCGGGCGCGCCATGGAGCAGGCCTTGCGTCAAGCGGGCGGAGCGGGGAGGGCCTTCGGTCTGCCCGTGGACACCGCGGGAGCGACCTGGAACCCCGCCGGGCCGTTGCCTGTTAGCGTGAGTAAGGAGGTCGATACTTGACTCGATCGAAGCTCGGGCTATACCATTCGAGCATGACGGGCCACGGTCGCGGGTCGAGCAGGGCGAGCCGGTGATCAAGAGCGATCGCTGGATCAGGCGGATGGCGCTCGAGCAGGACATGATCAAGCCCTTCGAGGAGCGCCAGGTCCGCACGGGGGTGATCTCGTACGGGGTGTCGTCCTACGGCTATGACCTCCGGATCGCCGATGAGTTCAAGATCTTCACGAACATCAACAACACCCTCGTCGATCCGAAGCGCTTCGACACTCGCTCCTTCGTGGACTACCAGGGCGAAGTGTGCATCGTTCCCCCCAACTCCTTTGCCCTGGGCCGGTCGATGGAGTACTTCAAGATTCCGCGCAATGTCCTCACGATCTGCGTGGGCAAGTCCACCTACGCGCGCTGCGGCATCATCACGAACGTCACGCCCTTCGAGCCCGAGTGGGAGGGCTACGTGACGCTCGAGATCAGCAACACCACGCCGCTGCCCGCCAAGATCTACGCGAACGAGGGTATCGCGCAGGTGCTCTTCTTCGAATCCGACGAGGCCTGCGAGACGTCTTATGCGGACAGGCAGGGGAAGTACCAGGGCCAGCAGGGGATAGTCCTGCCGACGATCTAGGCCCCGGCGCCGGGCCCGTGTCCGGGCCCAGAAGGAGTCGTTCATGGCCGAGCAGAAGAAGAAGGAAACGAGACCGACCAAGCCCGAAGGCGGCGACGACGCGGCGGGGGCGAACCCCGAAGTCGCCAAGAAGGGCAAGAAGATCAAGGAGGACCTCGACAACCTCCTCGACGAGATCGACGACATCCTCGAGGAGAACGCCGAGGAGTTCGTGAAGAGCTACGTCCAGCGCGGCGGCCAGTAGGCGAAGGCCGGCGCGCGAGAAAGGCGGACGAAGGCGACCGCCCGGAGCCACCATGCCGATCTACGAGTACCGCTGCAATCAGTGCCAAGGTGAGTTCGAGAAGTACCTTCCCTCGGGCTCGACGGCCGTCGTCTGCCCGACCTGCGAGAGCGCGCGCGTGACGCGCCGTCTCTCGCTGCTCTCCGTGCGGACCAACGCCGCCAGCGCCGGCGCGGCTGCCATGCCCATGCAAGGGGGCGGCGGCTGTTGCGGCGGCGGGTGCGGCTGCCACTAGTCCCGCCCTGGGGACCGGCTCGCTTCCCTACTCTCAGTAGACACTGGCGCGACCCGCGCCTATACTCCGGCCATGGACCTGCGACAGCTCGAGATCTTCGTCAAAGTCGCCGAGCTCAAGTCGTTCTCCAAGGCGGCTGAAGCGCTCTTCCTGACTCAGCCCACGGTGTCGGAGCACATCCGCACCCTCGAACAGGAGCTGGGCGTGCGGCTGCTCGATCGCCTCGGCCGCGGCGCGGAAGCGACGCGCGCGGGCCAGCTCCTCGTCACCCACGCCACGCGCATCCTCCAGCTCCAGCGCGAAGCGCGACAGGCCATGGACCAGTTCCAGGGAAAGCTCGTGGGCGAGCTGGCCGTGGGCGCGAGCACCATTCCGGGCGAATACGTCCTTCCGCCCCTGCTGGGCCGCTTCAAGGAGAAGTTTCCCGACATCTCGGTCACCCTCCTGATCGGTGACAGTCGCCAGGTCGCCGAGTGGATCGCCGAAGGCAAGGTGGAGCTGGGCGTGGTGGGCGGCCGACTCGGGCATCGAGGCGTCGAGTATCGCGAGCTGATGCCCGACGAGATGGTGCTGGTCGTGGCCGCGGCGCATCCCTGGCATGGCCGGGACCAGGTTGAGATCGGCGAGCTCGCGGGGCAGCCGCTGCTCTTGCGCGAGCGAGGCTCGGGCACCCGGGCCGCCCTCGAGGCCTCCCTCGCCGAGGCGGGCCTCGACCTCTCCGCCTTCCGGGTGGTGGGCGAGATGGGCTCGACGCAGGCCATCAAGCAGGCCGTCAAGGCGGGTGTCGGCGTCTCCATCCTGTCGCGACGGGCCATCGAGGACGAGTGCCGGGTCGGGCTCATGTGGGCCCTGACCGTGCGCGGCCTCCATATTCCGCGCTCGTTCTACGTCGCCACGCATCGCGACCGCAGCCGCTCGCCCCTGGCCGAGGCCTTCCGAGCCTTCGTCGAGTCCGAGTCGGTCTAGGGCCCGCCCCGCGGCCGCCTCGCTTCACGGTCCCCTCGCATGAGCACGGAGATCATCGATCCCAAGACCGGCAAGGCCATCCGTCTCACCAGCTACGCCGCCTGCGCCGGCTGAGCGTCCAAGATGGGTCCCGGAGATCTCCGGGACGTGCTGGAGAGCCTGCGCGACCACGCGCATCCGGATCTCCTCGTCGGCCTCGGCAAGAGCGACGATGCCGCCGTCTATCGCGTCTCCGACGAGGTGGCGGTGGTCAGCACCGTGGATTTCTTCGCTCCCATCGTGGACGACCCCTATGTCTTCGGTGCCATCGCCGCCGCCAACGCCATGTCCGACGTCTACGCCATGGGAGGCGAGGTTCTCTTCGCGCTGAACCTCGCGGGCTTCCCGCGCGAGATGCCCAAGGCCGTCATCGCGGCCATCTTCAAGGGCGGCGCCGACAAGGTGCTGGAGGCGGGAGGGGTGGTGGCGGGCGGGCACACGGTGGTCGACGCCGAGCCCAAATATGGTCTCTGCGTCACCGGCCGCGTGCATCCGAAGCGCGTCTTGATCAAGGGAGGGCTGCGGCCTGGACACCGGCTGTTCCTCTCCAAGCCGCTCGGCACGGGTGTCATCGCCACCGCGGCCAAGAACGACGCCTGCGACGCCGTCGTCCTCGAAGGCGCGGTGCAGAGCATGCTCAGGCTCAACCGGGGCGCCGCCGAGGTGGTGAGGGAATCAGGCGCGCGCGGGGCGACCGACGTGACGGGCTTTGGTCTCCTCGGCCATGCCGCCGAGATGGTGGAAGCCTCGGGCGCGGGCATCGCGCTCCGACTCCGCGACATCCCGCTCCTTCCCGGGGCGCTCGACCTCGCCGAGAAAGAGCAGTGGAGCGGCGGCATGAAGCGCAATCGGCAGTATCTCGAGGGCACCCTGGGAGCGCGCGGCCGGCTGTCGCTGGCCCCGGGCATCTCGAGCGCGCAGGCGGGCCTGCTCTTCGAGTCCGAGACGTCGGGAGGGCTCCTCTTCGGCGTTGCGCGCGAGGATGTCAACCTCGTCCTCGACGGATTCGTGCGGCGGGGCGAGCCCTGCTGGGAGATCGGTGAAGTGGCCGGGGAGATCGGGATCGCGGTTCGCTAGCGAGGGACAGCAGGCCCGACTACTGACGGACGGAACGCTTCAGGAACGCTCGGAGCTTCTCTTTCAGCTCGGGGGGCAGGGTCGTTTCTCGGAGGCGCTTGGCCGCGTCCACCGTTCCCTTGTACGTGCGCACGAAGGCCACGCAGGGTCCGCAGCCTTCCAGATGCCATTCGAGCAGCTCGGCCTGGTGCTTGGGGAGAGCGCCGTCCACGTAGTCCGCGAGGAGGTCCATGCACTCGCGACACTCCATCTCATCCTGCGCGTCGGCCATGAGGCCCTCCCTCGCCCGTGAGTCGATGCTGGCGGGAACGATACCACAGCCGCGATCTGGAAGCCTCCGGTTGTTGCGCGGCTGCGTTGCCCCGCCCGTGCTCTCCTTGTAGGCTGAGACGCCATGACCTCGCGCGGGACCCGGCGTGTCGCCATGCTAACCCCGTTCGCCTTTCCCTCACCGAGCGGGAATGCCGTCACCGTCGAGCGAATCGCTTCCGGGCTGTCCACCCGGGGGATCGAGCCGCGCGTGTGGGACCTCTCGGGCCGAGATGCGGCCACCGTGGAGCGCGAAGTCTGCCAGTGGAGGCCGGCCCTCGTGCACGCCTTCCACGCGTTTCACGCGGGGCCGCTTGGCGCGCGAGTGGCGCGCCTGCTTGGGCTCCCGCTCATCGTCACCCTCACCGGGACCGACGCCAATCACGATATCTCGGACGCGCAGCGAGGGCCGACCGTGCGCGAGGTTCTCGAGGGCGCGGCCGCCATCACGGTTTTTCACCGCTCGATAGGCGCGCGCGTCTCGGCCGCGCGGCCCGCGCTGGCCGCCCGGGTCGTCGTGATCGCCCAGTCCGTCTCGTTCCGATCGGCCGACGGACCCCCGCCGCCGCGCACGGCGGGATCGGTCATGCTCTTTCCCGCCGGCATTCGCCCCGTCAAGCGCCCCCTCATGCCGCTGGGTCCGCTCGATGCGGTGGCGGCGCGCCATGAGGGCTTCGAGCTTCACTACGTCGGGCCCGTCCTGGACGCCGAGGAGGGCGCGAAGCTTTTCCTCGGGCTGGCGAGCCGGCCCTGGTGTCGCTATCTCGGTGCGGTGCCGCATGCGCGTATGCCCGCCCTCCTCCGCGCCGCCGACGTCGTGCTCAACTGCTCGATCTCCGAAGGCGGCATGTCGAACTCGGTGCTCGAGGCGCTCACGCTCGGACGCGCGGTGCTCGCCTCCGACATCGAGGGCAACCGCGCGCTGATCGAGGACGGCGTCAGCGGCCTTCTCTTCTCCGACGCCACGGAGCTGGCCGGCCAGGCCGAGCGGCTCCTCGAGGATGGCGAGCTGCGCGCGCGCCTCGGCGCGACGGGGCGATCGCGCGCCGTCGCCTTCCGGCCGGAGGCCGAGATCGACGGCTATGTCAGGCTTTTCGACACTCTGGTGCCTGCTTCCTGAATGGGCATGTTGCGTGAGCGCGAAGCAGCGCCGCGCGATCAGTTGACGGATCGGGGAACCACCCCTATCATGGCTGAAATCTTTGGTCCGCTGTCTCCAAGATGCGGAAAGGAGTTGCGAATGTCGCAGTCTCCCGTGTCAGCCCAGAGTCAGGAACAGCGTGTCCAGGAGTTCGTGGCCGGCTTCCAGGCCCTCCGCGCCGAGGTCCGCAAGGTCATCGTCGGCCACGATGACGTGATCAACCACGTGCTCACCGGTCTCTTCGCCGGCGGACACGTGCTGCTCGAAGGCGTGCCCGGTCTCGGCAAGACCCTGCTCATCAAGACGCTGGCGGAGAGCCTCGAGCTGTCCTTCTCGCGCATCCAGTTCACGCCCGATCTCATGCCCGGCGACATCATGGGCACCAACATGATCGTCGAGGACGAGGCAGGCCGGAAGCACTTCCAGTTCCAGCGGGGTCCGATCTTCGCCCACATCCTGCTCGCGGACGAGGTCAACCGGGCCACGCCCAAGACACAGTCCGCGCTGCTCGAAGGCATGCAGGAGGGCGCGGTCACCGTGTCGGGGACGGCGAACCCGCTCCCCTTGCCCTTCTTCGTGCTGGCCACCCAGAATCCCATCGAGATGGAAGGAACGTATCCTCTGCCGGAGGCGCAGCTCGACCGGTTCCTCCTCAAGCTGCGCGTGCAGTTCCCGGCGCTCGAGGATCTGACGGAGATCATCGATCGCACCACGCAGGTACGGGAGGTCTCGGTGTCCCGCGTGATGACCGGGCCCCGCGTGATGACCTTTCGGGAGCTGGTGCGCGAGGTGCCCATCGCTTCGCACGTGCGCGATCTCGCCGCCACCATCGTGCTCGCGAGCCATCCACAGTGGGAGCGGGCTCCCGAGGCGACGCGGCGCTTCGTCCGCTACGGCGCGAGCCCGCGGGGGGCGCAAGCCCTCGTCCTCGGCGCCAAGGTGCGCGCGCTCAGCGAAGGGCGCTACAACGTCAGCATCGAGGACCTGCGCGCCATGGCGCTGCCCGCCCTTCGTCACCGCATCATCCTCAACTTCGAGGGCGAGGCGGAGGGTGTGGACGTGGATCGACTCATCGCCCAGATCATCGAGGCCGCGGAAAACCTGAGCACCACGGAGAAAGAGGTGTTTCTCCGCTAGGGTGTCGAGGAGGGCGCATGCCCGATCTCACGATACTAGAGCGCGCGGTGGCCGGCGTCGGCCAGGAAGTCCGGATCCGGCGCGCGGAGTTCTACGCCCTCCGCGGCCTGTTTCTGGGCGCGCTCGCCGCCCTCGTCCCGCTCGTCCTGCGGGACTCCCTGGGCGTGGTGGGGTTCGCGTGGGCCGCGGCCTGTCTCGCCGTCGGGGCCATCGCGGGCGGCGTCACGGGCCTCCTCATGCGACTGCCCGCCACCGAAGCCGCGCGTCTCGCCGATCGAGGCTATGGGCTTCAGGACCGCATCGCCACCGCGCTGGAGTGGGCGGACCGGCCGGACCGCACGCCGCTCGTGGCCGCGCTGGTGGCCGACGCCGTCGCGCGCGTCCAGGCCCTCGCCGGCCGTCGCGTCATTCCGCGCCGCATTCCGCGCGAGGCCAAGTTCGTGCCGGTGCCGCTGGCGCTTGGCCTGGCGCTGGCCTTGGCCCCCGCCATTCCGCTGCCCCAGGGCGCGCTGCCCAGCTTGTCGCCCACTCGCCAGGAGGACGAGACGAAGGTCCCCGATCGGAGCGGTGGGCTGGAGAGCCAGGATCAGCCACGCGGCGCCAAGCGCGACGATGTTCGGCGCGCGGACATGCAGGAGAAGACCTTCGGCCTGCGCGGAGGCACGGGGACGTCGTCTCAGCCGGGCGACCTCTCCGCTATCTTCAAGGACACGTCGATCTCCAGCCAGGCCCCGGACTTCAACGCCTTCCTGAAGAAGGGCGACGACCGCATCCGCATGCTCGATCAGCTCGACCGGCTGCCCGATCTCCAGCGCGACTTCACGCAGAGCCAGCAGCGCATGGTCTTCCAGAAGGCCAAGGCGCTGCGCGGGGGCCTGCGCGGGGAGCAGTTCTCGCCGGACAAGCTGCGCGAGCTCATGAAAGAGATGGAGCGGCTCGGCCGCAAGGGCGATCCGAGCTACCAGGGCGACCTCGGGGAGGGGATGGAGGCGCTCGAGCAGGGCCAGACCGACCGCGCCATGGAAGCCATGGAGCGCGCGCTCAACAAGCTTCGCGCCATGGAGGAGAAGGGGCGCGACGGCAAGGGGTTGCGCGGCGGGCGCGACGACGAGCGGCGCGGCGGCCGCCGCGGCGACGGCCGGCAGGGCGGCGGGCCGGGCGACGACGGCGACTTCCCGGAGGGCGAGGGCTCCCTCCCGGGCAAGGGCAAGAGTGGCAGCCCCAAGGGCGATCCCACCCAGCGTCTCCGCACCAACCCGTACGACGTCGGCGTCGAGGGCGAATCACGTGCGGGGCGAAAGGAAGGCGTCGACACCAACATGGTCGGACGCGGCGGCAAGGTACCCTCGCGGCTGCAGTACCTCGGGGTGCTCGGCCAGTACCGCAAGCAGATGGAAGAGGACATCGCCCGCGAGCAGGTCCCGCGCGACTATCACGGGCAAGTGAAGGAGTACTTCAAGGCGTTGGACGAGAGATAGCTCGTGCCCACTGCGACCCGCGGTCAGGACCTGCTCTCTCCCGAGTTCCTCCTCCAGCTCGAGCGGCTCGCCCTCCTGTCGCGCCGGGCCTTCCGGGGTCGCACCCGCGGCGAGCGCAAGAGTCCCCGCAAGGGGATGAGCGTCGAGTTCTCGGACTACCGGCCCTATGGCGCCGGGGACGACCTCCGTTACGTCGACTGGAACATCTACGGCCGCCTCGACCGCCTCTATCTCAAGCTCTTCGTGGACGAGGAGGATCTGCGCCTGCACCTCCTCCTCGACGGCTCGGCGTCGATGAGCTTCGGGGAGCCCGGCAAGCTCCGCTACGCCGCGCGCCTGGCCGCCGCCCTGGGCTTCGTCGGCCTCGCCAGCCACGAGCGGGTGGGTGTCGCCGTCATTCGCGATCGCATGGCCGAGGGCTGGAGCCCCGCGCGCGGGCGCGGGCAGCTGCTCTCGCTGCTCGAGTTCGCCGCCCGTCTGCGCGGCGAAGGCCCCACGGGGCTCTCGGAGGCGCTCGTGGCCTACGCGCTCCGCTCGCGCGAGGCGGGGCTGGCCGTGCTGATCTCCGACCTGCTCGACCCCGCCGGATACGAGCGGGGCCTCAAGGCCCTGCTGGAGCGGCGCTTCGACGTCCACGTGGTCCACCTGCTCTCGCCGGAGGAGCTGAACCCGATCCTGGCCGGGGATCTCCGGCTCACCGACGCCGAGACGGGCGAGATCCAGGACTTCACCATGGACGGCGAGGCCATGCGTAGCTACCGCGAGCGCCTGAACGAGTTCCTCGAGCGCGCCGAGAGCTTTTGCCGCGCCAACGAGATCAGCTATCACCGCGTGGCCACCGACACTCCGGTGGAAGAGCTCGTGCTTCGCGAGCTCAAGGGACTCCTGCTCGCATGAGCTTCCTCCAGCCCCTCGCCCTGCTCCTGGCCGCCCTTTCCGTTCCTCTCCTTCTCCTGTACTTCCTGAAGGTGCGGCGCCGGCAGGCCACGGTGCCGAGCCTCATGCTCTGGAAGCCCTCGCTCCGCGACCGCGAGGCTTCGACCTTCTTCCAGCGTCTGCAGCGGGATCCCCTCCTGATCTTGCAGCTGCTCGCCCTCCTCGCGCTTGCCTTTGCCCTGGCGCGTCCGGCCGTCACCGTCATGGGTTACGGCGCCAAGCGCATCGTCATCGTCCTCGACACCTCGGCCTCCATGAAGGCGACCGATGTCGAGCCCTCGCGCTTCGCCCGCGCCCAGCGCGAGGCCCTCGGGCTCGTGGGCCGGCTGGGCGTCGGGGCCGAGGTCATGGTCATCGAGGCGGCCGTGCAGCCGCGCGTGCTCGCCCCCTTCAGCCGCGACCGCCAGCTCACCCTGGCCGCCATACGCGGCGCCCAGCCGCGCGACCTCCCGAACCGGCTCGGGGAGGCGGTCCGGACCGCCCGCGCCCTCGTGGGGCAGGACTCCCGCGCGGAGATCCACGTCTTCACCGACGGCGCCCACCCGGCGGCGCTGCGCGGCCAGGCGGACGACGTGCGCGTGCGCTGGGTGGGCGTGGGCCAGCGCGGCCGCAACGTGGCCATCACCAACCTGGCCGTGCGGCGCAACTATATCGGCGCCTACGACTCCCAGGCCTTCCTGTCCGTGGTGAACTTCTCGGACCAACCCGAGACGTTCAGCTTCACGCTCACCCTCAACAACGACGTCGTGGCCGAGAAGACGCTGACCCTGGAGCCGCAGGTGCGGCGCGCGGTGGTGATGCCTTTCTCCCACGAGGGCGGGGGCGTGGTGCGGGCGCGGCTCAACGTCTCCGACGACCTCGCGGCCGACGACGTCGCCTATGCCGTCATCCCGCCCGTCCGCACCATCAACGTCCTGCTCGTGAGCCCCGGCAACCTCTTCCTCGAGAAGGAGCTGTCGACCGATCCCCAGGTCAAGCTCGAGGTGCGCAAGCCCGACGCCTACCAGGGCGGCATGGAGACCTTCGACGTGGTGGTCCTCGACGGCGTCAGCCCCCCGAAGCTCGGACCGGGCCGCTTCGTCCTCGTCAACACCGCGCCGCCCGACGTCCCCATCGAGGTGCTGGGACGCATCGAGGCGCCCGTGATCATGGACTGGGACCGGAAGCATCCGATCATGCGTCAGGTGGACTTCGCCAAGATCGCCATCCAGGATGCCATGCGCGTGCGGCCCCTGGCCGCGGGGAAGATCCTAGTGGAAGCCGTGGGAGGTCCCCTCGTCTACCTCCTGGAGGAGCCGAACCGGAAGGCCGTCTTCTTCGGCTTCGACCTTTTCCAGTCCGACTTGCCGCTCCGCGTGGCCTTCCCTCTCATGATGTCCAAGTCTCTCCGCTGGCTGCATCCGGCGGGCCTGGACCAATCCAGCTTGTCACTACAGACGGGCCAGCCCATCCAGCTGCCCGTCGAGCACGGCGTGAACACGGCCACGGTGACCACGCCGGGCGGCCGGAGCGTGCGCGCGCAGGTGACCCGCGGGGCCATCAGCTACACGGAGACTGACGAAGTCGGTGTCTACACGGTGTCGACGCCGCGCGGAGAGACCAAGGTCGCCGTCAATCTGTTCAATCCCGACGAGTCGGAGCTGGCGCCCAAGCCGCTGCCCGCCTTCGTCGAGGGCGCGCGCGCCGAGACCGCGCCCGTGCCCGTGCAGCGCGAGCTCTGGCAGTTCCTCGTCCTCCTCGCCCTCGTCCTCCTGATCGTCGAGGGCGCCCTCTACTGGCGGCGGCAGACGGCGGGCCGGTACGGGTTGCCCTTCAACGACGGCGACCGCTGGGCGCTCGGTCTCCGGTGTGTGCTCCTCATCCTGCTTGCCACGGCCCTGGTCAGGCCCATGCTCCCGCGCGGCGTCGACCGGCTCAACGTCATCTATCTTCTCGACGTCTCCGACAGCGTGAGCCTGGCCGCGCGCGAGAGTGCGTTCCGCTTCGCCGCCCAGTCCGCGGGGGCCGCGCGGCCGGGCGACCAGTCGGGGGTCATCGTCTTCGGCGAGGAGGCGGTGGTCGATCAGGCCCTCAAGCCCGGCAACAAGATCGATCGCCCGCAGGCGACCGTGGGCGGGCGGGGGACGAATCTCGCGCAGGCGCTCCAGCTGGCCCTCGCCACGGTGCCTCCCGGCCACGCCAACCGCTTCGTGCTCCTCTCCGACGGGCGGCAGAACGTGGGCAATGCCCTCGCCGTCGCGCAGGCGGCCAAGGATGCCGGGGCCGACATCTGGTACGTTCCCGCGCCGCTGACCTTCAAGCAGGAGGTCGTGGTCGAGTCCATGCTCCTGCCCCAGGAGGTGAAATTCGGCGAGCCCTTCAAGGCCAAGGTCGTCGCGTGGAGCCAGGCGGAGACGCAGGGGCGGCTCTCCCTGTTCCGGAACGGCGAGTTCCTCGGCTCGCAGGTCGTCAAGCTCAACGCCGGCAAGAACGTCTTCTCCTACCGGCAGTCGCTCGAGCAGAGTGGCATCCACGTCTTCCAGGCCGCCATCGACGTGGAGGGCGACGTCATCGAAGAAAACAATCGGGCGATCGGCACGGTGGTGGTGCGCGGCCGACCCCAGGTGCTCCTCGTGGAGAAGGATCGCAGCCAGGCCCAGGCGCTGACCGCGGCCCTGCGCGCCCAGCACGTGGACGTGGATCTCGTGGACGCGGAGCGCATCCCCAAGGAAGCGCAAGGGCTCCAGAAGTACGATGGGGTCATCCTGTCCAACGTGTCGTCGCTCAAGATGACCAAGAAGCAGATGGAGAACATCCGCGACTACGTCCGTGAGCAGGGGGGCGGGCTCATCATGGTGGGGGGCGAGGAGAGCTTCGGCCTGGGCGGCTACTACCGGACGCCCATCGAGGAAGCCTTGCCCGTGACCATGGAGGTCAAGCAGAAGATCGAGATCCCGAGCCTGGCCGTGGTGCTCTCCATCGACCGGTCGGGCTCCATGGCCATGACCACCGACGACAAGGCGACCAAGCTCGACATCGCCAAGGAGGCCTCGCATCTCGTGGTCGACCTTCTCGATGACCGCAACGAAGTCGGGGTCATGAGTTGGGATACCGAGTTCGTGTGGGACTCGGCCATGCGGCCCGCGCGCGACAAGCAGGCGATTCACCATGCCATCGCCACCATCAAGGCAGGGGGCGGCACCGACGGCTACCCAGCCCTCAAGGAGGCCTACCAGGTCCTCTTCGACCGGCCGGCCCTGCTCAAGCACGTCATCTTCCTGTCCGACGGACAGATGACCCGTGGCGACTTCGCCGGCTTGATCCGCCGCATGGCCAAGGACAAGATCACGGTGTCGACGGTGGCCATCGGCAAGGACGCCGACATCCAGCTCATGGTCGACATCGCCAAGTGGGGGCGCGGGCGCTTCTACTACACGGACGAGGGTGCGACGGTCCCGCGCATCTTCACGCTCGAGACCCAGCTCGCCTCCAAGGCTTCGCTGGTGGAGCAGCCGTTCAAGCCTGCCGTCGCCCAGCCGGGGCACGAAGCGATCCAGGACATCGACTGGAAGGAGGCGCCGCCCCTTGGCGGCTATGTCGCGACCACTCTCAAGGGCAACGGTGAGATGGTGCTGATGACGCACCAGGAGGACCCGCTCCTCGCCACCTGGCGCTACGGGCTCGGGCGGTCCGCCGCGTTCACCTCGGATGCCAAGGGCAAGTGGGCCGTGCTCTGGCTGCGCTGGGGCGGGTTCAGCAAATTCTGGGCCCAGATCACGCGCTGGACCCTCCGGACGGGCTCGCGCAGCGACACGGTGGCAAGCGTGTCGCGGGTGGACGAGGACGGCGAAGTCGTCGTCGACGCCATCGACTCGAAGGGTGAGTTCGTCAACTTCCTCGACTCCCAGGTCGGCGTGGTCGCTCCGGACAAGCACCGCACCGTCGTCGAGCTCGAGCAGATCGCGCCGGGCCGCTATCGGGGGCGTTTCCGGGCGGCCCAGGAGGGGGTCTACCTGGTCGGCATGGCGCAGCGTCGCGGCGACCAGATGGTGGGCTCGCAGCTGGCGGGCCTGGTGGTACCCTATGCGCAGGAGTTCCGAGACTTGGGAGTGGACGAGTCGTTCCTGCGGGAGATCTCGGAAGTGACGGGGGGAGGAGCCGTCGCCCAGCCGCGTGATGTTTTTCTGCAGAACCGGCGCAAGTCTCGGCTGTGGATCGACCTCTGGCCGTGGCTGGTCGGATTGTCGGCGGTCCTGCTGATCCCCGAGATCGCGCTGCGGCGTATCGGCCCCGGCGCTCTCGGTCGCATGGTGGCGCGGATACGCGCCCTGCGTCTCACCCAGGGAGGGCCCGGACGTGAACCTACTCAGTAGCCGCGTGTCGAAGAGAGGTATCTCGCGGGCCCGCGCCGCCCTCACCCGTCTCGCCTCGCTCTGGATGGCCTGCCTGCTCGTCTCCATGGCGACGCCCGCGTGGGCCCAGACGCCGGCGGCGGCCGCTACCAAGGTCCGCAATGTGCTGATCCTTCCCTTCGCCACCCCGGACCTTCCGCGCGAGGAGGAGTGGATGGGCGAGGCGGCCGCCCAGTCGATCATGAGCGCCTTCCGGCAGATCCCGGGCATCATCCAGATCGAGCGGTCGCGCCTGCAGGCCTTGACCCAGCCCGAAGCCTGGGACGAGCAGGCGGCCATCACCGCCGCGCGCGTGCTCCGCGCCGACGTCGCCTTCTTCGGCGAGATACGGCGGACGGCGGGAGACGCGACGTTCCAGGCCCGCTGGGTCGAGGTTCGCGGCGAGCGCGTGGAGCGCGGGACCCTGGACCCGATCGCCGTGCCGGACGGGGCGCTCCTCGAGAAGCTGCGCCAGCTCCCCGTGGCCTATGCGCGCTCGCTCAAGATTCCGCTCACCGATGTCGAAGCGGCGCGCATGCAGAAGTGGGCGGCGCCCACGAGCTCGCTCAAGGCCTGGGAGGCGTACGTCCGTGGCCGCGCCGCGGCCGTCCGCGGCAGCCAGGACGCCAACGAGGCGGCGGTGGAGCACCTCTCTCGCGCCATCGAGGCTGACGCGCAGTTCGTCCTCGCCCAGTACGCGCTCGGCTCGGTGCATCAGACGCTCGGCAACCGGTGGAAGGCGGCCGCGCAGTTCCGCGCCTCGACGCAGCTCGATTCGACCTTCCCCGAGCCCTACAAGTCCCTGGGCGATCTGTTTCTCACGGCGCCGCGCCGGCTCTTCGACCAGGCCGAGGAGGCCTACGTCAAGGCCATCGACCTCCGGCCGTTCTACGCCGAGGCCTACGTGGGGCTCGGTGATGCCAAGGCCGCCAAGGGCGACGTCAACGGCGCCATCGGCGCCTACCAGAAGGCGCTCATCCACAACCCGCTCTCCGCTCAGGTGCACGCCAGCCTCGGCAAGATCTACTACGGGGAGAAGGGGCTCTACTACGAGTCGGTCCAAGCCTACAAGAAAGCCGTGGACCTCGATCCGCTCAACACCGAGGCCCGGATGGGGCTGGCCGAGGTCTACGAGGACAAGGGCCTCTATCCGGAGGCCATCAGCGAATACAAGAAGGTGGTGGAGCTGGCTCCCACGAACACGGGCGCGCTCTACAACCTCGCCCTCGTCTACGAGCGGACAGACCCGCGGGAGGCGATCGCGCTCTGGGAGCGCTACATCCAGCTCGCGGGGCCGCTGCCCACGGAGAAGGACTGGGTCGACGTGGCCAAGCTCCACCTGCGCAAGCTCAAGAACCAGTTCGAGAAAGACAAGTAGCGACCGACTCGCCGGCTGAGCCGCCTGCGAGATGCCGAGCGGGGCTCGCCGCCGCTCGCGAACCTTGACTTGCCTGGCCCGCTTTCCTACTCTGGGCTAGAGCATGAGCGATCTTCGGAAAGACCCCACCCGGGGCCAGTGGGTGCTGGTGAGACCCGCGGGCGCGGTGGCCCCTGCGAGCGACGATTGCCCGTTCTGTCCCGGCAACGAATCCCGCACGCCGGCCGAGATCGTCGCCTATCGCAAGGACGGCTCCTCGCCCGATGGCCCGGGCTGGAGCGTGCGGGTCATCCCCGAGATCGATCCGTACTTCAGCGTGGAGCGCAACGTCGGTCGCGAAGGCGTGGGGCTCTACGACAAGGTGCCGCCGCGGGGAGCGACCGAGCTGATCATCGAGAGCCCCGAGCACGACCTGACCCCCGCGGCCATGGACGAGGCGCGCTGGGAGCAGGTGCTCTGGATGTATCGAGACCGCCTGCGCGATCTGAAGAAGGATCCCGCCATCCGCGACATCCTGATCACGCGACGCTACCGCAAGCCCGGCTCGCGCATCACCCATCCCTACTCTCGCGTGATCGCCGTGCCCGTCATCTTCGACGACGTGCGGCGCCAGCTCATCCACTGCCGCGAGTACTTCGAATACAAGCGCCGCTGCGTCTTCTGCGACATCATCCGCCAGGAGGTCGCTGACGAGGAGCGCCTGATCCGGTTGACGCCTCACTTCGCTCTCGTGGTGCCGTATGCCGCGCGCTCCCCGTACGAGGCGTGGATTCTTCCCCGCCGCCACGCCTGCGCGTACGAGCGGGACCTGACTCCCGAGACAGCGGCCGACCTCGCGCGTCTGCTTCGGGGCTACTTCGGGATGCTGGCGGGGA
This sequence comes from Candidatus Methylomirabilota bacterium, assembly GCA_035635755.1. GTDB lineage: Bacteria > Methylomirabilota > Methylomirabilia > Rokubacteriales > CSP1-6 > AR37. The sequence goes on along the minus strand of DASQAK010000081.1, from coordinate 6,311 downwards.
CCCAGGGGGATCCGTCGTTCGAGATGGTGCTCTATACGGCCCCCAATCAGGCGGCCAAGCTCCTTCCCAACGAATGGTCCAGCATCGCGGAGGACTATCACTGGCATATCGAGATCACGCCCACCCCCGAGCGCCTCACCCGGATCGGCGGGATCCATGTCAATGAGACCTCCCCGGAGGATGCCGCCCGCCGCCTCCGAGAAGCCTGGTCGTGACGGCTGGTCCGGAAGGGGCCCCATCAGATTGAATTATTGATGTTTAGGGCTTGACAGGGGCCATGACCGGTGGCAGACTCCGACTATAAGGGTCGGAGATAAATTTGGTCGGATATAGACTCCTGGACGAGATGACCGAAAGGACAGAGTCAGAATGCTGAGATTCACGAAGCGGGCGGACTATGGGCTCATGGCCATGCACTACATCGCCACCCACGGCGATGAGGGCGCTGTGAGCACCAAGCGCATCGCTGAGGAGTTCCACATCCCGGCCGAGCTCCTCGCCAAGATCCTCCAGCGCCTGGCCAAGAGTCGGCTCGTCACCGCCCACAATGGCCCCAAGGGTGGCTATGAGCTCACGCGCCGCCCCGACGCGATCACAGTGGGGCAGGTGGTGCGGGCCCTCGAGGGGCCGATCAAGATCGTCAGCTGCATGACCGACGGGGACGACTGCCCGCAGTATTCGCGCTGCAACCTGCGGCGGCCGGTTCAGAAAATCCAGACCAGCATCAGCCGACTGCTGGACACCATGACGCTTGCCGAGCTCGCGGCGGACGCGGTGGTGGTGCCAGTAGACGAGCTGGTCTCCACGAGGTAGGAGAGAGACAATGCCGCTCAAGCTTCCCATCTTCATGGACAGCCAGTCCACGACCCCGATGGATCCGCGGGTGCTCGAGGCCATGCTGCCCTACTTCACCGAGAAGTTCGGCCACCCCGCGAGCCGAAATCATCCGTTCGGGTGGGAGGCCGAGGCCGGCGTGGACAAGGCGCGCGAGCAGATCGCGACCCTCATCGGGGCGCGCGATCCCAAGGAAGTCGTCTTCACCTCCGGGGGGACGGAGTCCATCAATCTCGCCCTCAAGGGCGTGGCGGAGATGTATCGCGAGAAGGGCAATCACATCCTGACCACGACCATCGAGCAGCGGGCGAGCCTGGACGTCTGCAAGCGCCTTGAGCGCCAGGGCTTCGAGGTGACGTATCTCCCCGTGGATCGGGAAGGCCTGGTGGACGTGGAGGCGCTCAGGGCGGCCATCACCGACAAGACCATCCTGATCTCGGTCATGTTCGCGAACAACGAGATCGGGACGATCCAGCCCATCGCGGAGATCGGCAAGCTGGCCAAGGAGCGCGGCATCGTCTTCCACACCGACGCGACCCAGGCCGCGGGCAAGGTGCCCGTGAACGTGGAAGCCATGGGCATCGACCTTCTCTCGGCCACTGCCCACCTCATGTACGGGCCCAAGGGCGTGGGCTGCCTCTACGTGCGCCGGAAGAATCCCCGGGTGCGCGTGGCCGCCATGATGGACGGCGGGGGACACGAGCGCGGGATGCGCTCGGGCACGGTGCCGGTGCCCCTGGTCGTGGGGTTCGGCAAGGCGGCGGAGATCTGCCGCGAGGTCATGGGGGAAGAGGGCAAGCGCCTGGGAGCGCTGCGCGATCGGCTGCAGGATCTCATCCTCTCGAAAGTGGACGAGGCCTATGTCAACGGGCACCCGACGCAGCGACTACCCCACAACCTGAACATCTCCTTCGCCTATGTCGAAGGCGAGTCGGTGCTCATGGGGCTCAACAAGGAGTCGGCGCTCTCCTCGGGCTCGGCGTGCACCTCGTCGACCCTCGAGCCGTCGTATGTCATCGCCGCCCTCGGCGTCGACTCCGAGCTGGCCCACTCCTCGATCCGGTTCGGGCTGCATCGCTTCTCGACCGAGGAGGAAGTGGACTTCGTGGGCCGGCGCTCGGTAGAGGTCGTGCAACGTCTCCGCGAAATGTCCCCGCTCTACGAGCTCGCCAAGGAAGGCGTGGATCTCAAGACCATCCAGTGGAAGGCTGAATAGCGGCGCCGTCTAGGTGCCAGGGGGTATGGTGAGTCATGGCCTATAGCGACAAGGTGGTGGACCACTACAACAACCCGCGCAATGTCGGGTCCTTCACGAAGGACACGCCAGGGGTGGGCACGGGGCTGGTGGGCGCTCCGGAGTGCGGCGACGTCATGAAGCTGCAGATCAGGGTCAACCTCGAGACGGGAGTCATCGAGGACGCGAAGTTCAAGACCTTCGGCTGCGGGTCCGCCATTGCCTCGTCGAGCCTGGCCACGGAGTGGCTCAAGGGGCGCACGGTGGACGACGCCGCCAAGATCAAGAACACCGATATCGTCAACGAGCTCAAGCTGCCCCCGGTAAAGATCCACTGCTCCGTCTTGGCCGAGGACGCCATCAAGGCCGCCCTCCACGACTACAAGGAGAAGTGGAGCAAGACGGAAGCCGAGGCCCCGGCCGCGGCATCGAAAGAATAGGAGGACAGGAACCGATGGCGCTGGCACTGACCGAGAAGGCGAGCAAGCAGGTCAAGAAGCTCCTGGAGGACCAGAACCTCCACGGTGTCTTCCTGCGCCTGGGGGTCAAGGGCGGGGGCTGCTCGGGGCTGTCGTATTCACTGGAGTTCGACTCCGAGCTCGGTCCGCATGACAAGAAGTTCGACGTCGACGGCGTCCAGATGGTCTGCGACGCGAAGAGTTACCTCTACCTGAACGGCGTCACGCTCGATTACGTCACGGAAGGGTTGCAGGGGGGCTTCACGTTCATCAATCCCCAGGCCAAATCGAGCTGTGGCTGTGGAACCTCGTTTTCGGCATAAGGCCGGGACCGTGGCATAAGCCGGGGCACGGACCGAGCGGAGCGAACCAGAACGGGCCCCGGCGGGCCCGTTCGTATTTTATGGAGACGTTGTAACGTGCCCAACTACTTCGAGGTGTTCGGGCTGCCGCGAAAGCTCTCGCTGGAGCTCCAGGAGCTCCAGCGGCGCTTCTACGACCTCTCGCGACGTCACCACCCGGACTTCCATCAGACGGCGGACGCTCTCGCCCAGGCAGCCTCCCTCGAGGCCTCGGCCCTCGTCAACCGCGCCTATCGGACGCTCCGCGATCCCCTCGCCCGCGTCGAGTACGTGGTCGCGCTCGAGGAAGGGCGGGAGGTCCGCGAGGAGACCTCGGCCAAGCCCAAGCCGCCCGTGGACCTCCTCGCGGAGATGCTTGAGGTGCAGGAGGCGCTCCAGGAAGCCAAGTCTGAGGGGCTGACCGCTGAAGCGGCCGAGCGGCTGCGGACGGAGCGGGATCGCCTGGAGGCGCGCCGGCGCGCGGAGGAGACCGCGGTGACCGAGGCGGCGGCCGAATGGGATTCCGCGGTGGACAGGGGAGCAGACCGTCAGCCACTCGTCGATCGATTCAAGCAGCGCCTGGCCGCGCGGGCCTACCTGCGCACCGTCATCGACGACCTGAGCCAGGCCTTGGGAGAGGACGCAGAGACGCATGTCGCGCATCGTCGGCATTGACCTCGGCACGACCAACAGCCTGGTCGCCCACGTGGACGCGGCCGGGATCCCGCGCGTCATCTCGGACGCGGAGGGGCGCCGGCTCCTGCCCTCCGTGGTCGCCTACACGCCCGCGGGCATCGTGGTCGGAGAGGCTGCGCGGCGTCAGCTCGCGCGGAATCCCGCGCGGACCATCTACTCCGTCAAGCGCTTCATGGGGCGGGGCGGCGAGGATGTGAGGGAAGAGGCGCGCCACGTGCCCTTCGAGATCGTGCCGAGCGACGAGGTGGTGCGGATCCGCGTGGGCGACCGCGAGGTAACGCCGCCCGAGGTGTCCGCCCAGATCCTGCGCACGCTGAAGCAGCAGGCCGAGGCGCATTTTGGCGAGCCCGTGGACAAGGCGGTCATCACCGTGCCCGCGTACTTCAACGATGCCCAGCGCCAGGCGACCAAGGACGCCTCGCGCATCGCGGGGCTCGAGGCGCTGCGCATCGTCAACGAGCCCACGGCGGCCTCGCTCGCCTATGGCCTGCAGAAGCTCGCCCAGGGCTTGATCGCCGTCTATGACCTGGGCGGCGGCACCTTCGACATCTCCATCCTGCGCGTCAAGGACGGGGTCTTCGAAGTCCTGGCCACCAACGGCAACACGCATCTGGGCGGCGACGACTTCGATCGCGCCGTGGTCGGGTGGCTGCTCGCGGACATCAAGGCCGTCCATGGCGAGGACCTCTCGAGCGATCCGGAAGCGGTGCAGGAGCTGCGCCTCGGCGCGGAGGCTGCCAAGTGCCGGCTGTCGTCCGAGGAGCGGACCACCCTCCTCATCCCGTTCGAGCGCTTCACCTACCGCCGCGAGATCACGCGGGCCGAGCTCGAGCGCTTGATCGCTCCCCTCGTGGACCAGACGCTCGGTCCCTGCCGCCTCGCCCTCAAGGACGCGGAGCTCACGCCCGACCAGGTGGACGAGATCGTGCTCGTGGGAGGGTCGACCAGAGTGCCGCTCGTGCGCCGTCGCGTCGAGGAGCTCTTCGGCAAGACGCCGCACAGCCAGCTCAATCCCGACGAGGTGGTGGCCCTCGGCGCCGCCGTGCAGGCGCACATCCTGGCGGGCGGGATCAGGGACATGCTCCTGCTCGACGTCACCCCCCTCTCCCTGGGCATCGAGACGCTGGGGGGCATCGTGAGCGTGCTGATCTCGCGCAACACGACGATCCCCACCATGGCCAAGGAGTACTTCACGACCTCGGTGGACGGGCAGACGGCCGTCGACATGCACGTGCTGCAGGGCGAGCGGGAGCTGGCCAAGGACAACCGGTCCCTCGCGCGCTTCGACCTCTCCGGGATCGATCCCATGCCGGCGGGCATGCCCAAGATCGAGGTCACCTTCCTCATCGACGCCGACGGCATGCTGCAGGTGCAGGCGAGGGAGCAGCGGACGGGCAAGGCGGCCTCCATCGAGGTCAAGCCCACCTACGGTCTCAGCGAAGCGCAGGTGGCTCAGATGGTCGAGGACTCCTTCACGCACGCCGAGGCCGACGTCAACGCGCGGCTCCTCATCGAGACGAGGACAGAGGCGGAGACGGTCCTGAACCACGTGCGGCGGGCCCTCGCCCAGGGCGGCCACCTCGTGAGCGCCGAGGAGCGATCGCTGATCACCGAGGCCCTCGACGCCCTCCGCGGCGTCGAGGGGGGCAGCGACCGCGACGCGATCCGCGAGCGCACGATCGAGCTCAACCGCGCGACCGAGTCCCTCGCGCAGCTCATGATGGACACGGCGCTCCGTGAAGCCGTGACGTCCCGCCGCGCCGACGATCTCTTGAAGAGGCCGTGATGGCGACCCACAAGGTGACTTTCCTGCCCTTGAACGTGACGGTCGAGGTCGACGACAGCAAGTACCCCCTGGCCGACCACGGGAAGCCGGGCTCGCTGCTGGACATCGCCCTCGCCAACAATATCAAGCTCGAGCACAACTGCGGAGGCAGCTGCGCCTGCACGACCTGTCACGTCGTCGTGCGAGAAGGCGAGGAGAACCTCTCGACGATGGAGCAGGACGAGGAAGACCGCCTCGACACCGCCGAGGGGCTCACCTTGCACTCGCGCCTGGGCTGCCAGGCCGTGGTGCGGGGCGATGTCGTTGTTGAAATTCCCAAATGATCAGATTCCGAGATAAACGGAGACGGCCATGACCTGGAAGGATGCCGAGGACATCGCGCTCGCGCTCATGGATGAGCACCCCGACGTGGACCCGCTCACCGTGCGCTTCACCGACCTGCACAAGTGGGTGGTGGCGCTCCCGGAATTCAGCGACGACCCCAAGGGCTCGAACGAGGGTGTCCTCGAGAAGATCCAGATGAAGTGGCACGAGGAATACCAGGACAGGTAGCGCCCACGTGACTTACCAGGTGACCACGTGATCGCTCTCGAAGATGAGGTCCAGGAGCTTGTCGTGATCCAGGTCGGCGCCGAGGCGCTTGACGGCGACGCCCGCGGGCAGATCGGGAGCGGCGCCGTCGAGGAGCACGACGGTCACCTCGGATCCGGACTCCTGGAGTTGGCGCGCCACGATGTCGGCGCCGAGGGGCGGGGAGTCCCGCTTGATGAGGTGAAGGAAGCGCGGCATCAGAAGATGACGAAGCGCTCGGCTCTCGGTAGGAGGGCGGCGATCTCCTCCGCCGTGATCGGCCTCACGGGGTGGCCGTCGGCGTTCCAGGAGGGATCCGCGGGCGCCGCGCCCGCCTCCACGAGGAAGGGGATGCCGAGCTTCTTCAGCGAGGCGCGGAACTTGGCGATGTC
>DASQAK010000080.1:0-6106 GCA_035635755.1 Candidatus Methylomirabilota bacterium | reverse complement strand
TCTCCCTTCCGCGCCGCGCCGCCGCCTCCGGAGCCCTCGCCGTCTCCTCCACCGTCCGTCCTCTCTCCGCAGGTGAGCACCGAGGAGGACGCGCGGGTCCGCGGCGATGCGCAGAACCGGATGACAGGGACGGAGACGCTGCTGCGCCAGGTGGGCTCGAAAAAGCTCGGCGGGCAGCAGCAGGAGAATTTCCGGATCATCGAGAGTCTCCTGGCCAGCGCCAAGGACGCGCTCTACGCGCGCGACACGCTGCGCGCCCGCACGCTCGCCGAGAAGGCATACCTGCTCGCCGAAGATCTCGTTCGCAGTCTCCGCTGAGCGCCCGTGTAAGCCTTACATCCGCTCGGTAAGACTTGCTGTGCTCTCGCCGTAACGCGGTGCGTCCGTCGCATGTAACCTCCTGAAACTCCAGGCGTCCTGAGCTGTGCTCTCCGTGGCATGGCCGTTGCGGTACTCCCTCCACCAGTGCTCGGATCACGTAGGCTGGCCGAGCCGCACAAGAATCGCAAAATCAGGAACATGGAGACCTCTCACATGCTCCTATCCACCATTGTTCTCCAGCGATACCTGTCGAGCGGACGCCTCCACGGGCGAGGGAGGAGCGGCCATGCGTGAGACGTCCGCGCACATCCCGGAGTGGCTCGGCGACTGGGTCGGGGGCGGGGGCAGCCTCCTGCTGATGACCGACTACGACGGCACCCTGACGCCCATCGTCAACGATCCCGAGGACGCGTGCCTGGCCGACGAGGTGCGTGAGCGCCTTCGCGCGTTGGCGCGGACGCCCGGCGTGCGCGTGGCCGTGATCTCCGGGCGCGATCTCGAGGATCTCCGCGAGCGCGTGGCCGTGCCCGAGCTCATCTATGCCGGCTGTCACGGGCTCGAGATCAGCGGACCCAATCTCTCCTTCAGCCATCCCGATGCCGAGGCGCAGCAGGACGCCGTGCACGCGGTGAGCATGGCGCTGTGCATGGGGGCGCCGTTCATCGAGGGCATGCGGGTGGAGCCGAAGCGTCTCGGAGTGGCCGTGCACTACCGGCACGTGGCCTCGGCGGGTCGCCAGGAGCTTGAGACGGTGCTCGCGCGCTCCCTCCACCGCAAGGGCGGGCAATTCAAGCTGATCCACGGGCACAAGGTCATCGAGGTGCTGCCCCAGGTGTCATGGAACAAGGGTCTGTGCGCCCTCTGGATACGAGATCGCATGATGATCGAGCTGCCCGCCCCCATGATCGTGTTCTACATGGGCGACGACTGGACGGACGAGTACGCGTTCGAGATCCTGGTGGGGAAGGCGGTCACCGTGCGCGTGGGCGAAGGGCACGAGCCCTCGAAGGCGGACTACCGGATCCGTGGGGTCGACGAGGTGGAGCGTCTGCTCACCAACATCGCCTCCGCGGTTGTCGAGAGGAGGGCCTCGTGAGAGTCACCACCCGACTCGTCCTGGCCATCTGGGTCACCGCTCTCGCCGTGGTGGCGAGCTTCGCGTATCTCCAGGTCTCGGACGAGCGGCAGCGCCTGCGTCAGGAGCTCGAGCGCCGCGCCTCGCTGCTCGGGGAGGGCCTGCACGACGGTGTGGAGACCGCGCTGAGCCGCAACTCGCGCCCCGCGCTCGAGCGATTGCTGAAGCGGTTCGGTCGGTCCGGCCAGCGGCTCGCCGTCTATGACACGAAGGCGAGCCTGGTCGCCCTCGCCCCGGAATCCTTCGTGCCCCGGCCCGAGACGGCCTCCGACGTCACGGCGGCCATCACCAGCGGCTCCGTGCAACAGGTCTTCCGACAGATGAGCGGCCGGACGTTCTACGTCTATGTCATGCCCGTCCCTCGTGAGGAAAAGCCGCTCGGCGCGGTGGCGGTGGTCCTCGATGCCTCCTACCTGGCGGAAGCCGAGCAGGCGGTGTGGCGCGAGAACGGCATCCGCTTCCTCGTCCTCGGAGCCATCCTGTCGCTCATCGCGCTCCTCGTCGTCCGCATGAGCATCACGGGCCCCATGGCCAAGATCACCCGATGGACGAAGGCGGTCCGCCGCGGCCAGCACCTGGAGCCCATGAAGCTCGGCGATCCGAGCCTCTTCGGCCCCATCACGCGTGAGGTCTCCGTGCTGGCGAGGAGCCTCCAGCGGGCCCGGGCCGCCGCCGAGGAGGAGGCAGCCCTCCGCCTCAAGGGAGAAACCCTCTGGACAGAGGAGCGGCTCAAGCAGTTCGTCAAGCTCCGGCTCGGGGAGGCTCCGCTCTTCGTGGTGTCCAATCGCGAGCCCGTGAGCCATGTGTGGAAGGACGGGCGGATCGTCGCCCGGCGGCCCGCCAGCGGTCTGGTCACGGCCATGGAGCCCGTCATGCGGGCGTGCGGCGGCGTGTGGACCGCCCAGGCCAGCGGCGATGCCGATCGCGAGACGACGGACGCCCGCGGCCACCTGGGCGTGCCTGCGGACGATCCGCGCTACCAGCTCCGGCGCGTGTGGCTCTCCAAGGAAGAGGAAGACGGCTACTACTACGGCTTCGCCAACGAGGGGCTGTGGCCACTCTGTCACATCGTCCACACGCGGCCGCAGTTCCGCCCCGCCGACTGGGCGCAGTACCGCGCCGTCAACGAGCGGTTCGCCGAGGCCGTGCTGGAGGAGATCCAGCACACGGAGTCCCCCCTCGTGCTCATCCAGGACTATCACTTCGCGCTCCTGCCCGCCCTGATCAAGGCCCAGCGCCCCGATGCGCGGACGGCGATCTTCTGGCACATTCCGTGGCCGAACTTCGAGGCGTTCAGCATCTGTCCCTGGCAGGAGGATCTCCTGCGCGGGATGCTGGGGGCCGACCTCATCGGCTTCCACACCCAGTACTACTGCAACAACTTCCTGGAGACGGTGGAGCGCGTGGTCGAGGCCCGCATCGACCGGGAGAACTTCTCGGTCAATCGAGGCTCCCACACGACCTCCGTCAAGCCATTCCCCATCAGCGTGGCGCCCACCTTCGTCGACGATCCGCCCAAGACCTCCCGGGAGGGGCTGCTCGCGGAGCTCGGGATCTCGGCCGAGTTCGTGGGCGTGGGCGTCGAGCGGCTCGACTACACCAAGGGAATCCCCGAGCGCTTCCTCGCCATCGGGCGGCTCTTCGAGCGCTTCCCCGAGTATCGCGAGCGCCTCGTCTTCGTCCAGCTCGCGGCGCCCAGCCGCAGCACCATCCGGCGCTACCAGGAGCTCGAAGCCGAAGTCGAGACGACCCTGCAGGCGGTTAACCGGGCCTTCCAGACGCGGCGCTGGCGCCCCATCGTCTACCTCAAGGGGCACCACGAGCATCGCGACATCTGGCCGTTCTACCGTCACGCCGATTTCTGCATGGTCACCTCGCTGCACGACGGGATGAACCTGGTGGCCAAGGAGTTCATCTCTGTGCGCGACGACGAGGACGGGGCGCTGATCCTGAGCCAGTTCGCGGGCGCCTCCTCCGAGCTCCGCGATGCCCTGCTCGTCAACCCGTACGACATCGACGGCGTGGCCGACGCCATACACGCCGCGGTGGCCATGACCCCGGAGGAGCGGCGCGCGCGGATGGCGCGGATGCGCCAGACCGTGCGGGAGCACAACATCTATCGGTGGGCCGGCCTGCTGCTGAACGATCTGTCGCGGATCCCCGAGGAGGGCACCGCGACACTGACGGCGACGACGCCGGGGAGGGCCAGCGATGAAGAAGCTGCGTGACATCATGCGCCCGGACTTTCTCTTCACGGTGCAGCGCGACGCGATGGTCACCGATGCGGTGCGGCTGATGGCCGAGCGGAATGTCGGCATCGTCAGCGTGCTCGACGGCAGCCGGCTCGTCGGGGTGCTCTCCGAGCGTGACGTGGTCCGGCGGGTCGTCGACACCGGGCGGGACCCCGCCCGCACCTCCGTCATGGAGGTCATGACCGTCGGAGTGATCGTGGCCGATCCTGACGACGACTACCAGTCGGCCATCCGCCAGATGGACGACGCGAACATCCGGCACCTCCTCGTGGTCAGGGACGGACGCATGCTGTCGATGGTGTCCATCCGCGATCTGATCCGGGTGGACATACACGACAAGAGCGAGGAGCTGCGCTACCTCCGGGAGTATCTCTACCAGGTCCCGCCCGACATCGCCGTTCGCCACGCCGCGGCATGAGTGAGCCCCGCGGATTCACACGGCGGGGCGGGCGCCCATGGTCGGGGCGGCTCGGGATTTTCTCCACGATGTAAGGCTTACAAGGCCCGCGTGTAAGGATTACGAGAAAGTGACGGTTTCTCGGGTCTCGGGCCCTACAATTCCATCGCGGGAGGACGAATTCTCCCGTGAGGAGATCGGGGAGCTCGTGGCTCGGATGTTGCAACGTTCCCCGGTTGCGCTTCGAGCCGAAGGTTCAACACTTCAATGGAGGTGCGTATGCGGAAGGTTGCCAGCCTCGCGGTACTCATGCTGGCCATGGTCATCCTCCTTTCGGGATGCGCCACACGGGACTGGGTGCGGGACCTTCTAGGCAAGAAGGAAGTCGAGATCGGGGAGCGGGTGGACAAGGTGTCGGGCCGGGTGGATGAGCAGGGCGTGCAGGTGAAGACATTGGAAGGCGGCCTGGGCGACGTGCGGGGCCGCTCGGATGCCGCGCTCGCCAAGGCCGACGGCGCGTTCGCCAAGGCGGACGGCGTCGACAGCCGGCTCTCGCGGCTGTGGGGCAATCGCCACAAGCGCAAGATCGCCGATAGCATGGACGTCTACTTCGGCTTCGACCAGGCCGAGCTGAGCGATGGCACTCAGACGGCCCTGCTCGGGCTCGTCAAGGAGCTGCAGTCCAACCCGGGCACGACGGTCGAGCTCGGAGGCTTCACGGATCCCAAAGGCTCTCGCGATTACAACTATCAGCTCAGCCAGCGTCGCGTGGACGCCGTACGGCGTTTCCTCATCGAGCAGGGTGTGGAGATCACGAGGATCTTGTCCGTGGGGCTCGGCCCCATCGGCGATCGGAACGTGCCCGATGACAAGAAGCGCCGCGTCACTGTCAGGCTGATGGTCGATCAAGACTAGGTCGCCCCGGCGCGTGACCGGGGCCGGCGAGCGCTCGCGCCGGCTCTGGTTGCGCGTCGGGTGCGCCCTGAATGAACTCGCATCCAGGATCTCGCGCCATGCAGGAGCCGGAAGCGGTCGTCAGGCAGGTCGAAGGCGAAGCAGAGCCGACGAGGATTCTCATCGTCGACCCGTACGGTCACAGCCGGGACGGATTGAGCCTGGCCCTCCTGGGCCGTCTCTGTCACGTCGAGACGGCGGCCACGAGCTGGGAAGCCATCAAGAAGATCAAGGAGCGCCCCTTCGATATCGCGGTGGTCGACGCCGAGTTGCCGTCGACCCACGGCCTCGCCATGACGGGCTGGGACCTCGCGCGCATTCTCCGCGCCTTCAATCCGGCTCTGGCCATCGTCGTGGTCACCGCCGAGAAGGGGCCGGAAGCTCAGTTGCAGGCCGACCGGCTGGGCATCTCGAGACTCGTGGAGAAGCCGATCAGCCCCCGGGAGCTGCGGGCGTTCCTGCAGACGCTCGAGCCGGGATCAGCGATCCGTCGTCAGAGCGCCGGCCGCTAGGCCGCTCCTCCCTAGGGTCCGGGGAGGGAACCCCCAGCCCCGCCCTCCACGTTGCGTCGACCAGCTCCTTACCAACCGAGACTCGCGCAGGATCTCGGCGATGCGTCGACGTGCGGCGGCGGGTGGGGCAGGGGGGCATCCCCCGCGGACCCGTATCTTCTGCGCGTTGCCGAAGCGCAGAACCGAAGTCTCGTGGCCCCTTACGAGACGAAGCGACGGGCTGCGAGTCAGCGTGGTCCGCGGGGACCCCGTTGTTTAGTAGGCAGCCCATGTCTGCCACGCCCTCGAAATCCCAGGACTCACCGTCCGCGCCCCTCGTCACGACGATCCGATCGACGCCCAACTTGCGGAGCACCGAGCGGGTCTGCTGGGGGTACGACTTCTCCAGGAGTACGCTGATCTTCCGCACGCCCTCGAACCGCTTGAAGAAGGCCGCGCGGTCGAACTGCGGGGGCGGAGCGGGCGTCGCCCTGAGCACCTCCACCTTGGCCCGGCGCTCCGCGATGCCCGCCGTCACGTCGGCCGCCGCCACCCC
>DASQAK010000079.1:0-20121 GCA_035635755.1 Candidatus Methylomirabilota bacterium | reverse complement strand
GCCGGTGGTGGCCATCTCGGGCGACGGCTCGTCCATGTACAGCATCCAGGCCCTGTGGACGGCCGCCCACCACGATTTGCCCATCGTGTTCGTCATCCTCAACAACGGCGAGTACCGCATCCTCAAGCACAACATGGACGTTTACCGGCAGCGCTTCGGGGCCAAGCCCGATCGCCCCTACCTCCACATGGATCTGGGGAAGCCGAGGCTTGGCTTCCTCGATCTCGCCCGCGGGCTCGGGGTCTCGGCAGAGCGCATCACGACACCCGGCGAGCTGACGGGCGCCCTGTCGCGAGCCATCGCGGCCAAGCGTCCGCATCTGATCGAGGTGGTCATCGAGGGCAAGGTGGCCTGAAGCCAGGTCGTGGTGCCACTCGTAGTTCTCCGCCGGGCTGCGCGCTGGCATCGTCCACCCGTCATAGTCCCTCACCACCCTAGGCCTCTGCCCAGCGTCGGCGGCGCTTGACGCCCGCCCCGCTGCAGGATCAGAATGACCGAGCCGATGAAGCGGCTCGTGACAGTTTTCCCGGTCCGCGACGAGCATTCCTGGCTAGCTGAAAGGAGCAATCATGAGATTCGAGAACCACATCCGCAGTGGTCGACCCGCTCGCCTAGTGCAGGCCCTCTTGATCGGGGCCGCCCTCGCGCTGGCCAGCGGGACGCTCGCCTCAGCCCAGGAAGTGCTCACCAACGAGAGCGTGGTCGGCATGGTGAAGGCTGGTCTGCCGGACTCGGTGATCATCCAGAAGATTCGTTCGGCGTCGCGGAAGTTCGATACCAGCACGGATGGGCTGATCAAGCTCAAGCGTGCTGGCGTCCCGGACAAAATCATCGAAGCCATGGTGAGCGAGCCCGGTGCGCCTCCGGCCGCCACCGCGTCGACCGCTGATCCGGCCATCGCCTACGCCGGGGCGAGCGGCGAGAAGAAGCTCAGCCCGACTCACGGCGTCAAGGAGATCTCGGCTGCTCCCTTCGTCGGCTCGCGCCAGGAAGTCGTCCTGCCGTCGGCCCGCGCGGAGTACCGTATCACGGACAAGGAGCCCGTGTTCACCACGCCGCAGCCGGGACAGCAGTGGATCCTCGCCCGGCTCAAGCCCGGCAAGCGGGACCGCAACCTGCCAATGAGCAAGAACGACGGTTGGGGCTGGGGGGGCGCGACCTTCCGCGACGGCGTGGATCCGAAGTACGCCGTCAAGCTGGTGGCCGAGCCTGGCCAGCAAGGCCTCACCAAGCTGCGGCCCGAGCAACCGCTGACCCCGGGCGAGTACGGCTTCATCGCGGTAACCCGCGGCCAGCCCAACATGGTCGAGGTCTTCGACTTCGGCGTCGATTGACCTTCGCGGGAGTTGTCGCGAATGTGGGTCACCACGCAAGCGCACCTGACGGCTCGATCGCCGTAGGTTCCACAGGGAAGCCGCGGTCGCGGGTGCGCCTCAGTATCAAGGACCTCGTGCCGCATGACATGTAGGGGTACCCCGCAGCCACAGGAGGCCCGAACGATGAGCTCATCCTCGCGGCGGGTTGCGCAGGTCGTCACGCCGGAGCCCGTGGTCGAAGGGGCCGGGGTGCATCTCCGACGGAGCATCGGAACGTCTCGGCTCGACCATCTTGACCCCTTTCTGCTCCTCGACCACTTCGAGTCAGCGAGCCCGGCAGACTACGAGGCAGGCTTTCCCTACCACCCGCATCGCGGAATCGAGACGGTGACGATCGTCCGCAAGGGCGAGATACAGCACCGGGACTCGCTGGGACACCGGGGCAGCATAGGGGGAGGCGACATCCAGTGGATGACCTCGGGAAGCGGTATCCTCCACGAGGAGATGCCGCAGGTCCTTCCAGAGGGCATCGGGGGATTGCAGCTATGGCTCAACTTGCCGGCGCGCGAGAAGATGAGCCGACCAAAGTATCGCGACCTGCAGGGAGAGCGACTGGCCGAGACACAGACGGAGGACGGTGCGCGGATTCGCGTGATCGCGGGTGAGGCCGCCGGACTCGTGGGGCCGGTGGAGGGCCTCGCTGTCGCCCCGAAATTCATGGACGTGATGCTGCCCCCCGGAGCCACGTTCCGGGAAGTCGTGCCGCGGGGTCATGCCGCCTTCGCGTACCTGGACCACGGCGAGGTTCGGTTCGGGCCTTCGCGCGCGCCCGTGCGCGCGCCTGCCCTCGTGATCTTCGATGACGGCGACACGGTGGAGGCATCGGCGGGACGGGACGGGGGCCGGTTTCTCCTGGCCGCGGCACGACCGCTTGGCGAGCCGATCGCCCGCCACGGGCCGTTCGTGATGAACACGCGTGCCGAGATCGAGCAGGCGCTGCAGGACCTTCGCGGGGGTCGCTTCATCCGCGACGAGCCGCGCGACGGGTGATGCTCAGAAACTCGTGAAAGCCCTGGAGGCGGGGATGAAGGATTTACTGAAATGAAAAAGAGCAAGAAGGCCTCTTCTCGGGTAACAGCGCCAAACCAGGAAGCGTCTGCGGCTGACGCAGAGGCCAAGACGGCCAGCCGTCGCAAGGCGGTCAGGGCGAATGCGGTGGAGAACGTCGCCCGGCGGCAATTCCAGAAGACCCAGGCGACCGTGAGTCAGGGCCATACGCGGGCACGCGGGCAGCGACAGCAGGCGAAGCGCGACGCTCGCTAAACGCAAAAGCGCGACAGTGCAGCCACCGGATCGAGCCGCACGGATTGCCCACCGTGGGCCGAGCTATCGCAGCTGCTGCGTGAGGCGTCGTCAGTCCGTTCTCGAGGCTCGCTCTCAATCTACAGGCCGGCATGAACATAGCGGTATTGGCGACGTCCCGATTCGCGGTTTGACGGGAGGCAACTCATGAGACAGCCATTGATGCGCGCAATCCTCGTAGTTGGGCTGGCGATGATCGTCGCCACACCCGGACTGACGCTGGCGTCGGAGCCCGACTGGAAGGCGGTGGAGGCGGCCCTGGGCAAGTCGGGACAGGCGCAGCCAGGCGGCGTCTTCCGGATCGGGATGCCACGTACCGATCTCGCGGTCACGGTGAAGGGTGTGCCCGTCAAGGCCGGATTCGCGCTCGGCTCGTACGCCGCGTTCAAGCCGGTGGGGGATCAGGCAATGGTGATGGGCGATCTCGTCCTCCTCGATCAGGAGGTGCCCGCCGTGATGGCCGGCCTGTTCAGAGGGGGGCTCGAGGTCACCGCCGTCCACAACCATTTGAACGAGATTTCGCCGCACGTGATGTACATGCACTACGAGGGCCACGGCGAGGCGATCAAGCTGGCCACGGCGCTCCGCCAGGCATTGTCCGCCAGCGGGACGCCGCTGGGTGGCGGGGGCAGTGTGGCTGCCGCCCCGGCCACGGGCCCCGCGCTCGACACCAAGCAGATCGAGCAAGCCCTGGGGCGAACGGGAAGGGCGCTGGACGGCGGCGTGTTGCAGGTGACCGTCCCCCGCGCGGAGGTGATCACCGAGATGGGGGTGGAGTTGCTGCCTGCCATGGGGGTGACGACGGTGATGAACTTCCAGCCTACCGCCAACGGCAAGGCGGCGATCACCGGCGATTTCGTCCTGATCGACAAGGAGGTGAACGCCGTCGCCCGCACCCTGATGCAGCACGGCATCGACGTGACGGCAATCCACAACCACGGCCTCATGGACACGCCGCGGCTCTTCTACATGCACTTCTGGGCGAATGACGACCCCCTCAAGCTTGCGCAGGGTCTCAAGGCTGCCCTGGGTCAGACCAACAGCGCGAAGCCATAGAGGGACACGCCAAGGACGGCGTTCATGGAGCTCAGACGCTTCTTCGACCAGACCATCCGGGCGAGCTTCCATGATCTCGCCATGGGCGGCGATCCCGTGGCCGGCTACCTCGCCGATCTACTCACCCGGTTCGCGCGCACGGAGCAGCTCTACCCGCCCGGACGCGCGGTGCCCCGGCTCGAGACGGTCGTGGACATGCTCCTCGACGCGCAGGCGGTGTGGCGCGAGGACTCCCCGTATTTCGAGCCCGAGCAGGAGCTGGCCATCCGGCGGCACATCGGCGACTACACCCTCTTCATGATGGGGGTGTTCCGCGAGCGCGTGGAGCGTCTCGCCTCCACGGGCTACTACATCGCGCGCGGCAAGCAAGCCTACCGCTTCGTGTCGGAGCACGCGCGCGCCCGCGCCGCGGCTCCCGCGCCGCCCTACCGTCGTCTCGCCGAGCGGTTCGAGCACTACGCGGGCGCCCTCGACTACGCGCGCCGCGTGCATTTCTTCGATCACCCCGAGCACCCCTTCTTCCGGGTCTCGCTCGGCTGAGGGCAGTCCAGGAGCCCTCTCCTTTGTTCCGGCCGGTAGGCGCTCGCCCTCTCGAGACCTCTCCAGCTGTTGTTCCGGTTGCGACATCGAGGGCTCCTCGTGGCCTTGACGCTGCACGGTAGCCGGTGCAGGATCGGCGCGGGGTGAGAGCAGAGCCGTCACGACAGGGGAGGGAGGACTCCATGGGAAGTGATCTGCACGACCTCTCGATCGCCGAGCTCGGGAGCCTGATCGCGGCGCGAAAGCTCTCGCCCGTGGAGCTGGTCGAGGCGCTGATCCAGCGCGTCGAGCAGCACGACGGCCAGACGCGCGCCTTCATCACGCGCACGTTCGATCTGGCGCGGCGCCAGGCCAAGGAGGCCGAGTCGGAGATCGCCGTGGGCGGGCCTCGGGGCCCGTTGCATGGGATCCCCTTCGCCCTCAAGGACATCTACGATACGCAGGGCATCCTCACCTCCGCGCACTCCCGGATCTTCATCGACCGGATCCCGGCGGAGGATGCCACCACGACCGCCAGGCTCTACGAGGCCGGCGCCGTGCTGCTCGGGAAGCTGGCCACCCACGAGATGGCGCATGCGGGGCCGTCGTTCGATCTGCCGTGGCCTCCCGCGCGCAACCCCTGGAACCTCGCGCACTTCACGGGCGGCTCCTCCACGGGCTCGGGAGCCGCCGTCGCGGCCGGCCTGGTGCCGGTGGCGCTCGGCTCCGATACCGGGGGATCGATCCGGGGCCCGGCGTCGCTCTGCGGCGTCGCCGGGCTGATGCCCACGTTCGGCCTGGTGAGCCGCGCCGGCGTGGTCACCAACTCGTACACGTTCGACCACTGCGGGCCGCTCGCCAGGACCGTGGAGGACTGCGCGCTGGTGCTGCAGGCTCTGGCCGGCTATGACGCGAAGGACGCGGGCAGCCTGCGCCGGCCGATTCCGCGGTATCGCGAGGTGCTCGGTCAAGATCTGCGCGGGCTCAGGATCGGCGTCCTTCGCCACCACTGGGAGGAGGACATCCCGGCCTCGGAGGACGTCAAGAAGGCCATGGACGCCGCCCTCGACGTGCTTCGCCGGCTCGGCGCGGAGCTCGAGGACTGCCGCGTGAGGCCGCTCGCCAGCTATTTCGACGTCAAGATCATCATCGCCGAGAGCGAGATCTTCAGCGTCCACCAGAAGGACCTGATCGCCCGGGCCAACGACTTCGGCGCCGACTTTCGCTCGCGCGTGCTTCCGTCCGTGCTCTTCTCCGCCCACGACTACGTCCAGGCCACGCGCGAGCATCGCCGGATGATGGTGGAGATGGAGCCCCTGTACGCCAGGTTCGACGCCTTCGTCATGGCCGGCATGGGCGAAGCCCCGCGGCTCACGGACTACCGGAGTGTCTCGTTCTGGCAGAAGCCCAGCGTATTCACGCCGTGGAACGTCACGGGCCAGCCCGTGCTCGGGCTTCCCAACGGCTTCGGGAGGGGCGGCCTGCCCCTCGGCATGCAGATCCTCGGCCGGCCCTTCGGCGAGACGACCATCCTTCGCGTCGGGCACGCCTACGAGCAGGCCACCGAGTGGCACACCCGGCGCCCCGCGCTTGTGCCCGGCGCCGACGCGCCCGCCGTCACCCCGCCCCCCATCCTGTCGGGCACCGCCGATCAGGTCGACGCCGGGATGCGCGACCTGTGCGTGAAGGCGGCCCGGCGCGCGGGGCTGCGGGTCGACGATCTGATGCTCGCCCAACTTTTCGAGGGAGCGCCCTATGCGCTGGGCATGGTGGAGCGTCTCCGCCGCGACCACGGCCTGCACCACGAGCCCGCCAACATCTTCAGCTTTCCGTCCACCCGGCTGGGCGATCCCACGTCGGGTTAATCAGAGACAAGAGAGAGGGAGACCGCATGAGCATCCGACCGAACCGCGTGAAGCAACGGCTGGCCGCCGGGCAGGTGGCGACCATCCTGGCCGGCACCAACGACCCGGACACGATCGATCAGCTCGGCCCGCTCGGCGCCGACGGGGTCTGGCTGGAGGGCGAGCACGGCGGGGTCGACTACGCCGATCTGGGCAACCTGACCCGGGCGTGCGACCTCTGGGGCATGACCTCCGTGGTGCGCGTGATGGACAACGACTACGCCACGATCTATCGCACCCTCGACCGCGGCGCGCAGGGCATCGTGGTGCCGCACGTCAACAGCCGCGCTGAGGCCCAGGCGGTGGTGGAGGCCGGCAAGTTCGCGCCGCTGGGCAAGCGGGGCATGTTCACGAGCCGCCAGGGCTTTGGCGTGGGCGACTATCTCAAGACGGCCAACGACCAGAGCTTGCTGATCGTCCTCCTGGAGGACATCGTGGCCGTGCAGAACCTCGACGAGATCCTCAAGGTGGATCACATCGACGTCTTCTTCGTGGCCCCGAGCGACCTGGCGACCTCGATGGGCCACATCGGCGACATGGGTCATCCGGAGGTCCAGCAGACGATCGATGGGGCGATCGCGAGGATCGTCCAGGCCGGCCGCGCGGCGGGAACGCTGGTCAATTCCGCCAACGTGGAGCGTTACACGCGGATGGGTGTCCGCGCGATCATGACCAGCTTCTTCCCGTGGATCCAGGCCGGCGCGAAAGAGCTCATGGACCGCGCGGCCTCCGGGGCACGGGCCTGACGATCACAGACGCGGGGCCGCGTACTCTCGCCGGCTACCCATCCAGGTGCTTCAGGTACTGGGCGACGAAGTCGTAGTCGACGAAGCGGCGGTAGGCGTCCGTGAGCTGGCGGGTCACCGGGCCGGGCACGGCACCGCTCCGTGGGGCGATCCCGTTCACGCTCTGGACGGGGCAGATGCAGAGGCTCGTCGAGGTCAGGAAGGCCTCGTCCGCGCCGTAGGCGTCGAAGAGGTCGAGGTCCTGCTCGAGCACTGAGACACCCGCCTCTGTCGCCAGGCCGATGACGGTGGCGCGGCTGATTCCCGCGAGGACGAACTCCTCACGCGGCGTCCGGATCATGCCGTCCCGGACGAGGAAGATGTTGCTCCCGATCCCCTCGGCGAGGTGGCCGTTCGTGTCGAGGAGCACGGCCCACGCCTCGGGATCCCGGCTCTTGGCCTCGAGATCACCCAGGACCACGTTCAGGTAGTTGTGGGTCTTGGCGCGCGGGGACATGGCCTCCGGCGCCGTGCGACGCACGGCGGGAGTGACCACGCGGATCCCGTCGCGGTAGAGGCTGGCCCGGTCGCGGAGCGGGAGGGGCAGGCACTCGACGATGACGGTGGCGCCGGTCTGGGGCCATACTTCGCGGGCGGCGGCGTCGAGGCCGCGTGAGATCCGCTGGCTGACCCAGTAGTCCTCGTCGGGCCCGAGCAGGACGAGGTTCTGGCGCAGCACTTCCTCCGTGATCGCGACCAGTTCGGCGGGGGCGATGCCGGGATCGATCCGGAGATAGTGGAGGGAGCGGTAGAGACGATCCACGTGCTCCGCGAGCTTGAAGACGCGGTGGCCGAAGGTGCGGGTGGTGTCGAACACGGCGTCGCCGTACTTGAAGCCGCGATCCCGGAACGGCACCAGCACCTGGCTCTCGGGGACGAACCGTCCGTTGAAGTACGCGATCCGCTGGCCCGCCGTTGCCATGAGCTGTCCTCCCGCGTGAGAAATCCCTCAGCGTCGGGCGCGACCCTGTCGCGCGATGTCCGCACGTTACCGGAGACGAGCCCCGTGAGCAAGCCTCGCCAGGGAACAAATATCCCGACTCGGGGAGACTCGACCCGGTAATTCAGACCTGCTCCGCCGGTGGCTGGCCCAGCGCCCTCGGCAAATGTGCAAAACTTCCGTGCGTGAGGCGAACCCGGTCTCTCTTCTATGCCTGGCACGGAGAATGCCCTCAGACCCCGAGAATCGCACGGGTATTCGGGCAGCTTGGAGCTTACACAGACGGAGGACAATGAGGATGAAGAGCATGCGGAAACTGAGCCTGCTGGCGATAGCCGCGCTTGCGCTATCGGTAGCCGGTTGTGCGACGTCCGACGAATGGGCCGACTGGCGGGGCCACACGACGCACTTCGCCTCGGGAGAGCACGGCCTTTTCTCGTTGCGCAACGACAAGGAAGGCAAGAACCCGAGAGTGACGCGCCTGGATCTCGACGCCTCGAGGACGCAGAGCTGGTGGGGGAAGACCATCAGCGTCGACTCCGGTCAGATCATCCAGAACTGAGAGGAGAACTCGCCCATGCACGGCCGAATGCGATTGATTGCCCTCGTGCTGTCAGCCGTCGGTCTGGCGCTGCTGATGACGGGCTGCCCCAAGCGCCCCGGAATCACGGTCGCCTCCGCGCCGCCACCTGCTGCGCCTGCCCCTGCTGCGCCTGCGCCGGCGCCCGCACCGCTGGCGGCGGCGCCGGCTCCGGCTCCGCCCGCGCCGGCGCCCGCCGAAGAGTACAAGATCAACGATGCCCTCAAGCCGGTGTACTTCGCCTTCGACTCGTCGGCGATCCGCTCCGGTGATGCCAAGACGCTGGACGCCAGCGCCGCGTGGCTCAAGGCCCATCCCGACCAGCTCGCGCTGATCGAAGGGCATTGCGACGAGCGTGGGACCAACGAGTACAACCTCGCCCTGGGTGAGCGGCGCGCCAAGGCCGCCATGGGCTATCTCGTGTCCAGGGGGATCGAGGCCGGCCGGATCACGATGATCTCTTACGGCAAGGAGCGGCCGGTCTGCACCGAGCACGACGAGGCGTGCTGGTCGAAGAATCGCAGGGACAACTTCCTGACCAAGAAGCAGTAGCGCGCCCGTCGTCGCGCAGTTGAACGTCTCGAGCGCCTGGCGCACACTCCGGGGCAATGGGCGCCGGGCTGCTCGAGATCAATGACTACGCGACGGCGCGTCGCGCCTTCCACTGGAAGGCCCTCTGGGAGCTCGTCGACGGCACCGCGGAGCGGCTGAACCTCGCTCACGAGTGCGTCGATCGGCACCCGCGGGACGCCGTCGCGCTGCGCATCCAGAAGGCCGATGGCGGCCGCGAGGTCCACACCTTCGGGGCTCTCGCGGCGTGGTCCTCGCGATTCGCCCACTGGCTCGAGGGGCAGGGCGTGGCGCGCGGAGAGCGGGTCGCCATCATGCTCGAGCCGTCGCTGCCGTTCTACGGCGCGCTGTTCGGGGCGGTCCGGCGGGGGGCGATCGCCGTGCCGCTCTTCACGCTGTTCGGGCCGGAGGGGCTCGCCCTCCGCGTTCGCGACTGCTCACCGACGATCTTGCTCGCCGAAAGGGAGGCCGCGCGCTGGCAGTCTGAGTTTCCCGGGGTGCGCGTCGTGACCCCGGACGCGGCCTTCGAAGCCGCCCTCGCCGCGCAGCCGGCGGAGTACGCGCCCGCCACGGCGGCCGACGACCTCGCGGTGTTCCAGTACACGTCGGGCACGACGCGCGCCCTCCCCGAGGCGGTCAAGCACACCCACCGCTCCGTGGTCACGCTCATGATCGCGGCCCTCTACGGCATCGGCCTGCGCCCGGGCGACCGATACTTCTGTCCCTCCTCGCCCGCCTGGGGCCACGGCCTCTGGCACGGCACCATCGCCCCTCTCGCCCTCGGCATCGCCGTGGGCAGCTACGCGGGACGGTTCGACGCCACGCTGATCTTCGAGGCGCTCCGCGCGTTCGAGATCACCAACATGGCGGCGGCGCCCACCGTCTACCGTCTGCTGCGCGCGTCGGGCCTCGCCGCGCGCCATCCGTTCCGGCCCGCCAAGCTCTCCTTCACGGGAGAGCCCATGGACGCCGGCACCTGGCAGTTCATCGAGGAGACGTTCGGCGTCACCCCGCGCAGCATGTACGGATCCACCGAGGTGGGCGTGATCATCGTGAGCTACCCCGGATTCACCGGATACGACGTGCGGCCCGGGGCCCTCGGCACGGCCGCCCCCGGCTGGGAGGTGGGCGTTGTCGACGCCGCGGGGCGGCCGCTCCCTCCGGGCACCATGGGCGAGATCGCCGTGCGACGCCGGGGCCGGTGGTTCCTCGTCAAGGACCGCGGCCGGATGGACGCCGACGGCTACTTCTTCCACGCCGGACGCTCCGACGACGTCATCATTTCCGCCGGCTGGACGATGAGCGCGATCGAGATCGAGGCCGTCCTCATGAGCCATCCCGATGTCCGGGAGGCGGCCGTGATCGGCACCGCCGACGAGCTGCGCGGCCAGATCGCCAAGGCCTTCGTGGTCGCGCGCCGCCGCGATGCCGGCCTCGTGCCGGAGCTGCAGCGATGGGTGCGCGAGCGGCTGAGCCAGCACGAGTATCCGCGCGCCATCGAGGTCGTGGACGAGCTGCCGAAGACGCCGGCGGGGAAGATCAATCGCCAGGCGCTGCGCGAGCGCCCGGCCGGGCGCCCTGCCGCCCCGTCACCGTAGCCCTCAGGAGTGGGGGACCCAGGGCCAGTACTTGGCGATGGCGCCCGCGTCGACGCGGAGGTCCGCGCCGGTGATCATCTCCGCGTCGTCCGAGGCGAGGAAGACGCAGGCGCGGGCGTAGTGACGCGGGCTGGGCAGCTTCCCCATGGGCAGCATCTTTGCGAAGTCGAGGGCACGCGCGCGCGGCTCCGGCCGGGGGCGCCCCCAGGCGACGCCGCGCTCGACGCCCTCTTCGGGGTCGGTGGCGGTCGGGGTCAAGCTGTTCACGCGGATGCCGTGCGTCACCAGGTCCATGGCCGCGGCGCGGGTGAAGTTGAGGAGGCCGCTCTTGGTCGTGGAGTAGGCGATGTTCCCGGCCTGGCCCTGGTGACCGGCCGTCGAGATGATCACGATGATGCTGCCGCCGCGCCCCTGCGCCACCATGAGCCGGGCCACGTGCTTGGTGCAGAGAAAGGTGCCCGTGAGGTTGACGGCGACCTGGCGGCTCCATCGATCGAGCGGCATCTCGAGCACGCTCATCCCGCCCAGGATGCCCGCGTTGTTGACGAGGATGTCGACGCCGCCGTAGGTATCGCGGACGCGGGCCACCATCGCCTCCACCTGCCCCTCGTCGGTGACGTCGCACGCGATACCCAGTGCCGTGCCCCCGCGCTTGCTGATCCAGTCCGCGCATTGCCGCGCGTTGTCCTCGGCCACGTCCACGCACACGACCCGCGCCCCCTCGTCGGCCAGCCCCTGGGCGATGCCCCCGCCGATGTTGGGACTCGTTCCCGTGACGATGGCAACCTTGGCGGCAAGGCGGCTCATACGCGATCCTCGCTCGCGACGGCGGCGGTTGCGGGTGGCGCGGCCGCCCGCTGCGACGGCGACTTCAGCGCGCCCCGCGCGAAGCCCAGGCGCTGATAGTCGCGCGCCCGCTGGGCGAGATGGCGGCGGAAATAGATCAGTCCGACGTCCAGCGGGCCGAGCTTCTGGGGGCGCTCGAGATCGAGCCGCTCGCGCTTGAAGACGACCAGGTCTTCCTTCTCGTTGGTCGCGATGATGATGCTCGGCTTGCGGTAGGCGTGATACCAGAGCGCCTGCCAGACGGCGTGGAGCGCGTTCTTCGGCTTCCGCACCAGGGTGAACGTCCACACCCGGGTGTCGTGCTCGGTGACGGGGACCATCCAGCGCAGGTGGATGCTCGCGCCGATCATCACCCGGATCTTGCTCGGCAGCTCGACGTTGTGCTGCACGCCCCGGTAGCGCGCGAGCGGCGGCTCCCCGCCGCGGAACTGCGGGCCGCCCGCGAGGCGGCGCCACCACACGTGCCGCGGCCAGCGCGCGCCGAGGCCGGGGTGATAGCCCTGGCCGAAGTGGGGGGCGGCCCATGCCGCGTTCACCGAGGTCTCGTCCTCGCTGGTGATCTTCACGCCGCCCGTATAGGCGACCTTGGGCCGGAAGAACCCGAGCCGGTAGTTGACGAGGCGCCAGAAATTGACGCCGCGATGCAGGTAGAACTCGTGGAAGTCGATTCCCTGCGCCATCGGCTCCGTCCAGTTCGCCTCCCACACCTTCACGCGCAGGTAGCGCCGTCCCGTCAGCTCCGGGTCCGATAGCTCCGCGGGCAGGTCCTCGTCGAGGGGCACCGGCTCCGTCTCGCCCATCCACACGAAGACGATGCCCATCCGCTCCTCGGCGGGATACGACCGGGCGCGGAGCTTGCCGATGAAAGGAGAATCCGGACGCTCGATGAGGGCGGCCACGCACTGTCCCGTCCCGTCGAAGGTGTAGCCGTGGTACGGGCAGGTGACCGTGCCCTCGAACTCGCACACGCCCAGCGACAGCCGTGCCCCGCGGTGCGGACACCAGTCGCTCAGCACCGCGACCTTGCCCGCCTTGTCGCGAAAAAGGACGAGATCGTCGCCGAGCATCTGTAGATGCAACGGCTTGCCGCGCACGCGGCGGGCCTCGAGGGCGGGGTACCAGTACTCGCGGAACCCGAGCTTGGGACAATAATCGAAGGGGCCGATCTGGGAAGCGCCGTAGGCCTCCTGCGTCGTGCTCTCGGCCAGCCGGGTGTCCCCGTTCGCGCGATTCTGCGTGTCCATGCGTGGCTCCTCAGCCGACATTGCCGCCGCGAAGCCCGAGGAGGCGGGCAACGAGGGCGCCGGCGAGCGATACGAACATGATGATGCAGGCCACCACCACCGCTTCCTCGAACTTGCGCTGGGCGACATAGTCGAGCTGCAGCATGGAGAGGGGCCGGTTGGCGCTCGTGGTCAGGAGGGCGAAGTTGCCGATGTTCCGCGCCGCGCCCACGAAGGTGATCATCCCCACCGCGAGGAGGGTGGGGGTCATGAGCCGGAGCACGATGCGCCGGTAGGTGGCCCACCACGACGCGCCCGCGATACGGGAGGCCTCCTCCAGCTCTCCGCCGAGCTGCATGAGGCCGCTCTTGATGATCTGGACGCCGAGCGGCATCCCGGCGATGACGCCCGCGATGACCAGGAGCGCCGTGGTGCCGTAGAGCGGCCGCAGGAAGCCGACCCCGAGGAAGAGCCACAGGAGAGCCAGGCCCAGGATGATGCCCGGCACCGTGAAGGGCAGCCAGGAGACGAAGTCGAGCAGGCGCCGCCCCGCGTAACGGGTCCGCACGATGATGTAGGCGATGAGGGAGTGGACGACGATGGTCACGACGGCGGTGCTCACGGCGAGCACGAGCGTGTTGTGCAGGGAGCGGAGGAACTGCTCGTCGCCGAGGACGGTCGTCCAGTTCCCGAGCGTCCACGGATCCGGGATGTGGAAGAAGCCGAACAGCTTCATGAAGGTGCCGAGGAGCGCGAAGATCACCGGCACCCCGAGCACGACGAGGACGAGGCCCAGGGCCAGGAGCATGGCGGGGGCACGCCACCGGCCCAGCGCGTGGACCCGGCGCTGGAACTGGCCCGTGACCGTGGTGTAGCGCCGGCCCCGCGTCAGCCACTGCTGCGCGAAGACGAGGGGCAGCATGGCGGCCAGGATCAGGACGGACAGCGCGGTGGCCGCGTCGTAGCGCGGCACCCGGGTGACGAGCAGGTCGTAGATGGTGGTGCTGAAGACGAAGAAGCGGAAGGGCAGGCCCAGCACCTGCTCCACCTCGAAGGTCTGGAGCGAGACCATGGTCCCGAGGAGGAGCACGGACAGGATGGCGGGCGCCATGACAGGGACGGTGATCCGGAGGGCCGTGCGGAGCCCGCTCGCCCCCGCGACGCAGGAGGCCTCCTCGAACGAGGCGTTCATGTTGCGGAAGGCCGGGGTGAGCAGGATCACCTTCACGGTGAGGGACCCCGTGATGATGTGCACCCAGACGATGCCCCAGAACGAGTAGATGTTGAACGGTCTCCCGCCCGCGAACGGAAGCTTGGCGAGCCACGTGTTGACCAGCCCGTACTCCGGATCCAGGAGGAGGATCCAGCTCAACGTCACCGTGAAGGGGGGCAGGAAGAAGGCGGCCCAGAAGGCGAACTCGATCCAGCCGCGGCCGGGGAGATCCGTGCGAGCGAGGAGCCAGGCGACGAGGACGGCAAGGGGGAGCGAGAGGAGCTGGCGCACGAACGTCACCGTGAAGGTGTTGGTGAGGGCGCCGCGGAGACCGGGCTCCCCGAGGGCGGCGCGCCAGCCGTCGAGACCGTAGCGGGCGGGCTGCCCCGGCGGGGCGACCTGGAGACTCTGGAGGGCGACGAGGACGAGGGGAAACACGACGCACAAGGCGACCACGGCGAGGACCACGGTGCAGAGCACGGTTTGCAGCTCGATGCGGCGCGGGCCCGCGACCGGCAGCGCCTGGGTCAGGCCGGCCACACGCTCACCATCTCGGGAGGAAAGCCCAGCTGCAGGCGCTCGCCCTCGCGCCACTCGCGACCGCGGGGGATGAACAGCACCACGCGGTACTCGCCGCCGAGGGCCACGCGCGCCTCGTAGCGGTCGCCCACGAAGGACAGGCTTTCGATGACACCGGGAAGCCAGTTCGTCTCCTGTCGCGGAGGATCGTGAGGGGCGACCTCGATGTCTTCCGGTCGGATGGCGAGGTGCGCGGCCCCGCCGGGGGCGAGGACCACGCTGGGAGCGGCCCGGCCGGACAGGGTGCGCCCGGCGAGCGCCCCGTTCAGCTCCACGGCGACGACGGAGGAGGCGTGACCGGAGGGGAGCCGACAGACCCGGCCGTGCAGGATCACCGTCTGGCCGAGAAAGTCGCGCACGAAGGCGGACGCCGGCTCTTCGTACAGGCACCGCGGGGGGCCGACCTGCTCGACGCGCCCCTGATGCATCACCGCGATGCGATCGGAGAGGCTGAGGGCCTCCACCTGGTCATGGGTGACGAAGAGCACCGTGATGCCGAGACGGCGCTGTAGCAGCTTGACCTCCACGCGCATCTGCTCGCGCAGCTTCGCGTCCAGGTTGCTGAAGGGCTCGTCCAGGAGCAAGAGATCGGGCTCGTACACGAGGGCGCGGCAGAGCGCGAGGCGCTGCATCTGGCCGCCGCTCAGGAGGGTGCCGGGCCGCGCCTCCGTCCCCGCCAGGCCCACCAGCTCGAGCACGCGGGTGACCTTGTCGCGGACCTGGGCCCGTTTCATGCCGCGCAGTTCGAGGGGGTAGGCGACGTTCTCGAACACGGTCATGTGGGGCCACACCGCGTACGACTGGAAGACCATGCCGAGATTGCGCCGATTCGGCGCCACGAAGACCCGGCGCGACGCGGAGGCAACCACCCGGTCACGCAGGGTGATCTCGCCCGCGTCGGGGCGCTCGAGTCCCGCGACCAGGCGCAGCGTGGTGGTCTTGCCGCAGCCGCTGGGATCGAGGAGGGTGAAGACCTCGCCGCGCCGGATCGACAGCGACACGCCGTCCACGGCGGCGGCGTGACCGAACAGCTTGGTGACGCCGTCGAGCGCGAGGACCGTATCGCTGGTGCCGGGCTCCGCCCCCACGCGCGGGTCCGTTACTTGATGACCGCCTTGCCGATGTCCTGGGTCTTGACGACCTCGGCCAGGTTTTCCTCCGCGTCCACCTGCAACAGCTTGGCGCCTCGGGGGACGGCGTAGAGCGGGTTGCCGGGCTCGACGCCGAGGCGGCGGCTGTTCGTCTCGACCTCGCGCGCCCACACGACCTGGGCGTCCTTGGTGAGGAGCCAGTTGATGAAGATCTTCGCCGCGTTCGGATGCGGGGCCCGGCTGACGAGCCAGACGGTATTGGCGCCGGAGCTGTATGTGTCCAGCTCGGGAAAGCGGAGGAGCTTGAGGCTCTTGCCCAGCCCCTGGCGCTGGAACTGGCTGAGGAGCAGGGGATTGACCCCGAGGGCGATCGGATAGCGGCCCCGGATCATGAACTCGGCGATCTGGCGGCTGTCACGGCTCAGGACCGGCTCCTGGTCAACAAAGAGCCGCTTGATGATGTCGTCGCCCAGGTGGAGGCGAGCGCTGGTCATCGGCCAGAAGGCGTCACCCATCACGCGCACGTCGGGGAGCAGCAGCTTGCCCTTCCACCGGGGATTCGGCAGCTCGGTGAGGCTCTTGACCTGATCCTCCGTCACGAGGTCGGTATTGATGGTGACTCCGCCGCCGCGCACGGCGCTGAAGCCGTAGGCGAGCGCGCGATCCTTCACGACCGAGAAGCCCCGCTCGAAGCCGCCCTCCCACGCGGCGTCGTCCGTCACCTCGGGCAGCACGATGGCCGACCGCACCGGGTCCCACACCCCGGCCGGGCGCAGCACCTGCAGGGCCGTGCTGGTCGGAATGGTGACCACGTCCCAGGTGAAGAGGCTCGCCTGGCGCTCCTGGAGGATGCGGGGGGCGAAGTCCTGCGAGTGCAGGCCGGTATGCTCGACCTTGATTTCGGGAAATGCCTGCGTGAAGGCCTTGAGGGCCCGCTTGTAGCCGTCGCCGGGGAAGGTGTTTACGGCGACTTTGCCTTCTTTCTTGGCCGCGGTCAGGATTTGCGGCCAGTCCGGGGGCGGGGCTGCCCAGGTCACCGACGCGGTCCGGGCGAGCGCGGCGACGGTGGCGCCGAGGGTCACGGACCGGATCAGATGGCGCCGGCTGATTCGGTCGTCGGCCATCCCGTCCTCCGTTTCTCCGCGGTGAATGATCGAGGTCAACCGGCCGTGGGAGGTAGTGCCGCGCCGGCCGGCCGCGTCCGCATCTGCTCCTGGAGGTAGCGCACGGAGACCCGGCTCAGGGGCACCGAGTCCGGCGCGAGGCCGTCGGGATTCTTGTACTCGAACGGAGCATCGCGACCGCCGAAGTGCCGGGTCACCACCAGTCGCCGCCACTGGATGACCTCGGCGTCGGTCGACGAGAGCTTCTCCGGAGCGTCGTAGCGCTGGTTGATCATCACGCGCTCGTCCTGGCGCGAGAAATTGTACTCGATGATCCACCGGTGCAGGGTTGCGTAGGTGACGCGCTCCCAGAGCCGCCCGAGCGCGCTCTGGGAGCGCGTGCAGTGGTAGTACCAGACGCGGGTCCGGTGCTCCTCGACGGGCACGCACATGCGGGTGTAGAGATCCCAGCCGAACTCGGCGCGGAACATGCCGGGCAGGTGGTGGCCGCCGCACCACCGGGCGGAGCGCGGCGGAGGGATGTGGCGGCGCGCCCGCTCCGCCAGGGGCCGGGTCAGCCAGGTCCAGAGCCGGCGGTAGGTCGTCTTGGGCCACTTGCGGCCGTCGGGATACAGATCCTGGAGCGGGTTCTGGCGCACGTAGTTGCTCTCGGCGACGTCGCCGCCGAAGCCGTTGCCCACGAAGATGGGGTGCTCGCCCTGCGCGCCGCGCGCGATGAACCCGTTGCGCGCGACCACGAGGGCATTGCGGTGCACGTAATTGACGTGGGAGTCCATCGAGTTCTCGAGGGCAACCTCCCAGTTGCACCGCCATTCGACCTGGCCCACGAGGACGAGCGTCTCCTCGTCGAAGAACTCCTCGGGCACGTCCTCCTCGATGGGAGCGGGAGCGCCCTCTCCGATCCACACGAAGACGAGTCCCTTGAGCGTCCGTGTCGGGTAACTCTTGGCCTCCGTGCCGGCCTTGCCGCACACACCCGAGCCTGGCCCTTCCGACAGGACCATGACGTTCTTCCCGGACTCGTCGTACACCCAGCCGTGGTACGGGCAGGCGACGGTGCCGCGATAGTGACACTCACCTTCGCTGAGGCGCGCGCCTCGGTGCGGGCAGACATCCTGGATGGCCACCACGTCGCCCTGGGCGCCCCGGAAGAGGCAGATCTCCTCGCCGAGCATCGAGACCTTCACCGGCTTGCGCCAGCCGACCTTGCGGTCCGCGAGGGCGGGGTACCAGTAGTTGCGGAGCCCGAGTGTGGGGATCAGGGGCCGGATGTCACCGCTGAGCTTCGGAACCGCGCCGTTGGTCGTGTGCCCATCCGCGACGTGCAGGCGGGGCGTCGATTGTGGAGTTGGTGTCGGCACGCCGGCCTCCTCTTGCCTCTCAGGGCTGGAGCAGAGCGAAGCAGTTGTCGGAGTTGCTGTATGCAAGCGTTTGGGCCACCCTAGTGCGCGCGGCCACGGCTTGTCAAGCGGATCACGGCCGGCTTGCCCTCTGCTATACTCGCCGCCGCTCCTCATGGCCGAGGCGATCGACGTCCACACGCACATCTTTGCCCCGGGCTGGCCGGACTTCGCGGCCCGCTTCGGCGGCGACCGGTGGCCGCGACTCGAAGGCGATCCGGCCACGGGCTGCAAGCTCTACCTCGGCGCGACGTTCAACCGGAGTCTCACGCCGCATGCCTTCGATCCCGCGCGCCGCATCGAGGACATGGACCGGACGGGCGTGGCCGTGCAGCTCCTCTCGCCGGCTCCGCCGACCTTCTGCTACTGGGCGCCTCCCGACGCCGCCGCGGAGTGGCACCGCATGCAGAACGACGTGATCGCCGAGATCGTCGCGCGGCATCCGAGGCGCTTTCTCGGCGCGGGCGGGCTTCCGCTCCAGGCGCCGGACCTTGCTGTGAAGGAGCTCGAGCGCGTGGTGACGACGCTCCGCTTTCCCGCGGTGGAGGTCGCGGCAACGTCGATGGGCGTGATCTCGACGACGGGAGCCTGCACCCGGTGTGGAGGGCCGCGGCGGCCCTGGGCGTGGCCGTGCTCGTCCACCCCCAGGCGCCGATCCTCGGGGACGCGCGCTTCCGCAGGGACAACCTGACCCAGGCCGCCGGCTTTCCCCTCGAGACCGCGCTGGCCATGACGCGCGTGATCTTCGGCGGCGTGCTCGAGCGCTGGCCCGCCATCCGCTGGTGCTTCGCCCACGGCGGCGGCGCCTTTCCCTACATCCTGCCGCGCCTCGACAAGGGACGGCAGGTGGCCGACGCCGCGCGCGCCGCGATCCCCGAGCCCCCGAGCCACTACGTCCGTCGCGTGTGGATCGACTCCCTGACGCACTCGCCCCGCGTGCTCCGGTTCGCCCTCGAGACGTTCGGGAGCGAGCGGATCGTCCTGGGCAGCGACTATCCCTTCAAGCTGGGCGTGGACGACCCGGTGGCGGAGCTCGGGCCGCTCGATCTCGACGCCCCGACGCGCCGGCGGCTGACCACAGACAACGCGCGAGCGTTTCTCGGGCTCCCCCGCGTCTAGGGTCTCGTGATGCTCCGCTCCGCGGCCCCCATCGCCGAGGCGACGCTGCGCGTGGATTGCGCGGCGAGGCTGGGCCCCCTACGCCGGATCTGGACGAGCTTCGGCTACGACGAGATCAACTGGACCTCCACGCCCGCGGGCAAGCGCGCGCTGCGGGTCATCGGAGAGTTCGCCGAGGAGCCCTACTACGTCCGTTCCCACTACATCTTCAACAGCGGCATCGGCTGGTCCCTGCCGCACTGGGGCGCGGGCAACGTCTACCACGAGGACGCCGCCGGCCGGCCCTTCTACGATTTCACCATCGCCGATCGCGTGTACGACGCCGTGGTCGAGGCGGGCCTGCGGCCCCTCGTGGAGCTCGCCTTCACCCCGCGCGCCCTCGTGCCCGACGATGCGGAGGCGCGCTTCCGCTACGAGCCGAGCCCGACGCAGTGGAGCCCGTACGAGGCGGGGCTCTGGTCGTTCCCTCCCAAGGACTACGCGAAGTGGGCGGGGCTCGTCCGTGCCCTCGTCGAGCACTGCGTGGCCCGGTACGGCGCCGCGCACGTCCGCGGCTGGCTGTGGGAGCTGTGGAACGAGCCGGATATTCTCTACTGGCGCGGGACGCCCGAGGAGTTCCACGCGCTCTACGACGTGACGGCGGCCGCCGTGAAGGCGGCGCTGCCCGAGGCGGCGGCGGGCGGCCCCACCACCACG
Organism: Candidatus Methylomirabilota bacterium; assembly: GCA_035635755.1. Classification (GTDB taxonomy): domain Bacteria; phylum Methylomirabilota; class Methylomirabilia; order Rokubacteriales; family CSP1-6; genus AR37. The sequence continues at coordinate 200 of DASQAK010000079.1, read as the reverse complement.
GGCGATCTCGGCCCCGGAAGGCGGGGCAACGAATTCCTCCGCGGGTTCCTCGCCCACTGCGCGAAGACCTCCGTGCCCCTCGACTTCGTCTCCTTTCACACCAAAGGGGCGCGCTTCGACCCGTGGCGGGTCTACGGGCCGCTGGGCGGCCCCGCCCCGCGGAAGCAATCTCCCTCGAGCCTCAAGATGCTGCGCGAGGT
>DASQAK010000078.1:0-33714 GCA_035635755.1 Candidatus Methylomirabilota bacterium | reverse complement strand
TCGCGGGCGCGCGGCTCGGGCTCGGGCTCGACGGAGCGCGCCGCGGGCTTCGGGAGCGCGCGCGTGGGCAGCTGAGCGGCAGGACTGCCGGCCGGATTGCCGACGGCGGCCACGGCGGGGACGAGGTTGACGACCTGCACCCGCGAGTCTCGCCAGGAGGGACCCCAGAACGACAGCGCCACGAGGAATCCGACGAGAGCGGCGTGGGCGATCACCGACACCACGAGGGCGGAGGTGGGCAGCCGCGGTCTCTGGAGAGACGGCGTCAGCGTCACCCGTCGGCGGGCGGATCCAAAGGGGGAGCCCATTGGCAAGCCCTGAGCCACGCTCACCGCGCTCACGACCTCGGCGCGGGCTCGGTGACCATGCCGAGCTTCTCGATGCCGGAGCGGCGGACCTTGTCCATGGTCTCGATCACGAAGCCGTACTGAAGCGCTTGGTCGGCCTTGAGGTAGAGGGTCTTGTCCGTGCGATTCTTGAACACGTCGCGCAACGCCTGCTCGAGGGAGCCCAGGGGCAGGGGCTTGCCGTTCAAGTAGAGCTGCTGTTCCCTGGTCAGGGTCAGCTCCATCCGTTCCTCGGTCACCGTCGGCTTGCCCGCGGTCTTGGGCAAGTTGACGTCGATGCCCCGGTACATGAGAGGCGCCGTGAGCATGAAGATGAGCAGGAGGACGAGGACGACGTCCACGAGCGGGATGATGTTGATCTCGCTGAGGGTCCCGACTCGACGCCGTCCGCCCTCCCTCTCGCCGCTGTCGAGGTTGAAAGCCATCGCTATCGCGTGACGGCCTTCTGCGGGGTGGGCCTGGCCAGGACGTTGAGGAGCTCGAGCATGAACCCGTCCATCTCCGTGGCCCAGCGCTTGCTCCGGTTGACGAAGAAGTTGTAGGCCATGACCGCTGGAATGGCCGCGCCGAGGCCCGCCGCGGTGGCGATCAAGGCCTCGGAGATGCCCGGGGCGACCACGGCGAGGTTGGCGGAGCCCTGCTGGCCGATGTTGTGAAAGGCGTTCATGATGCCGACGACCGTGCCGAAGAGACCGATGAAGGGCGCGGCGCTTGCCGTGGTGGCGAGGAAGGGCAGATAGCGCTCCATGCGTCCCACTTCCGCGTCGCTCGCCCGTCGCATCGCCCGATGGACGGCATCCAGCGTCTCCCGCGGCAGTCCCTCGCCCTCATCGAGCGCCGCATCCACCGCCTCCACGCCGCCGTACACGCTGGCCAATTCATGGCCGGCCGCCGTGTAGAGGGTAGCCACCGGGCTCCACCGGAACCGCTTGGCCGCGGTGTAGAGCAGGGAGAAGCGGCGGCTCTCGCGAAAGGCCTTCGTGAAGGCCCGCGACTCGCGCTTGATGGCGCGGAACTCCCAGAATTTCTCGACGATGAGCGCCCAGCAGATGACCGAGAAGAAGAGCAGGACTCCGAGAACGAAGCGCGCGAGGGGACCGGCCGAGAGGATCGGGTCGAGGACGCTCGTGGACAGGCCCGCGTTACCTGGCAATCGGGACTCCTTTTGTAGACTATGAGTGAGGCGTAGACGCACTTCGATGATACCGGACCCCTTCCGAGGGTGTCAACGAATTTGCCGACAAAGCCGCGATTTATTTGACAGCATCGGTCCCCGGCCGTATAACCAGGGCCGTATGTTCCACACTCCGGGGGCCATTGCCTTCCAGCTCGGCCCCCTGACCTTTCGCTGGTACGGCATTCTCATGGCGGGCGCGATGGCCCTCGGGCTCTGGCTCGCCCATCACGAGGCCCAGCGACGCGGCCTCGACCCCGACAACCTGCTCAAGGCATCGGAGCTGGCCCTCATTGGCGGCCTCATCGGCGCGCGCCTCTACTACGTCGCCTTCAACCTCGACTATTACAGCCGCTTTCCCTCCAAGATCATCGCGGTCTGGGAGGGCGGGCTCGCCATACACGGCGGTGTCCTCGGGGGCCTGCTCGTGGGCGGCGGGTATGCCCTGTGGAAGGGGCTGCCCGCCATCACTTACATGGACATTGCCGCGCCGAGCCTCGCCCTTGGGCAGGCCGTGGGGCGCTGGGGCAATTTCTTCAACGAGGAGGCGTTCGGCACCCCGACGGATCTGCCGTGGAAGCTCTACATCTCGCCGCCCCATCGCCCGCTCCAGTTCGCGCAGGAGGAATTCTTTCATCCGACGTTTCTCTACGAATCAGTCTGGGATTTTCTCGTCTTCATCGTGCTCGTCGCCGTGTTCCGGAAGCGTCTGGAGCGGGCCCCCGGCGCGCTCTTCCTGACCTATCTCGGCCTGTATTCCGTCGGCCGCTTCCTGACCGAGGCCCTGCGCACCGACGCCCTGATGCTGGGGCCGCTGCGCGTGGCCCAGCTGGCGAGCCTCGTCGGCGTCGGGCTGGCCGTGGTCGGCGTTCCGCTCCTGCTCCGCCGAGCCCACGCGTCGGCCTGATTTCCCGTGCGCTTCGTCTTCCTCGGCACGTCGGGCGCCGTGCCGGGACCTGACCGCGACACCACGTCCATCGTGTTCGAGGAGACCGGCGCCCCGCCCGTGCTCGTGGACTGCGGGGGCAGCCCGGCCCAGAAGCTCATGCGGGCGGGCGTCGATCCGGTCTCCCTCGGGCGTCTCATCGTGACTCACATCCATCCCGATCATGCCTACGGACTGCCCTCGCTGATCCAGACCCTGCTCCTCACGGGCCGAAGGGCGCCCCTCCGGATCGCGTGCCGGGAAGAGCACGAGGCGGCGCTCCGCTCGCTGCTCGCCGTCTTCCGGCTCCTGGAGCGGCCCGGGATGTTTCCCTTGGTGTGGGAGCCGGTGCCGCCGCGGGAGGGTTACCGCCTCGACGCAGCGGGCGGTCTCACCGTCACGGCCTCGCCCAACGCGCACGGGAGCATGCCGAACCTCGCGGTGCGCTTCCAGTCGGCCTCCGGCGTGGCCGTGGTCTACTCCTCCGACACCGAGCCCTGCGTCGCCGTCGAGACACTCGCCCGCGACGCGGACACCCTCATCCACGAGGCGACCTTCTCGGAGCGGCGCGCGCAACGCTTCGGGGCCCACTCCACGGCCGCGCAGGCAGGAGAGGTCGCCGCGCGCGCGGGGGTGCGCCGACTCCTCCTCGCCCATATCGACGCCGGGCATCACGGCGAGCTCGAGGCGCTCGTCGAAGAGGCGCGCCAGCACTTCTCCGGCGAGGTCGAGGTCGCGCGCGAGCTCGTGCCCTACACCCTGTGACGGACACGGCGAAGCGGGCCTGGGCCCGTCCGGACGGGCGGGCGCGGCTCTTCCAGGCGGACAGTCGTGATCTGGGGCAGATCCCGTCCGCCAGCGTCGGCGTCATCCTGACCTCGCCGCCGTACTGGGTCAGCAATCGGGGACGCCAGGCGGCCGAGCACTATGCGCGACAGCTCGCCGTCGGGTTCGGGCGCGAGTGGCGGCGAGTGCTCGTCCCCGATGGAGACCTCTGGCTGGTCCTGGGCGATCGCCACAACGGACGGGAATGGGTAGGGGTCGATGGCCTCATCGCGGGCTGGCTCAGGCGCACGGGCTGGCGACTTCAGTCCAAGGGCATCTGGGCCGAGACGGGCTCGCGCGAGCGGTGGGACAACCGGATCAACTACCTGCTGCGCTTCGCCAGGGCCGGACGGCGCGTGCGCCCGACCGCCGCCACCCTGTGCTGGATGCTGCCCCTGCCGAGGACGCATCCGGCCAGCATCTGGGATGCCACGCCCGAGCCGGTGCTGCGCGCGCTCGTTCTCCAGAGCCGTCGCCGCGGACCTGTTCTCGATCCGTTCTGCGGCGCGGGGACCGTGGGTCGCGTGGCCCTGGGCCTGGGTCGCGAGTGGATAGGGGTCGAGCGCGATCCGCGCATGGCCGAGCTCACCGCGCGTCGCCTGGGAATGACGCGCGCGAGGGACTAGCTCGGCTTCAGCCCGAGGGAATCCGTGTGCGTCATCGGGCAACGCGACTCATCTGGATCGGCCATGCCTCGGCTCGTGCCTCATTTGGAAATTCAGCTCTCGGCTCGCGCCTTCGGAGTTCACCTCGAACGGCCACATGCTCGTGCCTGCGGCAGCTCGGCCATGCCTCCGATCGCACGTCATCTCTTTCCGAAGCGCTGCTCGACGACGGCGAGGATCTCCTCGATCCGGTGGCGGAGGGTATGCTCCTGGAGGGCGCGTTTCATGGCGTTGCCGCCGATGGCGCGCGCCTCGTCGGGATGGGCGAGGTAGTAGCCGAGCTGGTCCTTGAGGTCGTCGAGATCGCGGTAGGCCACGACCTCTTCCCCGGGGGTGAAGAGCCCCGGCAGCTCGCCCTTGAGATCCACGACCTGGCAGGCGCCGCTCGCGGCCAGCTCGAAGGCGCGCGTGTTGACGCCCACGATGTCGTTCATGGGATGGTGATGGTTCAGCGATAGCGTCGAGCCGGAATAAATGGCGAGCTTGGCGCGCCCCCACACGGGTCCACCCGCCACGAGGGCGCGGATCTCCAGGGATTCCGTTCGCGCCCAGCCCGCCCCCCAGAGCTTGATGGGGAAGGCCAGGAGCTCCTTGATGAGTCGCTCGCGGTAGGGATAGCGGCTGCCCACGAAGCTGATCGGCCTCGAGTAGAGGAGTTGCTCCTCCGCCGTGAGCGTGACCGGGTGATGCATGGTGGGCACGCAGTACATGGGCAGATAGTGGAGGTTGCGCAGGCCCACGTGCTCGAGCGAGTCGAGCGCGTAGCGCTCCTTGGTGAAGAAGACGTCATAGGCCTCGATGGCATCGAAGGGCATCATCCAGAGGGGGTTGTCGGGGAAAAAGTTGAGGAAGAGCACGTCCCGGCTCCGCTTGACCCGACGGATCAGCCCGGGGGTGATGGGCCCGCCCTTGATGACGAGCACCAGCGACGGCTCCCACTCGAGGCAGATCCGCTCGAGCCGTCTGAGGATCCAGAGCTGATAGGCGGCCTTGGTGCCGCGGTTCTTGTAGAGGGGGTTGTTGCGCCGGTAGGCGAAGGTACGCACCTCGTGACCCATGGCCACGAGCTCGTCCCGGAAATCCACCCCCATGTGCTCCGGTCGCTCGAAGGGCAGCACGACGAGCCAGCGCATGCGGCGAGCCTAGCACAGGCGCAGGACCGGCGATCGTCTCGCGGGTCGAGAGCCGCGAAGTCTTGACACCACCCCCGGGCGACCGTACGGTACAAATGATCGGAAAAATTGGCATGCGGCCGACCCCATGCGCCGCTGCGCGAGAAAGGTGCCTCGTGATTCGTCGCGCTCTCCCCAGGCTCTCGATCGGGCTGGCCGCTGTCCAGATCTTCCTCTCGTTTGGCGCTGCCGCCGTGTGGCCGCTCGCCGATGCCGTGGCCCAGGACGATCCATCGCAGTGGCCGGTGGACCAGAAAGTCGAAAAGGCCATCGAGCGACTCAAGGATCTCAAGGACACGGCGCAGCAGTTCTCGCGCCGCGACTGCCCGACCGGCCGGGCGGACTACGACGCATGGCTGAACGAGGCGCTCGATCTCGCGGGCAGCTTGATTGGCCTTCAGGACTCGACGAGACAGATCCGCAAGACGGGAGCGGGGGCCGACAAGCTCCGGACCTGGGATGCCGTCAGGGTGGGCAATGGCGCCGATGGGCTTGGCGAGCTGACGGATCTTCTCGACCGCTGCGGGCGCAGGGTCCGGGAGAGTGACGCGGCGTTCCGGCCCCCGAGCCGGGAGGAGCTTGTCCGGCGCGCCGTCGAGCGCATAGGCGAGAAGAAAAAGAGCGAGCTCGCCGCGGTCGGGATCTCCCTCGAGGAGAAGGACGAGCTCAAGGTGGAGGGCTCGCCTCGACGAAGGATCCGTTAGCGCCGCGGACGCCGCGCGACCTCGGCCGCGACCCGGGCGCCGCGGAAGCGGGCGGCGAGCAGCGGGTCCACGAGCGCCGCCGTGGCCACGAGGGCGGCGTTGGCGCCGGATTCCAGACTCGCGCGCGCGCGCTCGACGGTGGTGATGCCGCCCACCGCGAGGACCACCCGGTCCCACGCCCCCGCTTTGCGCCACGCGCAGAGCTCGGCGACCTGCACGCGACCGTGCTCCCAGACCGCGGCGCCGGACACCCCGGCCAGCTCGCGCCCGGAACCCGTGAGGGCGGGCGAGCCGTCGGGCTTCACGACGCGTCGCTGCAGACCATTGATGAGCGTGAAGCCGTCGAGCCAGGGAGCCGTGGCCGTGGCGAGGTCGTGCAAGGCCCGCGGGCTCCTCGCCGCCCCGACCTTGGCCACGACCGGCTTGAGGCCGACGGCGCGCCGCACCCGCTGCACGATGTGGGCCGACAGGGCCGCGTCCTCGTAGACCATCTGCGCGCGCTCCGCCGCCGTGTCGGGAGCGGAGAGGTGCACCTCGACGACGTCGGCGCCGGCCTCGGCCGCCCACCGCGCGCACGAGGCATAGTCGGTGGCGAGCTGTTCGCCATCGCCATCCGGCGCGGGCGTGCCGACCACGCTGACGACGAGAAGCTGCTTTGGCCCGAGGGCGGCGCGCGCGCGCTTGACGTCCGCCCGCCAGACGTCCGGCGTGGCGGAGGGCAGGCCGAAGGAGTAGACCCAGGTGACGGCGGCGGGATCGAGACGGCGCGGGGTGGGCTCGACCGTTGTCGGATCGCCCAGACGACAGAAGGCGAGGTTGGGCGCCCGGGAGGCCGGGTGCTCCCGGCTCCGCACCGTCGAGTAGGTCAGAAGGCCGTAGCCGAGTCGGGCATAGGCGGCGATCCACTTCGCATTCGGCAGCGGGCCGGCGGCGATCCCCACGGGGCCCTCGAGCGTCCGATCGAAGAGGTTGACGGTTGCGGGAGGCAGCTGGCGCGGCCTCGGCGGCAGCCGGGGGGGATGGGCTGCGTTCCAGGCGAAGGAGCGATTGAGGCGGTAGGCGATCAGGACTCTGCCTCCAGCGAGTCGAAGCTCCACTTCTCGAGCGGCACCATGGACGGCAGATCGGGCTCGAAGGCCCCCCCATAGCCCGGGGTGCCGAGCGAGCTGACGTGGAGCACGCCGCCCTCGACGCGCAGGCGCGCCTCGGCCTCGCCGCCTCGGTAGAGATCGCGATGGAGACGCGTGGCCTGGTATCGCTCGCGCCGCGAGCAGTGGGCGAGGCCCCTGACGTAGTGATGGCCATTGCGCTCGACATGCGTGATGCCGAGAGCGCGTACGGTGGCCAGGTCCTGCTGCAGCGGCACCATGGCCAGGTTGGTCAGATCCTCCGCGCTCATGAAGAGGGCGGCCTCGGGCTTGCGGCGCCGGTTCAACCGCTCGATCAGAGTACGGTTCAGGAACGACTTGAAGATGCCCTTGCAGTTCTTCGTGCTGACGCCGCGGTAGCCGAGCGACACGGCCAGCTTGAACGATTCCACCTCGGCGTCGCTCTCGTCGATGATGAGGGGCACGCCGAGCTTGGGGAGGCCGTCGAGGGCGGCAGAGTCGAGCGCGACGGAGCGCTCCAGGGGCTGCTCTGCGAAGGCGATGGCCTTGCGGAGGCGCGACAGCCCGGAGGTCTTCCCCAGCGTCTCGAGCAGCCGGCGGAAGTCGGCGAGCGTCTTGTACTGCTCGTTGCCGTCCAGGGTGACCACGTAAGGCTCCGAGATCAGCCGGTCGAGGGTGGCCGCGATCGAGCTCAGGCGCGCCACGTCCTCCTCGTGGCGGCCGCCCACCTTGATCTTGAAATACCGGAGCCCGTACGTGGTGATGCACTCTTCGAGCGTCTGGGGCAGCCCGTCGCCGATCCAGCCGTCGGCGGGCACGTCGGCGGCCGAGATGGGATCGAGGAGGCCGACGGTGTGGCGCACGGCCAGGGTGGTGGGCGCCGTCTCGCGGGTCCAGCGCACGAGGTCTTCCTGCTCGAGCTCGCGGTGGATGGCCCCGGGCCGGATCTCCAGGAGGTCGTGGCGGAGGAGGGCGACGGCGTCCGCCCCCGCGAGCCGGGCCGCGGCGTCGGCGAGGGCGCGCTCGAAGAAGGACGAGCCGAAGGCGATGGTGAGGGCGTTGAGGTTCCGTCCGGGACCCTTGCGGCGGCATTCGGCAAAGGCGTCCAGCCAGATCTGGAAGATGGACCGGGGGACCTTGGCCGCCTCCACGAAGGCCTGATGCGCGATGCGGATGGCCACGAGCTGGTCCCGCACGTTCTCGCGGAAGCTCCGGGCGGGATCCTTGTCGAACCACTTCGGCAGGAGATTGTCGCCGGCATAGCCCTTGGCCCGCCGGCCGTCGGCCGCCTCGACCTCGACGCCCACATGGAGCAGGGGAAAGCGCGTGAGCGTGACGATGCCGTACCGGAAGGGCAGCCTCGTCTCGAGGTTCCGGATGTGGAACGAGGCGGACTTGAGCGAGAGCCTTACAGGAATGCTGGGATGACCTCTTTGGTGATGAGCTCGAGCTCGCGCATGATGTGGCGGTGCGCCATCCCGGGGAAGAAGAGGCGGCAGATGAGGTGCGTGAGTCCGTACTCGCTCACGAACGGCTCGAGGGCCTTTCGCACCTGGTCCGGCCCGCCGATAAGGAACCGCTGCTTCATGAGGCCGTCGAGGTCGGTGGCGACCGACGCGTCGATGAAGGGGTGCTTCCACCCGCCCGCGTACTCCTTGCGGTAGGAGACCATGATGTGCTTCTCGGCCAGCGCGCGGGCTTCCGTGTCGGTCTCCGCGATGATGACGTCGCGCGTGAGCGGCCAGTCGGTGATGGGCGCGGTGCGCCCGGCCGCCGCCCGCTCCGCGAGGAATTGCTTCTTGCCCTTGAGAAGTCGCGGCAGGTCCGCCGTCGGCCCGGGAATCCAGTTATCGGCGAGAGTGGCCGCGCGCTTGAGTGTGAGATCGCCCCAGCCGCCGATCCAGATCGGCGGGTGAGGCTTGGCCACGGGCTTGGGCTCGAGCGCGCCCTCCACCTGGTAGTACCGGCCCTTGAAGGCGAGGGACTCCTGGGTCCACAGCCCCTTGATGATGGCCAGCTGCTCCTCGAAGCGGGCCCCGCGCTTCTCGAGCTCGGCGCCGTAGAGGGCGAACTCGTCCGGCTTGTAGCCGATGGCCGCGCCGAGCACGAACCGGCCCCCGGACATGACGTCTATCATGGCCGCGTCTTCGGCGAGCCGCACGGGGTGGTAGAACGGCGCCACGAGGATGTCGGTGCCCAGGAGCACGCGCGAGGTGCGGGTGGCGAAGCCCGCGAGCACGGGCAGCGGCGAGGGCCAGTAGTGGTTGACGACGGAGTGGTGCTCCTCCATCCACACGGAGTCAAAGCCGAGGTCCTCGGCGCGCACGACCTCTTCGAGGGCGTCCTTGTAGAAGTGGCCGCCCTCGATGGGGATGAACCCGACCTTCAGCTTACCCATCGGTTTCTCTGGTGACGGGGCAAGTGGCGAGCCAGACGAGGCCCGAAGGAGCCAGCTTTGCCTGGCGTACGTGGGTGTACGTTGAGCGTCGCTGGCGACTGAGAACGTGGCCATTCGAGCTGAGCGGCCCTGCCGCGAGGCGAGGGTTGAATGGATCTGGTGAAGCCAATTGGCCCGTCACCGCTACTTGTCGCTCGCTAGCTTTCCATTCACTCCCCAGTTCGACCTCTCGATGTCCTGGAAGACGATGTGCACCTGATCGGCGGTGGTCTTGCCGATCTTGACCATGGCCTCGGTGATGGCGGCGGTGATCTCGCGCTTCTGCTCGTCGGTGCGGCCGGCGTACCACTGCACGGTGATGTTGGGCATAGGGGCTCCTTCTTACTTACCGGAGGCGCTTCATGTCCTCGGGAAAGTTCGAGGTGAACGAGTAGGACTTGACGGTGCCATCGGCGCCGAAGCGAACGGAGAGGTCCTTGGTCACTTCGGTGCCGGAGGCGCGTCGGCCGAAGAACCAGCGCCACGTCGGGTCGCCGCTGTCCAGGCCCACCTGGTAGGGCTCGCCGAACACGCGCTGGAGCGTCACCTTGTCCGTCCGGCCTATGGTGATCGTGCGCGTCTCGGGAGAAGGGAACTCGCGGCCGAACGATACCGCGAAGCACCCGACCGCCAAGGGGACGACGGCAAGGAGAGTCACCATGCGTGGCGGGCGCATGCGTCGATTATCACACGCGCCATTGAAAGCGGTCAACGCAGGCGGCTGAAAAAGGCCCATCTGCCCCGATGGGCGCTTGCGCGAAGAGGCCCACCGCCTGCCGGGACTGATCGGGGGTCTGTCGCGATGAGATACGCATGCTAGGATAATCCCGTGGAGATATTCACTCCCGCGGAGCGGGCGGCCCTCGAGCCCTACTTCACCAATCTGGACGGGCCCGTCTTCGCCCTCGTCAACCTGCCCGAAGTGGTCAAGGGCGCCCTTTTCGCCCGCTACTCCCGCTCCGCCAAGTCGCTCCGCCGCCTTTTCCTCGACGAGTTCCTGGGCGAGGGTCTCGAGGCCGGCGGCGGCGCCCGTCCCGTGGGGACCGCGCGCGCCGAACAGCTCTACGAGCGCATGCTCTCGGAGTACGGCGACGACTCGGTGGCCCAGCTGGGCGGCGTGCACGTCGCCTGCGAGGGCGCGTCCAATATCCTGACCAAGGTGCTCGAGTGGGGACGGCTCATGGCCTATCTCGAGCAGTCCACGCGCTATGTCCCGTACACGGACCGCCCGGGCGGTCACTGGAAGTATCACGTCCCCGCGGAGCTCGACGGGCATCCCCTCCGCGCGCGCTACGTGGAGACCCTCGACCAGGCCTTCGAGACCTACGCGCGCTGGATCGACCCCATGCGCGCGTTCTGGGAGGCCCGGCTCTCCAGGCCCGCGGGCGATAGCGACGTCGTCTGGCGCTCGACCATTCGCGCCAAGGCTCTCGACAGCCTGCGCGGGCTCCTGCCCGCCGCCACGCGCTCCAATGTCGGCATCTTCGGCACCGGCCAAGGGTACGAGGCGCTCCTCTTGAGGATGCGCGCGCACCCGCTCCAGGAGGTCCGCGAGCACGCTGCGCTCCTGCTCACCGAGCTGCGCAAGGTCATTCCCGCCTTTCTCACCCGCGTGGATCGGCCGGATCGCGGCACCCTCTGGAGCCGTTACCTGGCCGAGACGCGCGCGGAGACGGCGGCGGTGGCCGCCCGCCTCCTGGCCGGCGCGGAGATGGAGCCGCGCGGCGAGGTGACCCTGACGGACTTCGACCCGGAGGGAGAGGTCAAGATCGTGGCGGCCGCGCTGTACGCCTCCTCGTCGCTGCCCGACGACCAGCTCCTGCTCCTCGCGCGCAAGCTCGGCCCTGAGGAGCGGCGGCGAGTCCTCGAGTCCTATGTCGGCGCGCGCGAGAATCGCCGTCACAAGCCCGGGCGCGCCTTCGAGCGGACGGCCTACCGCTTCGACGTGCTCGGCGATTACGGCGCCTTCCGGGACCTGCAGCGGCACCGGCTGCTCACCCTCGAGTGGCAGCCGCTCTCCGTGCGCCACGGCTGGGTGGTGGGACCGGAGATCGAGGAGGCGGGCGCCCTCGCCGACTGGACCCGGGTCATGGAAGCCTCGGCCAAGCTCTACGAGGGGCTGGAGGGCATGGGGCAGGCCGCGGTGGCGCCCTATGCGGTGGCCATGGCCTATCGCGTGCGCTTTTACATGGAGCTCAATGCCCGCGAGGCCATGCACATGATCGAGCTCAGGACGGCGCCGCAGGGCCATCCCGCCTATCGACGCATCTGTCAGGCCATGTACCGCCTGATCGACGAGCAGGCGGGCCACCATGCTGTCGTCGCCGCCATGCGCTTCGCCGATCTCTCCGGCGCCGAGCACGGGCGTCTCGACGCCGAGCGCGCTTCGGAGCGGCGGCGGGCCCAGCCGTGACGCTTCGTCCCGAGCAGGTCAAGGCCAAGGAGTACCTGGAGCACCAGGGCAGCCGGCGCAGCGCCGTCCAGATCCAGGAGCGGGTCGCGGCCGCCTTCGCGGCCCTCGAGGAGCTCCTCGACGGCGTGAGCGAGAAAGAAGCGAGGACGGGCGGTCTGCCAGACGAGTGGACGATCCAGGAGGTGGCGGATCATGTCGTCGAGACGCACCGGCCCAGCATCACGGAGCTGCGCGAGCTCCTCGCCGGGCGGCGCCCATCCGATGGTCCGATTCCGGCCGCGCTGCAGTCGCGCGATCCCATGAGCCGGCCGTGGCCTGACCTGCTCAATGACCTGAAGCGGGTTCAGGCGGAAGCGGTCGAGGTCCTCGCGGCGGCGCCCGACCGGCCCACCGATGCCCGGGCGCCCGTGGTCATGGTCATCAATGTCAAGGAACCGGATGGCCGCGAGCAGCCGCTGCACTGGATCGAGGAGCTGGACTGGAAGGCGTACGCCATCATCTTCCGGCTCCACGTCCTCGACCACTTGAATCAGGCCAGGAAGGTCCTCAAGGCCATCCGCGGCACCGAGCCGCCCCGCTAGCCCTTCGCGCGCTCGAATTCCTCTTTCGCCCGCTTGAGCTCGTCGGGCCGGGCGAGCAGATCGAGCGCCGTCAGGGCGAGGGCCTTGGCGCCGGCGACCATGCCCGTGCGCGCCAGCGGTGACTTGGCCCACTCGGCGAACTCGCGGGAGTGTCCGGGGATGCCATCCGGCGAGATCCGGATGTACGGGTGGATCGTCGGGAGGGCCTGGCTGACGTTTCCACAGTCCGTCGAGGCATACCCCGCCTCGCCGTCATCGGGATCGACGGGAAAATCGATGCGCTCGAGGTTCCGGCCGAAGAGCGTGGCCATGGCGAAGTTGGGCTTGAGCGGATCGTGGATGATCGGGTCCGCCGTCACCTTCACCGTGCAGCCCGTGGCCGTGGCCGCGCCCTGGGCGCACCCTTCGAAGCGCCGCAGCAGCTCCTGGCAGTAGTCCTTCGAGGGCGCCCGCAGGTAGAACTCCGAGGCCGTGTGCTCCGGGATGATGTTGGCCTGGTCGCCGCCCTTGGTGATGATGCCGTGCACGCGCGCGTCGGGCTTGATCTGCTGGCGCATCTGGTCGAGCGAGACGAAGAGCTGGATCATGGCGTTCAGCGCATTGACTCCGCGCCACGGCCAGGACGAGGCGTGCGAGGCTTTTCCGAAGAAGTCGCACTTGACCTTGACGATGCCGAGGCTCGGCCGCCACACCTGCGTCCCACAGCGGCCGTGGATCATCATGGCCGCGTCCACGTCCTTGAAGACGCCCGCCTCCATGAGCTTGACCTTGCCCGCGCCCCCTTCTCCGCGGGCGTGCCGATCACCTGCACCCGACCCGCGAAGGGAACCTTGCCCAGCGCCGCCGCGATGGCCGCGCCCGCGCCGGTGCCGGCGGTGGCGATGACGTTGTGGCCGCAGGCATGCCCGATGTTCGGGAGGGCATCGTACTCCGCCATGATGGCCACCGTGGGCCCGGGGCCCGTGCCCTCGATGGTCGCCCGGAAGGCCGTGGGCAGGCCGCCCACGCCCCGCTCGATCCTCGCCCCCTGCTTCTCGAGGAAGCCCGTGAGCCACGCCGAGGCCTTTTCCTCCTTGAAGCACAGCTCGGGATTGGCGTGGATCTGATGCGAGAGCTTTTCCAGCTCGTCGGCCAGGCGATCGACAGCGTCCGCGACCTTGGTCTTGGCCTGGTCGAGCGGATCAGCGACCATGCGCGAACTCCTCCTTGGCGGCCTTCACGCGTCCGGGGTCGGCCAGCAGATCATAGGTCGTCATGGCCATGGTCTTGGCGGCCGCCACCATGCCTTGCCGCGCAAGGGGCTTGACGGCGGCCTCCGCGAAGTCGCGCGTGTGGATGGCCATGCCCTCGGGAGCGATCCCGATCATGGGCTGGATGGTCGGCAGGATCTGACTGACGTTGCCCACGTCCGAGGAGCCCTTGCGGTCGGGGATGGGCGCGCCTTCCTTGAGACCGGTGGAGACCATGTTGGCCGCGAAGAGATCCAGCAACACGCGGCTCGACTTCATCGGCTCGTAGATGCTCTCGTGCGGGATGACCGTGAGACCGCACCCCGCGGCCTTGGCGGCGCCCTCGGCGCAGGCGACCACGCGGCGATAGAGATCCCACATGGTGTCGATGCCCGGCGCCCGCACGTAAAAGATGGCTGACGCGGATTCGGGGATGATGTTGGCGGCCGCGCCGCCGCTCGTGATGATGCCGTGGATGCGGCAATCGGGGCGTACCTGCTGGCGGAGCATGGCCACGGCATTGTAGGTCTGGACGCAGGCGTCCAGGGCGTTGATGCCCTCCCACGGGTCGGCCGAGGCGTGGGAGGCCTTGCCCGTGAACTCGAAGGTGGCGCGGGCGATGCCGAGGAGGTCCTGGTGCAGGAGCGTTCGGTCGAAGCCGTGGATCATCATGGCCGCGTCCACATCCTTGAAGAGCCCCGCCTTTATGAGCTTGATCTTTCCGCCGCCGCCTTCTTCGGCGGGCGTGCCGATCACGTGGACGCGCCCCTTGGGGAGCTGATTCCTAATGGCGGCGAGGGCGGCGCCCGCTCCCGCCCCCGAGGTGGCGATGACATTGTGGCCACAGGCATGGCCGATGCCGGGGAGCGCGTCGTACTCGCACAGGATGGCCACCGTCGGTCCGTCGCCCGTCTCGATGGTGGCGCGGAAGGCGGTGTCCACCCCGCCCACGCCCTGCTCGACCTTGAAGCCCTGCTTGCCCAGGAACTCCGAGAGCCAGGCGCAGGCCTTGACTTCCTTGTATCCCAGCTCGGGATTCGCGTGGATCTGCTTGGAAAGGGCCTCCAGCTCGTCGGCGAGGCGGTCCACCGCCTGCGCAATGGCGTCTTTGACGGAACTCATCGGGGCCTCCGGGGAGTGAGATTTCAAATCAGGTGGACAGACTACTCCCGGAATCACGGCCTTGTCGAGGGCGCTGCGCGTGCGGGAACTACAGACGCGTGCGGGAGTCGATGGCCTCGCGAGCGGGTTCGGGCTCGCCGATGGGCAGGTCGATGGTGAACATCGCCCCTCCCTCCGGCAGGTTTTCCGCCCAAAGCCGACCCCCGTGCTCTCCCACGATGCTGTGGGACACGGACAGCCCGAGGCCACGGCCTTCGCCAGGCTGCTTGGTGGTGAAGAAGGGATTGAAGATACGGGGCAGGTGCTCGGGGGGGATGCCCGGTCCGTCGTCGGCGACGGTGATGCGGAGCCCCGCCACGGTGGGCCGCACGCGGATCGTCAGCACCCCGCGGCCATGCGCGGCCTTCATCGCGTGCTGGGCGTTCTGCACCACGTGCAGCAGGACCTCCTGCACGTGATTGGCGTCCGCCCAGATTTCGGGCACCGGCTCGATCTCGGTGCGCACCCGGATGCCGTCGGCCTCCAGCCGGGACTGCTCGAAGGCGAGCACCTGCTTGATCTGCTCGGCGATCTGGCAGCGCTGGCGCCGGGGCGGGCGATGCTCGGCGAAGAGGATGAGGTCGCGGACGATGGAGGCGGCCCGCTTGGCCGCCGTGTCGATGACCCCCAGGGCCTCCTCGACCTCGAGACCGATGGGCGACTGGGCGAGGAGGTGCAGCTGGGCCATGATGATGGTCAGCGGGTTGTTGATCTCGTGGGCCACACCGGCGGCCAGGCCATTGACGGCGGAAAGGCGCTCGGCCTTGACCACTTCGTTCTGGGCCCGACGGAGGTCGTCGAGCTGACGGTGGATCTCGCCGTAGAGGCGGGCATTGTCGAGGGCGAGGCCGATCTGGTCGGCCACGCACTCGAGCAGGGCCATTTCCTCGTCGGTGAACCGGTCCTCGGTCTGGCGGCCGAGCGAGAGTGTGCCCAGAATGCGGTGGCGCGCCCGGATGGGGACGCAGACGAAGCCGCGGATACCGTCCGTGCTCACGGCCGTCCGCGCCGCGGGCAGGAGATCGGTCTCGCGGCTCGCGTCGTCCACCCGGCGCCCGCGCCCGGACAGCGCGACGCGGCCGATCAGTCCGTCGCCCATGGGCAGCTCGAGATTGACGCGGCGGAGCTCGTCGGAGAGGCCCCGGTCCCCGCGCAGCAAGAGGCTCTGACCGTCCGGAGAGATCAGATGCAGGCTCGCGATCTCGTGACCTGTGACGTGCGTGAGGGCGGCGAGCGCTTTCTGAAGGACCTCGTGGAGATCGAGCGATCGACTCACGGCCTCCGTCACGGCCCGGAGGACTTGGAGGTGCCTGACCATTCCCGATGGCTGATCGATGCGCATGGCTACGAGAATGGTAGCAAGTCCAGTGCCACTCGGATAGTAGTGGACCGCAACGATGGCGTGATGATTTGAAGGCGCCATCCCGATGGGCGTTCGTATGTCAACGGAATGTGTCGGACACTGTCACCTCGATTATATGTGTGCGTACGCGGGCGGCAGGAACGGCGTCCCCGTTGAAGGATGCCGATAGAATTCCGGGTCCCTCGAAATCCAGGGAGCGGTCGCGCAAGTTCGAGGCCGCGTGTCAGCTCGGGCCCGAGAGTCGGAAAAATTGTCAACTCGCGCGCGAAATGTTTGCGGCCGCGTTTGCGCTCCCACGCGACAGCGTATTTATGACAGGCGCCGCCGCCAAAGTGACACACAAGGTCACGATGCCTGACCGGCTGCCCGAAAAGCGCAAGGAATCCTGTCATGGCGGCCCGCGAGGGGCTCGGGCGGGAAGCGGGCGCGGCCACCCGCGGGCATCAGGAGCCCCGGTGCTGGTCGACCAGTGACTTGAGGCGCTCGAAATCTTCGTCCGGCATGTTGACGAAGACGAAGACGGGCCCGTCGCTGTCGTTCCGCCACACGATGGAATCGAGATCGAGCGGCTTCCGGTCGGGCGGCTGAAAGCGCAGCCTGACCCGGCTGCCCGCCCCCACGTTCTCGTCGAGCTTGACCTTGACGCCGTGGGGGCCGACGTCGATGGTCTCGCGGTTGATCGTGCGTCCGCCCGGCATCTCCACGGCGACGCGCCACGACGCTCGGGCCCGCGGGTACCTCCGAAGCTCCGCTGAATGGCCGCTCATACAGCTTTCATTCTACCCTGAAGCGCGCGCGGCGGAAGACTCCGCGAACGGGGGTAGCGATGGCCCGCAAGTGTGCTACACTGCGGGCCAATTCACTCATACAGGAGCCTACATGTTCCAGTCCGTGGAGGATGTCCAGCAGCACTTCAAGAACGCCCGCTACATCGCCAACCGGCGGATTTCCACCGTCGTCTTCCTGGCCGAGCGAATGGGGCGCCCCGTCCTCATCGAAGGCCCGGCGGGGGTGGGTAAGACCGAGCTGGCCAAGACCCTGGCCGAGATCACGTCCCGGCGCCTCATCCGGCTGCAGTGCTACGAGGGGCTGGACGAGGGCAAAGCGCTGTACGAGTGGAAATACGCCAAGCAGCTCCTGTATACCCAGCTCCTGCGCGAGCGCATCGGGCAGCTGATCGCCGACGCAGACTCGCTGCCCGAAGCCGTGGCCAAGATCTCGGGCCAGGACGACGCCTTCTTCTCGCATCGCTTCCTCGCCCCGCGGCCGCTGCTGCAGGCCATCGAGTCCGTCGAGCCCGTCGTTCTCCTCGTCGACGAGATCGACAAGGCCGAGCCGGAGTTCGAAGCCTTCCTGCTGGAGGTTCTCTCGGATTTCCAGGTGTCGGTGCCGGAGCTCGGGACGATCAAGGCGACCAACATCCCGCTCGTGGTCTTGACGTCGAACAATGCGCGCGAGCTCTCGGACGGGCTCAAGCGGCGGTGCCTCCACCTCTTCATCGACTTCCCGCCGCCCGACGAAGAATTGGCGATCATCCGCCTCAAAGTTCCCGAGGTCTCGGAACGCCTCGCCCAGACGGTGGTGGCGGCCGTCCAGCGCATCCGCGGGCTCGAGCTCCGCAAGGCGCCCTCGGTGTCGGAGAGCCTCGACTGGGCCCGCTCGCTCGTCATCCTGAACGCGGAGAGTCTCGATCGGGAGCTGGTCGAGTCCACCCTGACCATGCTCGTCAAGCACGAGAAGGATCTCGAGCGCGTCAAGGGCGCCCTCGACAAGGTCCTGGCCGACCTCGACTGAGGCCATGCACCTGACCGAGTTCCGCGAGCTCTGGTTCCCGAGCCCGCGCATCCGCCTGCCCGAGCTGGGCCCGGCTGGGCCCGTGTTCATCGAGGGTGGCCGCTGCATCTCGGCCGCTCTCGGCGAGTACACCAAGCTCTGGATGCTCGCCGCCGGGCGGTGGCATTTCTACTACACGCACCCCGCTCCGCGCGACTTCTTCCGGGCCGCCATGCCGGAGGCCGCGGCGCACCTGCTCCAGCCCGGCGAGATGACGGTGGAGACGTTCCGCCAGGGCCAGGCCTACAAGGTGGTGCTGGGGCTTCGATGCGCCGAAGGCCCCGTGCGCGTGCTCCATCTCGTCGGGGACGTGCCCGACATCGGTCGCGCCGTCGAGCGGGACGAGGAATCGACCGCGGGCGGCCTCGGCTGGAAACTCAAGATGACCCATTTCATCGCCTCGGGCTCCTTCCACGGCCTCCTCCGGCTCGAGGATGGGCGCCTCTGCCCCATCAGCCGCGATGGTGCCGAGGACGTTTTCAAGTCCTCCTGGGTCACCTTCTCCCGATGAACCCGCGATCTCTGATAGCCCAATGCGCTACCCGGTCGATGGGTCTGGGGATTGCACTGTGAGGCGCAGCCCGCGGGAGGAGCCGCAGCCGCAGGCGAGGCGACCAGCAAGACAGCGAGCCGAGCCAACCCTCAAGCCGGAGCGGCAGGTGGCGCTCCCCCCCAGAACCTAGATGGACCAGAGGATCCTGGAGTTCATCGGAGATCTCAGGCGCGCCGAGCTGCGCATCTCGCCCAGCGAGGCGCTCGACGCCCTGGCCGCCTCCTCGGAGATCGGGCTCGAGCATCGCGAGACCTTCAAGACGGCGCTCGCGAGCACGCTCGTCAAGGAATCACGCGATCTGCCGACCTTCGACCGGATCTTCGACCTCTACTTCCTCGACCTCGAGGCCCTCGGGGCCGGGCTCAAGAAGGCCCTGGGCCCCGAGGACCCCCGCATCCAGGAGATGCTCGACCAGCTCATGGCCCAGGAGAACATGGACATGGACGAGCTGACCGAGCTCATGCTGCGCGGGGAGGGCTCGGACATGGAGATGGCCATCCGCGGGCAGGGGCAGGGGGCCGGGCTCGAGCGGCTGATGTACTTCCTCCAGATCGGCTACTTCTCGCGGAAGATCTACGACAAGTTCGACTGGGCGGCCATCGAGCGCGACCTCTCCCGCATCATGCAGCTGCTGGAGGCCAAGGGCATGGATCCGGGGATGCTCGCCCGCATCCGCAACTACCTCGACCTCCGCCTCGAGGCCTTCCGCCGGATGATCCGCCAGCACGTGGAGCGCGAGCTCGAGCGGCGCGCCTACCGCGCGGGCGAGCGTCTCACCCGCGAGGTGCTCACCGACAAGCCGCTCTTCGCCCTCTCTCCGGACGAGATCGCCCAGATGAAGGCGGTGGTGGCGCGCCTGGCCCGCAAGATCAAGGACGCCCTCGCCCTGCGCCAGCGGCAGGAGGAGAAGGGGCGCCTGGATTCCCGCCGCACCATCCGGAAGAGCCTCCAGTACGGCGGCATCCCCATGGAGGTGCGCTTCCGGCGCCGACACCGCGAGAAGCCGAAGCTCATCACCCTGTGCGACGTCTCGGACTCCGTGCGCAACGCTTCGCGCTTCATGCTCCAGCTCGTGTGGAGCCTGCAGGAGTGCTTCTCGCGGGTGCGCTCCTACGTGTTCGTCTCCGAGATCGCCGAGGTGACGCAGGCCTTCAACACGTATCCCGTCGACCACGCCATCGAGTGGGCCCTCAAATCCTCCTCGGTGGACTACCATTGCCGGTCCGACTTCGGCTACGCCTTCAGCCGCTTCGTTCGCACCGAGCTCGAGTCGCTGGACCGGAAGACCACCGTGCTGATCCTGGGGGACGCGCGCAACAACTACAACGACCCCCAGGCCTGGGCCATCCGGCAGATCCGCGAGCGCGTGAAAGGCGTGATCTGGCTGAACCCGGAAGGCCAGTGGGGCTGGGGCATCGGCGACAGCGTGATGCCGCTCTACTCGCCCTCGTGCGACATCGTCAAGGAATGTCGGACGGTGAGCCAGCTCGTGCAGGTCGTGGATCATCTCGTCCACTCCTGGTGGCGCCGCGGGCGCTGACCCTGGTGATGCAGGCGCTCCTCGCCGCCCTCGTCGTGTGCGGCGCGCTCGTGGGGTCGGCGGGGGCCGAGGAGTGCGTGACCGTCGACGACTTCGCCAAGGGCAAGGTGGGAGAGTTCCCGCCGGACTGGAAGCCCCGGAAGGAGTCGGGGCGGCCCGTCTACTCGATCCAGGAAATGGACGGCCGGCGGTACCTACAGGCCCTGGCCAAGAGCCTCGGCATCCAGGCCGCCAAGCAACACGAGTGGGATCCCCGGACGTATCCGATCCTCGCGTGGTCGTGGCGCCCCCTCGAGTTCCCCGCCGGATCGGACGAGCGCCAGTCCAAGACCAATGACAGCGCGGTGTCCGTCTATGCCGTCTTCCCGCACTCCCCCTTCGCCGTGAAGTCGCTGAAGTACATCTGGAGCGCCGTGGTGCCCGTGGGCACGCATCTGACGTCGAGCGCGGGGCTGACCCAGGCCCGGATCATCCGGAGCGGAACGTCCCTGAAGGGCCAGTGGACGGAGGAACGCGTCAACGTCCTCGAGGACTACAAGAAATACTTCGATGATCCTGACATCTCGAAGGCCGCGGGCATCGCGGTCCTGACGGACTCCGACGATACGCGGTCGACCGCACAGGGCGACTACGCGAACTTCCGGCTGTGCAAGCCCTGACCGCGCCGTGACCACGCCTGCCCCCGACCCCTTCGAGACGCTCTTCGAGCGCGGCGTCACCGATGGCCTCCCCGTGGTGCCGCCTACCCGCGAGCGGGTAGAGGCCATGGTCGCGGGCTCGGGCCGCGAGGCCGCCGAACTCATCGCGCTGGTGCCGCCCAATTTCGGACGCGCCACCGTCGAGAAGATCGCCATCAACGCCGTGATGGCCGGGTGCCGTCCGGACTACGTGCCGGTGGTGATCGCCGGGGTCGAGGCCATGAGTGAGGATGCCTTCGATCTCCACGGCGTCTCGGCGACCACGAATTTCCACTCGCCCCTCTTCATCGTCAACGGCCCCGCTCGAGCCGCTCTGGACATCAACTGCGGTCGCGGTGCTTTCGGGCCCGGGTGGCGCGCCAACGCGACCATCGGCCGGGCCTTGCGGCTCATCGTCGCCAACGTGGGGGGCGCCTCCGCCCGGACCATGAGCATGTCGACCATGGCTCACCCCGGCCGCTACACCTACTGCATGGGCGAGAACGAGGAAGAGAGCCCGTGGGAGTCGCTGGCCGTCGAGCACGGCTTCGGCGCCAACGAGAGCACGGTGGCGGCTTTCGCCGCCGAGGCACCGCACGGTGTCTATGATCATCAGAGCCGCCGGGCCAAGGATGTGCTGATCACCATCAGCCACTCGCTGGCCGTGATCTCCAACCACCGGTCCACCCACCACGGCGACACGCTCGTCGTGCTCTCCCCCGAGCACGCGAAGATGATCGCAGGAGAGGGCTGGGGCAAGGCCGAGATGCGGCAGTTCCTGTGGGAGCGCCTGCGAACGCGCGTGCGCGACCTCATCCCGGGCGTGGACGGCGGGGAGGGGCTGCCCGCGCGCGTGCTCGCCAAGTTCCCGCATCCGGAGACCGACGACACGCTGATTCCGAAGTTCCGTGAGCCCGGAAACCTCAAGTTCCTGGTGGCGGGGGGCACCGCGGGACGCTTCTCTGCCGTCATCCCCGGCTGGACGTTTCCAAAGATGTCGCGGCTCGTGATCAAGGCCGTCCAGATGCCGTGAAGGGCCTGCCCCTCGCGCGGCTATGGCCCATCGTCGGCACCCTCGTCTGCGTCGCCCCCGCGGCGGGGGAGACGCTGGGAGACGCGCTGCGGGCGAGCGGGGCCCGCGTGACCGCCGAGACGGTGCCCGAGGCGCGGGTGCCGATCACGAGCTATTCGGTGCTCAGGGATCGGCAGGCCTACGTGATCGTCTACTACCGGGATCAGGGGACAGGCGCCCTCGTCCCTCCGCTCTTCGTGGGGCGGCTGGACCGCCTCACCGGGCGCTGGACGCGTGCCGCCATAGACGAGGAGGCCATACGTCCCGCGCCCTCCGCCTGTCTCGGCTCGGCCGTGAGCGCCCGGAAGGCCGGCGGCATGCTGCTGATCGAGACCCACGTCAATCCCTCGGCCGGCTGCACCCTCGTGCTCGCCGAGGATCTGGCCGTGCGCGATGTACTCTCCGGCTGGCCCATGGCCGCCTTTGCCGACGGGCGCATCGTCTACCAGCACAGCCAGCCCCACTTCGTGGCCGTGCATCCGCTCGAGGTCTCGATCTACGACCCGCGGTCGCGCACGCACCGGGCCATCTATCCGCCCCGGCCGCCGCCGCCCCTGCGACTCGAGCACATGCGGAAGATCCAGGCACTCTACTCGCCCGACTGGTGCACTGCGCGGAATCACCCATGCGACCCCGAGCGCTTCGACGAGCGGATCGAGGGGCCCGTCGAGGTCAGCGACAAGACGGGCGCCCTGGCGTTCGTGGCGGCGTTCGACAACACCTTGCTCGCCGACGGCGCGGCCGCGTCCGCGACGCCGGCGGCCAAGCCCACCGAGGTGCTCTACGTCTTCCGGCGCCTCGGCGGGCGCGAGACGCCCGACGTGCGCGAGCTCTCCTTTGCCGAGGCGCGGCGCCGCTTCGGGGGCATCCGGCTCAAGCAATACGTCGAGCCGGCCACCCTCGATCGCATCTTCCGTCCCTGAGCCCGCGCCTCTTGCGCTACACTTGGGCCGGGCGCGTCCCGCAGCTCCAGGGCCGAACAGACAGCGCCCGGAAAGAGAGGAGCGCTCCATGGCCGCCGAAGAGTTCCTCGATCCCACCGATTCCGTCGCGGTGCCGCGGAAGACCGCGGCGCGCCTGCCCAGTCTCGAGGGCAAGGTCATCACGCTCCTCGATATCTCGAAGGCCAAGGGCGATCACCTGCTCGATCGCGTCGAGGAGCTCTTGCACGAGCGCCTCCACCCCAAGGCCGTCATTCGCAAGAGGAAGCCGACCTTCGCGCGCCCCGCCCCGGAAGACCTGCGGGCCGAGATCCTCAAGCAGAGCGACGCCGTCATCGAGGCTCTCGCCGACTGAGGGTCCTGCACAACGTGCAGTGTGCACGACGGCGTGTTTTTCGAGGACAATGGGATGCCCACGGCCACGGTGATCTCCACGGAGTTCGCGCGGGCCGCGCGCGCCCAGGCGGGGGCGTTGGGGGCGGATGATTACCGGACCATCATGGTGCCGCACCCCATCCAGCCCTTGACGCGCGACGAGGTCAGGGTGCTCGCGGACAAGGCCTTCGACGAGATCGTGGCGCGCCTGACGAAGGGCTAGGTCGTTACCGGCGCGCCGAGTGACGCGAACCACACGAACTCCGTTCCGGGAGGGGCATGCTGGCCCGCCACATCGTCAAACGGTTCGCGTACGCAGGCCTCATGCTGTTCGGTGTCTCGTTGATCTTGTTCGTGATCATGCGGCTGGCGCCTGGCGGCCCGGAGGCGGTCCTCGTTGGAGGCGAGCTGTCGCCGGAGATAGCGGCTCAGGTCCGCGCGCGGCTCGGACTCGATCGCCCGCTTCCCGTGCAGTACTCGAGTTGGGTCCTGGCGGCGGCTCGCGGAGACTTCGGACGCTCGTTCAAGACGGGCGATCCGGTGGCGACGCTCGTCGTCGATCGTCTGGGCCCCACGCTCACGCTCACGGGGGGCGCCCTTCTCCTCGCCCTTCTCGTCGCGGTGCCGCTCGGCGTCCTCGCCGCCATTCGGCGGAACACGATCTGGGACGCCCTGGCGTCGAGCGTGTCGCTGTTCGGTATCTCGTTTCCCAGCTTCTGGCTCGGTATCATGCTCATCCTGCTCTTCTCGGAGGTGCTCGGACTGCTCCCACCATCCGGCCTCAGCGAGTACGGGCGAGAGGCTGACCTCGGGGCGCGCCTCCGTCACGCCGTGCTGCCCGTGCTCACGCTCGGCTTGATTCAGATGGCGTCGTTCATGCGGTTCACGCGCTCGAGCCTGCTCGAAGTGCTGCAGCAGGATTACGTCCGCACGGCGCGGGCCAAGGGCCTGCCCGATGTACGGGTCATCTGGCGGCACGCGCTGCGCAACGCGCTCATCCCCGTCGTCACCGTCATCGGGCTCTCGCTGCCCGTCCTCGTCGGGGGGGCTGTGCTCACGGAGACCGTTTTCGCGTGGCCGGGCATCGGACGGCTCGCGGTGGGCGCGGTGTTCGAGCGGGACTACCCCGTCCTCATGGGTGTGAACCTCATGATCGCGACGGTCGTCATCGTGGCGAACCTCCTGACCGATATCGCGTACTGCCTCATCGACCCGCGCATCGCGTACCGGTGAATGGTCCATGCAGACATTCGATCGTCTGTGGCGGAGTCAGCGGGGGCTGGTGGGCGGGCTGGTCGTCGCCCTCATCCTCGCCGTGGGAACGCTGGCGCCGGCGATCGCCCCCTACAGCTACTCCACCCAGTCGTTGCTCACCCGGCTCGAGAGGCCGAGCGCCGCCCACTGGCTCGGCACCGACGGCTTCGGCCGCGACATCCTGACGCGGGTGATCTGGGGCGGCCGCGTCTCTCTCGAGATCGGGCTGCTCGCCACGGGTCTCTCCGTGATCGTGGGAACCGTGCTCGGCGGCATCGCCGCCTATTTCGGCGACGCGGTGGACGCGGCGATCATGCGTGTCGCGGACGTGTTCATGGCCATTCCCGCCCTGTTCCTCATTCTGGTGGTCGTGGCGCTCTTCGGGGCCGGGCTCACGAACACCGCGGCCGTCATCGGGCTCGTGACCTGGGCGCAGGTCGCGCGCATCGTTCGCGGGGAGTGCCTCAGCCTCCGGGCGCGTGACTTCGTCGATGCCGCGCGCGCGCTCGGGGCCAGCCACCGGCGTATCCTCTGGCGCCACGTGCTCGTCAACGCGCTCCCGGTCATTATCGTGCAGGCGACTCTCCTTCTCGGCCAGACCATCCTCATCGAGTCGGGCTTGTCATACCTCGGGCTCGGCGCCCAGCCACCGCTGCCGAGCTGGGGCAATATGATCGTGGAGGGGCGACAATTCCTCGCCTCCGCGTGGTGGGTGGCCACCTTTCCCGGCGTGGCGATCTTCGTGACCGTATTGGGATTCAATCTGTTCGGAGACGGCCTGCGCGACGCGCTCGATCCCCGTCTTCGCGCGGGCGACTGACGGGCCACCATGAACCGATGTCTTCCGGGAGGCGTCATGTCCATGCGACACCAGGGTCATCGCCGTGTTCTCGTGAGCCTCCTCGTCGTTCTCCTCGGCTTTGCGGCGCCCTGTCCCGCGCGCGCGGCGGGCAAGGAGATGGTCATCGGCTTTCTCGGCGATGCGACGTCGCTCAACCCGCTCGTGGCGACCGACGGGCAGTCGTACATTGCCGAGTGGCCGATGTTCGACAGCCTGCTCGAGCTGGACCAGAACCTGAACGTCCGGCCCCTCCTCGCAGAATCGTGGGAAGTCTCGCGCGACGGTCTGACCTACACCTTCAAGCTCAAGAAGGGCGTCCGATGGCACGACGGCAAGCCCTTCACCGCCCGCGACGTTGCTTTCACCTTTTACGCTGTCCTCGACCCCAAGGTAACGACGCCGCATCGCGCGTATTTCGACGCCCTCGTCGGCTTCCCCGAGCTCACCAACAAGGACAATCCCAAACGGCCGGAGGACCTCGCCCAGAAGCCGATCGACGTGCTCGACGATTACACGGTGCGCTTTCGTCTGCGCTATCCGTACGGAGCCTTTCTTGCCGTGCTCGTGAACCCACGGGCCGGCATAATCCCCGAGCACCTGCTCAAGGGCGTCGACCTCAACACGGCCGAGTTCAACCGAAAGCCCGTGGGCACCGGCCCCTTCCGCTTCGTCGAATGGCGACGGGGCGAGCGGCTCGTCATGGAAGCGAACGCGCAGTATCACGGCGGCCGCCCCGCGCTGGATCGCCTGATCTACCGGGTCATTCCCGACGCTGTCGTGCTCTTGCAGGAGCTGCGCGCCGGCGGGGTCGACTTCATCGAGAGCCCGCCCCTGACCGAAGTGGCGCGTTTGAAACAGACGCAGGGACTGCGGGTGTTGGTCGCCGACAACACCTCGTACAACTATCTGGGCTACCGTCAGGATCTTCCCCCGTTCGACGATATGCGCGTGCGGCGCGCTTTCTACCACGCCGTCGATGCGGGGACGCTGGTCCGGCAAGTTCTGCAGGGCTATGCCGCGCCGGCCACGGGGCAGTTTCCGCCCTCGAGCTGGGCCTTCGACCCATCCGTGAAGGGTTATCCGTTCGATCCCGCCCGGGCGAAGGCGTTGCTTGCCGAGGCGGGGTGGAAGCCCGGCCCCGATG
Source organism: Candidatus Methylomirabilota bacterium (assembly GCA_035635755.1). Classification (GTDB taxonomy): domain Bacteria; phylum Methylomirabilota; class Methylomirabilia; order Rokubacteriales; family CSP1-6; genus AR37. The sequence continues at coordinate 7,379 of DASQAK010000078.1, read as the reverse complement.
GCGTCCTCGTCAAGGACGGCAAGCGCTTGAGCTTTTCGCTCCGCCACGACCAGGCCAATCAGGCGGTGAAGGACACCGCGGTCGTCCTGCAGGAATATCTCAAGAACGTCGGCGCCGAGGCGCGACTCGAGCCGCTCGATTGGCCCACGTTCGTCAAGAAGCTGTTCGCGTCGGACTTCGAGGCGATCTGCGTCGGATGGACCAACTTCCACGATCCCGATCCCTTTGCCTATACGATCTGGCATTCGAGCCAGTGGAAAGGGCGCAACTTCGCCCACTACAAGAACCCGAAGGTGGACGAGGTCCTCGAGGCGGCGCGACGCGCGGGCAGTCAGGCCGAGCGCAAGCGCCACTACGCGGAGTTCTCGAAGCTCTTGATGGCCGACGCTCCGTATGTGTTCCTGTACTTCCCCCAGCAGGTCTATGTCACGCGACAAGGATACGAGGGCCTCGTTCCCATCCCGACTTACGGCGGCATCTATCAATCGCTCAAATCCGTGCGCTGGACGGGCAGATGAGCGGACCTCCGCGCTGGACAATGCATCGCAGATGAGCGACGGGAGCATGACCCTGGAGGTCAATGGAACTCGGCTCTACGCCGAGACCGTCGGGGAAGGGACGCCCACGCTTTGCCTCCACGGCGGTCCCGGTACCGACTCGTCCGGACTCGTGCGCGCACTCACGCCGCTTGCCCAACCTCTCGGTCTCCGCCTCGTTTTCTACGATCATCGCGGCCATGGGCGCTCGAGGTGGGAGCCGATCGAGCAGTGCACGCAGCATCAGCTCGTCGCCGACATCGAGGGCGTGAGGCGAGCCCTCGGGGTCGACACCGTCCACGTCCTCGGCATCAGCTGGGGCGGTTTCCTCGGCCTCATGTATGCGGCGCGCTATCCTCGCTCGCTCCGCACCCTCACCGTGGTGGGCGCCTCCGCCAGTGGGGCCTTCATGGCCCGCGCCGAGGACAACGCTCGGCGCGAGGCGACGCCCGCGCAGTGGGCCGCCTATCGTTCCCTCTGGGACGGCTCGCTTTCCGACGACGACAGCTTTCGGCGCGCGTTCGAAACCATCCGCCCTCTCTACTTCTTCGACAAGCGGCTCGCGGCCGCGAGCCTCATGGCGCGGGCAGACACGCGCCACCGCATCGCCGTGCGTAATTTCATCATCCGTCACGAGTACCCGGCCTACGACTGCCGCCGGGAGCTGTCACGCATCGCCTGCCCGACTCTCGTCGCCGTCGGACGACATGACTGGATCTGTCCCGTCGACCAGGCCGAGGAGATTCACGCGCTCGTGCCCCATTCCGAGCTCGCGGTCTTCGAGCGCAGTGGGCACTCGCCTCACGTCGAGGAACGCCCGGCGTTCGTCGAACGCGTCGGGAGCTTCCTCGGATGCGCACGAGCAACGGTGTAGTTAGCCGGGGAGGCTCCAGAGGCGGCCGACGGGCGGCTCGTCGGTCAGGGTGAACTGGGGCAGCGCGAAGTCCTCCGAGAGATCCTGGAAGGCAACGCGCACGCGCTTGCCGATGGCGACCTTGCTCTCCGCCTCCGCCTTGCCGTCCGGCGTCACCAGGTTCCCGATCATCCGGAGCGCTTCATCAGCGGTGGGCTTGCCGCGCTGCTCATCGAGCTCGACGAGGACTACCGCGTAGGGCGTCCACTCCTTGAACCCGGGCTGGATGGCGTGATGGACGACCTCGTACGAGTAGATGTGGCCCTTGCCGCTCACCTCTTTCCAGTCCCACTCCAGGGCCATGCACCACGGGCACGCATGGGTGGGCGGGTAGCGCATGAGGCGGCAGGCCCGGCAGGCCCGGAGCATCAACTTGTGTCCGCGCGCCAGCTTGAAGTGTTCGCGCCACTCGGAATCGTTCTCCGGGATCATCAGGTTCATGCCGCGGTACTCGACGTTGGGCATCGATGGCTCCTTAATTGGGATTCTCGTCGCCGGCCCCTGCGGGATCTACTCAGCTCTCGCCTCGCGACGGCCTCAGGCCGCCGCTCAGCTCGAAGAGCGGGCCCCGTCTCAGCTCGGACGTCAGTGGGGATCGCGGTTAGTTGTGCATGATGAGGGCGGAGCCGGTCGGCGGCATCGCCCAGCCGAGATTCATGGTGATCCGGCAGTCCTTGACCTGGCGGCACTTGCCCGGCGAGTAGTCGTAGCTGTGCTTGCCCTCGGCCCAGCCCGGGCAGTAGTCGTCGGCGAGCCCACGGAGCTGGCGCACGTTCTCGATGACCATGCTCATGCCGTGGGTGTAGCCCTCGCAGAGGTGGCTGCCCGATGTGTTGTTGGGCCGCCGGCCGCCGAGCTCGATGGCCCCGCTCGACACGTACTGGCCGCCCTCGCCCTTCTTGCAGAAGCCGTACTCCTCGAGCTGGAGCATGGTGGTGAAGGTGAAGGCGTCGTAGGAACCGGTGACGCTCACGTCCTCGGGCGTGATCCCCGCCTGCCCGAAGACGATGTCCTTGGCATAGTAGCCGGCCACCCGCGTGATGGGGCCGGTGGCCCAGTGGAAGTCCGTGCGCGGCTTGTTGACCCGTCCCGCCACGCCCATGATGTAGGCGGGCTTCTGCTTGAGGTCACGCGCGCGCTCGGCCGAGGTGACGATGATGCAGGTGGCGTTGTCCGTCTCCACGCAACAGTCGAGCAGGTGAAGGGGCTTGCAAATCCACCGGGAGCCGAGCACGTCCTGGACGGTAACGCGCTCCTTCAGGAGCGCCTTGGGATTCTGGGACGCGTGCTTGCTGTGGGCGACCCGCACGCGGGCGACCTGCTCGGAGGTCGTGCCGTACTCGTACATGTGGCGCATGAAGGTAGGGGCGAAGGCCTGCCCCGCGCTGCGCATGCCGAAGGGCACCTGCGCGAGGTCGAGCCCGCGGACGGGCTGGGCGGCGCGCGCGCCCGTGCCCCCGATGCGGAAGTCGGAGTAGCCGTTCATGGAGCGGAAGATCGCCACCGTCTTGCACATGCCGGCCTCGATGGCGCCCATGGCGAGCCCGACGAGGGCTTCCGTGGACGAGCCGCCGCCCACGACGTCCATGTAGAAGTTGAGCCGGATGCCGAGATCGGGCGCCACCCAGTTGGCGGGAGTCGAGTCGCCGCCCTGGTAGGACATCATCCCGTCCACGTCCCTCGCCGCCAGCCCGGCATCGACCATGGCCTTCCGCGCCGCCTCCACGGCCATGGCCCGCGTGCTCCGTCCCGAGTGCTTGCTGTACTCGGTCTCTCCCACCCCGACGATGCAGTACTTGTCCTTGAGCGATGCCATCACGCCTCCTTGAGCACAGGTTCCAAGCTGGTGAGCGACGAGCGCCGAGGCGACTTCACCGGGGCGGGAGGGGAGGAGAAGCGGGAGTTCCGGTCTTTTCTGGCTCGCTCGAGCGGACCGTGTCCAGGATGGGGGCGAGCGAGCCGGTCGGCTCGGCGCTGGTGACCCGGACGAGGCTCGAAAGGCGCGCGACGGCGTCGCGGATGCGCTCGCCGGCCTTGACGGCGGCGGCCGTCCACTTCTGCTCCTGGCTGCCCTCGGGAAACCGCTCGAGCATGAGCTGGAGCGAGCCCATCACGATCGAGAGCGGGTTGTTGATCTCGTGGGCCGCCGCCCCCACCGTCAGGTGGGCCGCCCGCAGCTCGGCCGCCTCGCGCAGCGCCGACTCCGCCTGGAGCCGGGGACGCGCGTCGGTCAGGAGCGCGATGATGAAGCGCCGGCCGCGATAGTCGACGAAGCGGTAGGTGATGTCGACAGGAATGACGCTTCCCGCTCGCGTGCGATAGCCGAGGCCCATGGCCTGCATGTGGCCTGTCCGGATGGCCTCGACGAGCATGGCCTCTCGCTCCGGCCGCCCGGCAGGGCCGTCCGGCCAGAAGTCCCTGATGTTCCTGCCGATGATTTCCTCGCGCGAATAGCCGGAGAGCTCGACCTCGGCACGGTTGGTCTCGAGGATCGTCAGGGTATCGGCGTCGACGATGCGCACCACCGCCGTCGCTTCGTCGATGATGGCCCGGAAGCGCTCCTGATCCGCCATCAGCCGCTGCTGCTCCCGCACATCGTGGAAGAGCCGGGCCATGAGCCCCACGCTCAGCATGATGAGGGTGGCGTAGCCCGCCCAGAGGCGCGTGAAGAGGTCGAAGCCGCGCGCGCCCAGCATGGCCAGCGCGGGCAGCAGGGCCAGCGCGGCGAGGGCGGCCAGGGAGAGCGCATGCTTGGGCGCCACCCCCCCGTCGCGGCGCGCCCAGCCATGGACGAGGCCGGCCGACACGGCCACGAGGACGACGCTCACCATGCCCGCCCAGGCGCCCGCGCCACCGATCCAGAGACGCGAGACGGCCGTGATGGCGGCGGCGATGAGGACGGCCGTCCAGCCTTCGAAGAGGCCGATCAGCGCGATGGGGGCGTTGCGCGCGTCGATGAAGACGCCGTTCTCGAGCTGAATGCCCGCGCGCATGAGGATCACGGAGAGCACCCCGAACCCCAGCCCCAGCACGACGGGTTGCCAGCGTCGCTTCGAGTGGGGCTGTCGCTGGAAGAGCCCGCGGACATAGGAATAGAAGAGGAGGCCGATGACGAGAAGACCGATGGCCTCGAGGATGTCGTGGACGTTCATGCCCCGCGCGCCACCCCCGGCCTTCCCGCGCGCTTCCCCCCGTTGTGCTTGCCGTCGAAGCGGGGAAGGAGCTCACGCAGGAACTTGCCCGTATAGGAGCCGTCGGTCTGGGCGACCTGCTCCGGGGTGCCCTCGGCCACGATCTCGCCGCCCGCGGCGCCGCCGTCGGGCCCGAGGTCGATGACCCAGTCCGCCGTCTTGATCACGTCGAGGTGGTGCTCGACCACGAGCACCGTGCTGCCGGAATCCACGAGGCGGTTCAGGACCACGAGCAGCTTCTTGACGTCGTCGAGGTGCAGGCCCGTGGTCGGCTCGTCGAGGATGTAGAGAAAGTCCGAGGCCAGGCGCGTCGACAGCTCGGCGGCGATCTTGAGCCGCTGGGCTTCGCCGCCGGACAGCGTGGTGGCGGGCTGGCCCAGGCGCAGGTATCCCAGCCCCACCTCCTGCAGGACCTTGAGCCGACGGAGGAGCACGGGCTGCGCGGCGAAGAACTCGACGGCCTCGTCGATGGTCTGCTGCAGGACCTGGCTGATATTCCGGCCCTTGTAGGTGACCTGCAGGACCTCCGGACGATAGCGGCGCCCTTCGCATTCCTGGCAGGTGACGTACACGTCCTCGAAGAAGTACATCTCGAGCTTCTGGAAGCCGTCGCCCTGGCAGGTCTCGCAGCGACCCCCCGGCACGTTGAAAGAAAAGGCGCCGGGCGACAGGCTCGAGGACTTCGCCCGCGGCAGCCCGGCAAAGAGCTTGCGGATCTCGTCGAAGGCTTTGACGTAGGTGACGGGGTTGGAGCGGGGCGTCCGCCCGATGGGCTCCTGGTCGATGAGGCGCACGCCCTTCAGGAACTCCATGCCCGCGATCTCGTCATACGAGCCGGCGCGGGCCAGCTCGACCTTGAAATGGCGGGCGAGGGCGCGATAGAGCGTGTCGTGGACGAGGGTGGACTTGCCCGAGCCCGACACTCCCGTGATGCAGGTGAGCGTGTGCAGGGGCAGGCGCACCGTCAGGTTTCTCAGATTGTGCTGGCGCGCCCCCCGGATGACGAGGGCGCGGCGCCCTTCGCGGCGCGCGAGAGGCAGCGGAATGCCGTCGCGCCCCGTCATGTAGCGCGCGGTGAGCGAGCGCGGATCCTTGGCGAACTCGGCCTGGGTGCCCGCGAAGACCACCGCGCCGCCGCGCTCGCCCGAGCCCGGTCCCATTTCCACGAGATAGTCGGCGCCCTCGATGAAGGTGCGGTCGTGCTCGACGATGATCACGGTATTGCCGACCTGGGCGAGCTCCCGGCACAGCTCGGCGAGACGCTCGGTGTCGCGCGCGTGGAGCCCGATCGAGGGCTCGTCCAGGACGTAGAGCGTCCCCACGAGCTGGGCCCCGAGCTGGTTGGCGAGGTTGATACGCTGGGCTTCCCCCCCGGAGAGGGTGCGCGTTTGCCTGCCGAGTGTGAGATAGCCCAGGCCCACGCGCTGCAGGAAGGACAGCTTGGCGCGCAGGAGCTTCAACGCCTCGCGCCCCACGGCCTCCTCCCACGCCGAGAAGCCGAGGCCGGAGAGGAAGGCGTAAAGCTCCTCGACCGTCTTGCCGTTCCATTCGGCGATGGTGGCGCCGCCCACGCGCACGGTCAGCGCCTCGGGCTTGAGGCGGGCGCCCGCGCAGCGCGGGCAGGGCGACTGGCTGCGGTAGCGGGAGAGGAAGACCCGCACGTGCAGCTTGTACCGGTAGGACTCGACCTCCTCGAAGAACCCCTGGATGCCCGTGAGGCCCTCCCCGCCCGCGTAGATCCACTTGCGGTCGGCCTCGGCGAGGTCGGCATACGGTCGCGTCACGTCGACGCCGCGCTTCTTGGCATGCTTGAGGAGCTGCTTCTGGTACCAGCGGCCCGAAGGGTGTGACCAGGGCTCGACGGCGCCGTCGGCGAGGCTCACGGTGGGATCGGGCACGACCAGGGCCTCGTCGTAGCGCAGGATGTTTCCGAAGCCCTTGCACTCCGGGCAGGCCCCCAGCGGGTGGTTGAACGAGAAGAGCAGGGGCTGGGGCCGCGCGAGGGCGACCTCGCAGCGCGGGCAGCGGAACTCTCGGCTGACCGAGAGGGGCCCGTGCCCCACCACGTCCACCACGGCGCGGCCGTCACCCTCGGCGAGGGCGGCCTCCAGCGACTCCGTCAACCGCCGTCGCGCTTCCGGACCCACGACCACGCGGTCGAGCACGACCTGCACGGGCTGGCCGTCGAGGGAGGGGGCGGCCTCACCCTGGGAGTCCGCCAGGTCCACCATGGTCTCGCCGATCTTGATGCGGGCGAAGCCGCGCTGCAGGAGGGCGGCCATGAAGGCGCGCGGGTCCGGGCGGGGCTGCGGGGGGAGGGGGAAGCAGACCATGGCGCGCGCGCCCGCATGGTCGCGCACGAGCTCGTCGGCCACGCGCTCCGCCGAATCGCTCCGGGCCTCGCTGTCGCAGCGGGGACAGTGCACGCGGCCGAGCTTGGCGAAGAGGAGACGGAGGTAGTCATGGAGCTCGGTGGCCGTGCCCACCGTGGAGCGCGCGGTGCGCACGGGGTTCTTCTGCTCGAGGGCGATGGCGGGGCGGATGTGCTCGATCCGGTCCACGTCGGGCCGGTCGAGCCGCTCGAGGAACATGCGCGCGTAGGCGGAGAGGGACTCGATGTAGCGCCACTGACCCTCGGCGAAGACCGTGTCGAAGGCGAGGGAGGACTTGCCCGAGCCAGAGACGCCCGTGATGACGGTGACGCGGTCGTGGGGGATGGCCAGGGAAACGTTCTTCAGG
>DASQAK010000077.1:0-5906 GCA_035635755.1 Candidatus Methylomirabilota bacterium | reverse complement strand
GCCGAGCTGGCCGTCGAGATCGTCAACGGCAAGCACGATCTCGACCTGCCCCTGGCGCGGACGGAGGGGTTGCCCAACCTCGGCGGCGCCAAGGTGCGGCTCATCGTGGTGGATCACCAGGGCAAGCCCGAGCTCGGCCAGTCCGAGGCCGAGCGTCTCATCACGCAGGAGAAGGCCGTCGCGCTCTACGGCGCCTATCACAGCTCCGTCTCCGCCACGGCCAGCCAGGTCGCGGAGCGCTCGGGGATCCCGTACCTGTCGGGCGAGTCGTCCTCGCCCACCCTGCACCGGCGAGGCTTCAAGTGGTTTTTCCGCACGAGCCCGCACGACGAGCACTTCTCGATCGCGATGTTCGAGTTCCTGAAGGAGTTCCAGGCCAAGAAGGGCGTCAAGTTCCCCACCGTGGCCACCTTCTACGAGGACACGCTCTTCGGCTCGGACTCCTCCCGCGTGCAGGAGAAGCTCGCGGGCGAGCACGGCTACAAGGTGGTGGAGAAGATCGCCTATCGCTCGCGGAGCACGTCGTTGACCTCGGAGGTCCAGCGCCTCAAGGCGGCCGGCCCGTCGGTGCTCCTCCCGACCGGATATACCAATGACGCCATTCTCTTCGTGCGCACGGCCCGCGAGCTCGACTACAACGCCCCCATGATCCTGACCCAGGATTCCGGCTACATCGAGTCGGACTTCATCACGGCCGTGGGCAAGGACGCGGACGGGATCATGTCGCGCTCGGTGTTCTCGCTCGACCTCGCCGCGAAGAAGCAGATGGTGGCCAAGGTCAACGCCATGTACAAGGCCAAGCAGGGCAAGGATCTGAACGACAACACCTCGCGCTCCTTCACGGGCATGATCGTGCTCCTCGACGCCATCAACCGCGCGGGCTCGACAGACCCGGAGGCGATCCGCAAGGCGCTGCTCGCCACGGACCTCAAGCCGAGCCAACTCATCATGCCGTGGAAGGGCGTGAAGTTCGATCCCGCCACGGGGCAGAACGAGTCGGGCACGCCCCTGATCACCCAGTGGCGGGGCGGCCAGCTCAAGATCGTCTGGCCCTTCGACCTCGCGTCGACGGACGTGCTCTATCCGCTCCCGAAGTGGTCCGAGCGGAAATAGGCAAGTCGAGGTAAGAGAGGCGAGGAGATGGCTGAGGGCGTTCGCATCGGCGTGGACGTGGGCGGCACCTTCACGGACCTGGTGGCCTGGGATCCCGCGGGGCGGATGGAGTCGTGCAAGGTGCCGACCACGCCCGCCAATCCAGCCGAGGGCGTGCTCCACGGCATCGCCACCCTCGCGCCCCGGACCGGGGCCTGGGCCTCCCTCGCCCACGGGACGACCATGGTCACCAATGCCATCGTGGAGCGCCGCGGCGCGCCCGTGGGCTACATCACCACGCGCGGCTTCCGCGATGTCCTGGAGATCGGCCGCATGAGCCGGCTCCACCTCTACCGACTCGACCTGCCCGCCAAGCCCGAGCCGCTCGTGCCGCGCCGCCTGCGCCGCGAGATCACCGAGCGCGTGGGCCCTGATGGCACCGTGCTCACGCGGCTTCATCTGGAAGAGCTCCCCGCCATCGTGGAGGATTTCAAGCGCGAGGGCATCGAGAGCGTGGCGGTGTGCCTGCTCCATTCCTACGCCTCGCCCGCCCACGAGCAGGCCCTGCGCATGGCCCTCGAGGCGCACTTCCCCTACGTCTCGATCTCGAGCGAGATCAACGCGGAGTTCCGGGAGTACGAGCGCGGCTGCACGACCGTGCTCAACGCCTCGGTCATGCCCCTGGCCGCCCGCTATCTCGACGACCTCGTCCAGCGCGCGGCCGGCAAGCCGCTCCACCTCCTCCACTCGGCCGGCGGCATGATGTCGGTGGAGGCGGCCAAGGAGCGGCCGCTCAGCATGGCCATGTCGGGCCCGGCGGGGGGCGTGGCCGCCGCCGCGCACACGTCGCGGGCGCTCGGTCTCGCGCGCGCCCTCGCCTTCGACATGGGCGGCACCACCACGGACGTCTGCCTCATCGCGGACGGCGTGCCCGAGACGGCGGGGCAGCGCAAGCTCGGCGAGTATCCGGCGCGGCTGCCCATGATCGCCGTCGAATCCATCGGCGCGGGCGGCGGCTCCATCGCGCGGGTCGAGCCGACGGGCGCGCTCAAGGTCGGGCCCCGCAGCGCCGGCGCCATGCCGGGGCCCGCGTGCTACGGGCAGGGAGGCGCCGAGCCGACGGTGAGCGACGCGAACCTGCTCCTGGGCTACCTCAACGCGGAGCGGATCTACGGCGGATCCATCCGCCTCGATCCCGCCCGGGCCGAATCCGTCATCCACCCGTTCGCCGCGCGCTTCGGGTTCTCGCTCATCGAGGCCGCGCACGGCGTGGTCGAGGTCGCCAATGCCAACATGCTCCGCGCGCTCCGGCTCGTCTCGGTCCAGCGCGGCTATGATCTCCGCGACTTTGCCCTCATCGCCTACGGCGGGGCGGGCCCGCTCCACGCGGGTGCCCTCGCGCGTCAGGCCGGCATCTCGAGCGTCATCGTGCCCGCCCACTCCGGCGCCTTCTCGGCCCTGGGCTGCCTCGTCTCGCCGCTCCGCTACGACACCGTGCAGACGCACCGGGCGCGGCTCGAGACGTGGGACGCCAAGGTAGTGGAGGAGCGCTTCGGCGCCCTCGAGGCCCAGTGCCTGCGTCCCCTCCTGGACGAAGGGCATGCCATGGACCGGATCGTGCTGCTGCGGAGCTTCGATTTCCGCTATGTCGGACAGAACTACGAGCTCGAGATCGGCTTCGTCCCCGGGGGACCGGGGGCGCTCAAGGCGGCCTTCGAGAAGCGCCACCGTCAACTCTATGGCTACGCCACGGGGGAAAACGTGGAGTGCGTCAACCTGCGGGTGACGGCGCGGGCCGCCGAGGAGCCGCCCCCGCTGCCCGCGCCGCCTCCGGGCACAGCGGCCGCGGCCACCGGCTCGCACCGCGCCTACTTCCCAGAGACGGGCCCCGTGGAGATGCTGCGCTACGACCGGGCCAGCTTGCCCCCCGGCCACCTCGTGGCGGGGCCGGCCATGGTCGAGGACGAGTGGTCGACCACGATCGTGTACCCGGGCATGCGCTGCGTCGCCGACCGCCTGGGCAATCTCGTGATCGAGGTGGGAGCGCCGGCATGAGCGCCCCCGCGCTGAGCCCGATCACACTGGAGGTCGTGCGCAACGGTCTCTATGCCATCGCCGAGGAGATGAGCGTCATCGTCATGCGCTCGGCCCGCTCGCCCCTGTTGAAGGAGGCGGGCGATCTCTCGTCCGCGCTGACCGACGCGCAGGGCCGGTTGATCGCCCAGGGGCGCGACATCCCCATCCACATGGGCGTCATGGGCTTCACGGTCAAGGAATTCCTCAAGCGGATTCCCACGGACACGCTGCGTGAAGGCGACGTGTGGTTCCTCAACCTTCCGGAAGTCGGCGGCAATCACCTGCCCGACGTCAAGGCGGTGCGGCCCGTCTTCTTCGGGGGGCGGCTCGTCGCCTTCGCCATCAACCTCGCCCACTGGGCGGACATCGGCGGCGCCGTCCCCGGCAGCTATGTCCCGTGGGCCACCGAGTGCTACCAGGAAGGACTCCGGATCGCCCCCATCCGGCTCTTCTCGGCCGCGGGTCCCGAGCGGCCCGCTCTCGATTTCGTGCTCGCCAACCTGCGCGGGCGCGACGAGCGGGAAGGGGACATCTTCGCCCAGTTCGCCGCGAACGACGTGGCGGCCCGGCGCCTCCACGAGATCTTCTCGCGCTACGGCGCGGAGACGGTCCTCGCCTGCTTCGACCGGCTGCACGACGAGTCCGAAGAGCAGATGCGGGCGGCGCTGCGCGCCCTGCCCGATGGCTCGTGGGAAGGCGAGGACTTTCTCGACGATGACGGGGTCGAGGACCGGCGCATCCGGATCAAGGTGCGCGTGACCAAGCGAGGCGACGAGGCGAGCTTCGACTTCTCGGGGAGCGATGGCCAGGCCATGGGGCCCGTCAACACGACCTACTACATCGCCTGCTCGGGCGTGTACTACGCCATGAAGGCGCTGGTGGCGCCGGACGCGCCGCCCAACGAAGGCTGCTACCGGCCCCTTCGCGTCATCGTCCCGAAGGGGAGCGTGCTCAATGCCGACCCTGACCGGCCCGTGGTCGGGGGCAACCACGAGACGTCTCAGCGCGTGGTGGATGCCATCATGCGGGCCATGGCCCAGGTCATCCCGGACCGTGTCCAGGCGGGAGGGCCGACGACGGCGGGGCTTCTCATTCTGGGCGCGCGCCTGCCTGACGGCCGCTGGGCGGTCTACTACGAAGTCCACGGCGGCGGCGAGGGCGCCACGGCAGGCAAGGACGGCGCCTCCGCCACCCGCGTGCACATGTCGAACGTGATGAACACGCCGGTGGAGGTCGTGGAGAGCGAATACCCGCTGATGATCGAAGAGCTGGCCCTGCGCCCGGGCTCGGGCGGCGACGGCCGCCACCGCGGTGGCCTGGGCTTCCGGCGCGCCTATCGCGTGCTGGGATCCGACGTGACGCTGACGACCATGATCGAGCGCCGGCTCGTGCCGCCGTACGGCCTCTTCGGCGGCAAGGAGGCGGCGCCATTCAGGATCACCCTCAATCCAGGCACCCCGCGCGAGCGGGACGTGAAGGGCAAGGAGACGCTCAAGCTCGCCCAGGGGGATCTCGTCCTGCTCGAGACCTGCGGCGGCGGCGGCTACGGGAATCCCGCCGATCGCCCGATCGCCGCGCGAGAGGCCGACCGCCGGGAGGGCTACGTCGCATGAGGCTCGAGAATCGCATCGCCCTCGTCACCGGCGCCGCCAAGGGCATGGGCCGGGACATCTGCCTCACCCTGGCGCGCGAAGGCGCGGACCTGGCGCTGGCCGCGCGCGATGTCCCGCCCCTCGAGAAGCTCAAGGATGAGATCGAGGCGCAGGGCCGCCGCGCGCTCGTGGTTCCCACGGACGTGACGGACGAGGCGGCCGTCGAGCGCATGGTGGCAAAGACGCTGGAGGCCTTCGGGCACATCGACATCCTCGTCAACGCCGCCGGCGTCACCGGCCCCATCGAGACGCCCGTGCAGGAGATCAAGGCCGAAGATTTCCGCTTCGTCCTCGAGGCCAACGTCCTCGGCACGTTCCTGCCCACCAAGCACGTCCTCCCGGGAATGATCGCGCGGAAGTACGGCAAGGTGGTCAACATCAGCGGCACCTCGGGGCTGCGCGGCTACAAGTACCGCGCGGCGTACTCCTCCTCGAAGTGGGCCCTGCGAGGCTTCACGCGCACGATCGCCCTGGAAGCCGGGCCGCACAACATCAACGTCAACGCCCTCCATCCGGGCATCGTGGCGGGCGATCGCATGGACAAGCTCTGCCGGGAGAAGGGGAAGAAGCGCGGCTGGACACCCGAGCAGGTGCACCAGGAATACGTCAACGAGATGGCCCTCCGCCGCGTCACCACCTCGCAGGACATCGCCAACGCGGTGCTCTATCTCGTCTCGGACGATTCGAAGAACATGACCGGCCAGTCGGTGACGGTGGACGGCGGCTGGGACGTCTGATGCTCCATCTGACCTAAGCGGAGCGCATGGCCTATCGCGTGATCGGCGGGTCCCAGCCCAGGGCGGACGCCTGGGAGAAAGTGCGGGGCCGTCCCATCTATGCCGGCGACCTCGCGGTGGCCGGCATGCTCCACGCCAGGATCGTCCGCAGCCCGTATGCCTCGGCGCGCATCGTCAGGATCGACACGAGCGAGGCCCACGCGCTGCCGGGAGTGGTCGCCGTGCTCACCCACGCCGACGTGCCGCAGAACGCGCTCCGGATGGAATTGCCCGGGCGCATGGCCGAGGCGACGGCGGGCGCCGTGCTGGCGACCCAGCCCGTGCTCGCCGAGGATCGGGTGCGCTTCCA
>DASQAK010000076.1:0-43830 GCA_035635755.1 Candidatus Methylomirabilota bacterium | reverse complement strand
TGGCCGGCGCGGCCGCGCAGGGGCTGTCGCGCGTGGCTCTGGAAACCGGCGTCCCCGTCACCTTCGGCGTCATCACTTCGTTGACGGAGGAGCAGGCCTGGGAGCGCGCGGGCGGATCCGTCGGCCACCGGGGGGAAGAGGCGGCGCGGGCCGCCCTCGAGATGGCGGGGTGGATGCGGGATGCGCGCTCGTCGCGCCGGTCGGGGCGCCGCTGATGGGCAAGCGCCGGAAGGCGCGCGAGCTCGCGCTCCAGCTCCTGTATCAGCTCGATCTGCAGGAAGAGTCGTCCCCCGAGCCGCACCTCGACGAGTTCTGGATGCGACATCCCGTGGACGCGGAGGTCCGGGAGTTCACGGAATCCCTCATCCGGGGCACCAAGCTCCACGAGGCGAAGATCGACGAGATGATCTCCGGGTACGCGCAGAACTGGGAGATCGAGCGCATGGCCGTGGTCGACCGCAACATCCTCCGCCAGGGGATCTTCGAGCTCCTGTGGGCCGAGGAAGTGCCGCCCAAGGTGGCCATCAACGAGGCGCTCGAGGTCGCGAAGAAGTTCAGCACGCAGGAATCCTCCCGCTTCATCAACGGCGTCCTGGACCGCATACACAAAGAGCTGCGCCCCTCCGACTGAGACCTGCGTGCGCTACGCGGTGCTCTCGGACGTACACGGAAATCTCGAAGCTCTGTCTGCGGTCCTCGCCGATTCCGCGCGGGAAGGCGCGACCGGGCTCATCTGCCTTGGCGATGCCGTGGGCTATGGCGCGGACCCAAACGCGTGCGTCGAGATCCTGGGCGAGCGCGTGACGCGGATGGTCGCGGGAAACCACGAGCACGGCGCGCTCGGCCTGATAGACCTCGACTGGTTCAATCCCGCGGCCCGGGCCGCCGCCCTCTGGACGCGGGAGCAGCTCGGGCCCGATCACGCGGCGTACCTGGGAGCCCTCCCGCTCACCACCGCTCTCGGGGAAGCGACGTGCGTGCACGCCAGTCCGAGCCGCCCGGAGGAGTGGGACTATCTCATCTCCGCCGAGGATGGCTGGAGCGCCTTCCCGGACTTCTCGACGCGTCTGTGCTTCGTCGGCCACTCGCACCGGCCGGGCGTCTGGTCGCTGGGCTCGAGCGGCCCTGATTTCGAGGACCTCGGCGGTCCGGAGGGAGCCGACCGCCGCATCGGCTTCCACGACGGCCGGCGCTACATCGTCAACGTGGGCAGCGTGGGCCAGCCGCGCGACCGGGATCGCCGGGCCGCCTACGTGCTCTGGGACGAGGACGCACGCAGCGTGACGCTCCGCCGTGTCGAATACGACCATCGCGCGGCGGCCCACAAGATCCTCGCCGCCTCGCTCCCTCGCGTGCTCGCCGATCGCCTCGCCAATGGGGTTTAGGCCGGGATGGCCGGGAGCCGATGCTCGCCGGCGACTCGGTCTTCTCCTCTCGGGGACGGCGGGGGCCCTGGCCTTCCCCACCGGCGACTGGTCGCTCCTCGCCTGGGTGTGGCTGGTGCCCACCCTCGTGTCGGCATCCGAGCGGTCCCCACGGGGCGCGCTCGCCGATGGATGGCTCGCCGGGCTCAGCTTCTTCATCGTGCTCCTGCGCTGGCTCGATCACACCTTCGAGAGCTACAGCGCGATCCCGTGGCCGCTGACCTGGCTTCCCATCGGAGCCCTGGCCGCCTATTGCGGACTCTACGTCGGGGTGGTGTCGGCCACCGTGTCGTGGCTGGGAAGCCGGCTCGGCCGAGGCTGGGGACTGGCGACGGCGCCGGGCCTGTGGGTAGCCGGCGAGTGGATTCGCGGCTGGCTCATGGGCGGCTTCCCGTGGGGGCTGCTCGGCTATTCTCAGCACCGGGGGCTCGCGGTCATCCAGATCGCCGAGATCGGCGGCGTCTATGCGGTCTCCCTGGTCATCGTCGCCGTCAACGCCGCCCTGGCGTCCTGGTGCGTGCTGGGCCTTCGGCGGTCGGCGCCCGGCGCCACCGCGGCCGCCGTTCTCGCGGCGGGATCGCTCGCATTCGGCTGGTGGGTGCTCGCTCACGAATACGGCTCGGCGGCGGGTCGCCAGGCCTCGTCCATCGAGGTCGCCGTCATCCAGCCCGCGATCGAGCAGTCCCTCAAGTGGGATCCCGCCCATCAGGCCGAGGCCCTCGCCCGCTACGAGCAGCTCACGCGCGAGGCTGCGCGCTCGAAACCGCGGGTCATCCTGTGGCCCGAGACGGCGGCGCCCATCTTCCTGCGCGGCGATCCCGTCCTGCTCTCTCGGCTGACCAGCCTTTCCGCGGAGCTCGGAGTTCCCATCCTGGTG
Source organism: Candidatus Methylomirabilota bacterium (assembly GCA_035635755.1). Taxonomy (GTDB): domain Bacteria; phylum Methylomirabilota; class Methylomirabilia; order Rokubacteriales; family CSP1-6; genus AR37. Next base: position 41,529 of record DASQAK010000076.1, on the reverse strand, counting down.
GGCTCGATCGACCGGCTGCCGGGGCCACGCGGTCAATTCCTGAACAGCGCTTTTCTGCTGGGAGAACAGGGGATTACGGCCAAATATGATAAGATTCACCTCGTGCCGTTCGGCGAGTACATCCCTCTCGCCGGGCTCATCGGCTTCGTCAGGAGCTGGGCCGAGTTCATCTCGGACTTCGCGACGGGGACCAGCCAGACGGTTTTCCCGCTGTCCGGGGCGCCATTCGGCACCGTGATCTGTTACGAGGTCATCTTCCCCGAGCTGTTCAGGGGCTTCGTGGTCGGGGGCGCGAGCTTCATGGCGAACATCACCAACGATGCGTGGTTCGGGCGTACGAGCGGGCCCTGGCAGCATCTGGGCACGCTGCCCCTGCGCGCGGTGGAGAACCGGGTCGCCATCGCCCGCGCGGCGAACACGGGAATCTCGGCGTTCGTGAGCCCATCGGGTATGGTGGGGCCGATGTTGCCCCTCTTCGAGCGCGGTTACCTCTCGGCGCGCGTGACGCTTCGGAGCCGGACCACGCTCTACGCGCGCTGGGGCGATTGGCTGCCCTACCTCTGTCTCGCCGTCTCGGGGATGACGGTGGGGGCGGCTCTCCGTCGGCGAGCGGCCTAGCCATGCTCGGAGACCTCAAGCGCGATCTCGCCGACGTGGAGAAGCAGCTCCAGGACCTCCGGGGGCATCTTTGACCTTCCCGCCAAGGAGACGCGGCTCGCCCTGATCGACCAGGAAATGTCGGCGCCCGCCTTCTGGGACGACAGCCGCAAGGCACAGACGCTCGTCCAGGAGCGCGCCGAGCTGGCCCGCACGGTCGGCCGTTTCAAGGAGCTCGCCCAGCAGGCCGAAGACCTTCGTGTCCTCTGGGAGATGGCCACCGAGGCAGGCGATGAGAGCGAGGCCCCGGAGATCGAGAAGGGGCTCGCCTCTCTCATGCGCGATCTCGAGAGCTTCTCCATCAAGATCGTCCTGTCCGGACCCCAGGACAAGAAGAACGCCATCCTCTCGATCCATCCGGGGGCGGGCGGCACGGAGTCGCAGGACTGGGCCCAGAACCTCATGCGCATGTACCTGCGCTGGGCGGAGCGGGCCGGCTTCAAGGCCGAGGTCCTCGATCTCCTGCCGGGGGAAGAGGCGGGCATCAAGTCCGTCACCATCGAGATGACCGGAGAGTACGCCTACGGATATCTCAAGAGCGAGATCGGCGTGCACCGACTCATCCGGATCTCGCCCTTCGATGCCTCCAAGCGCCGACACACGTCCTTCGCCTCCGTCTCGGTGATCCCGGAGGTCGAGGACGTGGAGGTCGTGGTCAAGGACGAGGAGATCCGCGTCGACGTCTACCGCTCGTCCGGACCGGGCGGGCAGGGCGTCAACACAGCCGACTCCGCGGTGCGGATCACGCACCTGCCCACGGGCATCGTGGTCGCCTGCCAGAACGAGCGCTCGCAGCTGCGTAACCGCGACACCGCCATGCGCATCCTCAAGTCGCGCCTCTACCAGGTCTACGAGAAGAAACAGCGCGAGGAACTGGCGGAGCTGAGCGGAGAGAAGAAGGAGATCGCCTTCGGCAGCCAGATCCGCACGTACACCTTCCACCCCTACCAGATCATCAAGGATCACCGCACGGGCGTGGAGGTGGGCAACGTCGAGTCGGTCATGGACGGCGGAATCGATCCCTTCATCGAAGCGTACCTCCGCCAGCCGAGATCGGCGTGACATGAGCGCCTCGCCGCCTCCCTCCGCGCCACCGCCCGCTGAGCCGCCCGGCCATCCCAATCCGCTCGTCCGGCGCCGGCTCGAGAAGCTCGAGGCGCTCCGCCGGAGCGGCGTCAATCCCTTCGGCCAGCGCTTCCCCGTCACCCACTGGGGCGGCGAGCTCGCCCGCCGCCACCAAAACGCGTCCGAAGACGCTCTCAAGGCCGTGGCACCCGTCACCGTGGCGGGGCGGGTGGTCGCGCTCCGGCATCACGGCAAGACCTGCTTCGCCCATCTGCGGGATCAGAGCGGGCAGATCCAGCTCTACGCGCGGGCCGACGCTCTGGGGGAGCGGTACGCGGCGTTCACCGAGCTCGACGTGGGTGATTTCATCGGCGTCACCGGGGAGCTCTTCCGGACGCGGACGGGGGAGCTGACGGTGGCCGTCCGCAGCTGCGAGTTCCTGACCAAGTCGCTGCGCCCCCTGCCCGAGAAGTGGCATGGCCTCAAGGACGTCGAGACCCGATATCGCCGGCGCTACGTCGATCTCGTGATGAACCCCCAGGTGCGCGAGACCTTCGTCCTGAAGAGCCGGCTCATCCGCGAGCTGCGCGCCTTCCTCGACGCCCGCGGCTTTCTCGAGGTGGAGACGCCCATGATGCAGCCCATTCCCGGCGGGGCGGCCGCCAAGCCCTTCGTCACCCACCACAACGCGCTGGACATGCCCCTGTACCTCCGGGTCGCCCCCGAGCTCTATCTCAAACGCCTGGTGGTGGGCGGCCTCGACCGCGTATACGAGATCAACCGCAACTTCCGCAACGAGGGCATCTCGACCCAGCACAATCCCGAGTTCACCATGCTCGAGTTCTACCAGGCCTACGCCGACTACGAGGACCTCATGGCCCTGACCGAGGAGATGTTCGCCCACCTCGGCACGGCGCTGCTCGGGCGCACGAGCCTCCCGTACCAGGGCGAGACCATCGATCTCGCCGCGCCCTGGCGGCGCGTGCCATTCTTCGACGCCATCTCGAAGGCGATCGGTCTCGCGGTGGGGCCGGAGACCGACGAGGACTCGATCCGGCGGGCGGCGGTGGCCGCCGGCGTGCCCGCGCCCAAGCCGGGGACGGGCGCGATCGGACTCTGGAAGGACGTCTTCGACACCCTGGTGGAGCCGGGCTTGATCCAGCCGACCTTCGTCACCGACTTCCCCATCGAGCTCTCGCCCCTGTCCAAGCGCAAGGCGGGCGACCCTCGCCTGGTCGACCGCTTCGAGCTCTACATCTGCCGGCGCGAGATCGCCAATGCCTACTCCGAGCTCAACGATCCCATCGATCAGCGGCGGCGGTTCGAGGAGCAGGCGCGCGAGCGCGAGCGGGGAGACGAGGAGGCGCACTGGATGGACGAGGACTTCGTGCGCGCGCTCGAATACGGGATGCCGCCCACCGCCGGGGAGGGGATAGGCATAGACCGGCTGGCTATGCTCTTCTCGGACTCTCCGTCGATCCGGGACGTGATCCTCTTTCCCCACCTCCGCCTCGAGCGTCGTGCGCCGGGCGACGCGGCGGCCGCGGACGAGGAGTCCGACGCCTGATGGCCGGGCGCGGCCTGCCCGTCGAGCTCTTCCTCTCGCTGCGCTACCTGCGGGCGCGGGGCCAGCGGGCCAACCTCTCTCTCTTCGTGTGGATCGGCGTGGGCGGCGTCTTCCTCGGCGTCAGCGCGCTGATCGTGGTCCTGGCCGTGATGACCGGATTCCAGGACGGCATCAAGGAGAAGATCATCGCGGCCAACCCCCACATCCTGGTGGTCGACCCGGGCGGCCGCGGCATCGAGGACGGCCCGGGCGTGGCCGCGCGCGTCCAGCCCGTTCCTGGTGTGCGCTCGGCCACGCCCTTCGTGCTCCAGCAGGCCCTCTTCACCGGGCAGCGCGGTGGCGCGACCGGCGGTCTTCTCCGCGGCGTGGACCTCGCCGCGCCCGCCGTGCGCAAGCAGATCCAGGCCGACATCGGAGCGGGCAGCCTCGAGCCCCTCCTCAGGACCTCGGGCGAGCCCGCCCTCCTCCTCGGCCGCGAGCTGGCGCGTACGCTCGGGCTCGTGCCAGGGGATCACGTCACCGTCATCTCCCCGCAGGGGGCGATGACGGCCGTGGGCCTTGTGCCCAAGATGCGGCGCTTCGAGGTCGCCGGCTACGTCGAGATCGGGCTCTACGAGTACGACGCGTCGATGGCCTACACCTCGCTGGCCGCGGCCCAGGAGTTCGCGGGGCTCGGCGATCGCGTGTCCGGCGTCGAGATCAAGCTGGCCGACCCCTTCGATGCCAAGGCCGTGGGAATTCGCGTCGCGAAGGCGGCGGGGCCCGGGCTCTGGATCCGCGACTGGATGGGGATGAACCGCAACCTGTTCGCGGCGCTCCAGCTCGAGAAACTCGCGCTCTTCGTGATCGTCACCATCATCGTCCTCGTGGCGGGTTTCGCCATCATCGGGCACCTCGTGCTCCTCGTGGCCGAGAAGCGCAAGGAGATCGGCATCCTCAAGGCCATGGGCGCCTCGGCGGGCAGCATAGGCACGGTCTTCCTCGTCACGGGCATGCTCATCGGCGTCGTGGGCACGCTGAGCGGCAGCCTCTTCGGACTCCTCCTGATCTGGGTGCAGAACACCTACAAGATCATCCGGCTGGCGGGTGACGTCTATCAGATCGACCATCTGCCCATGAAGCTCACGTGGCTCGACTTCACGCTGGTGACGTCGGCGACGCTGCTGATCTCCTTTCTTGCCACGCTGTCGCCCGCGAGACGCGCGGCGCGACTGGACCCCGTCGAGGTCCTCCGATATGAGTGAGCCCCTCCTCGCGGTCCGGGAGCTCGAGAAGGAGTACCGGGTCGGGCCCGAGACCGTGCGGGTCTTGCGGGGGGTCAGCCTCGTGGTCAAACAGGCGGAGAGCGTGGCCCTCATCGGCGCTTCCGGGGTGGGGAAGTCGACCCTGCTCCATCTCCTGGGCGGCCTCGACCGGCCGAGCGCCGGTCAGGTCCTCTTCTCCGGCGAGGACATGTACGCCAGATCCGAGAGCTCGCTGGCGAGGCTCCGGCGCACGGAGATCGCCTTCATTTTCCAGTTCTACAACTTGCTCGGGGAGATGACGGCGCTCGAGAACGCCATGCTGCCGGCTCTCCTCCAGCGCCTGTCCGCCGCCGAGGCTCGGGAGCGCGGCGCGGGGGCCCTGCACGAGGTAGGGCTGGGCGACCGCCTCGGCCATCGGCCCGGCGAGCTCTCGGGCGGAGAGCAGCAGCGCGTGGCCATCGCGCGGGCGCTGGTGGCTCAGCCCAAGGTCATCCTGGCCGACGAGCCCACCGGCAACCTGGATCCGAAGACGAGCGAGGTGATCTGGGAGCTGTTCATGCGGCTCCAGGCCGAGCGCCGTCTCGCCCTCGTCGTCGCCACCCACAATCACGATCTGGCGCGGCGGGCCGACCGTGGCTATCGCTTGTTGGAGGGGCGCGCCGTCGCCTGGCCTTGATCCCTGAATGCGCTTCCCGGGCGCCGAGTCCACGCTTTCAGGTATTTCGGGGCCAATCCGGAGGCTCCAAGCAAGAAAAGGCTAGGCCGAGCGAGGACTTGGGAGGTATACTCTCAACAGATTCGGGGCCACGTTACGGGCAGTCCAAACCCTGGGGAGCGAGGTCGCCAAGTGTTCGAGAGATTTACCGAGAGGGCGCGGCGGGTCATCATCCTGGCGAGGGAGGAGGCGGGCCGCTTCCGCCACGATTTCGTCGGGACCGAGCATATCCTGTTGGGGCTGATCCGGGACGGTGAAGGCATCGCGACGGCCGTCCTCCAGCGACTCGGCCTCCGGCTAGAGACGGTCAAGGCCGAGGTCGAGCGGGCTCTCGCCGGCTTCCCCAAGACCCTGACCTTCGGTGAAGTCCCGTTCACCCCCCAGGCCAAGCGCGTCCTCGAGCTCTCAATCGAGGAAGCGCGCCAGCTCGGCCACAACTACATCGGGACCGAGCACCTCCTCCTCGGCCTCATGAAAGAGGGCCAGTCCATCGCCGCCAAGATCCTCGAGTCCCTCGGAGCGAGGCTGGACGAGGTCAGGCAGGAAACCCTGGCCCTCCTGGGCGACCAGTACTACCCGCGGCCCAAGAAGCGCTCGCAGACCCCCGTGCTCGACGAGTTCGCCCGTGACCTGACCCAGTTGGCCCGCGAGGGCAAGCTCGACCCGGTCATCGGACGCGAGACGGAGATCGAGCGCGTGATCCAGATCCTGGCCCGCCGGACCAAGAACAACCCCGTCCTCATCGGCGAGCCCGGCGTGGGCAAGACCGCCATCGTGGAAGGCCTCGCCCAGCGCATCGTGGGGCACGAGGTGCCGGACGTGCTCGCCCAGAAGCGCCTGCTCCAGCTCGACCTGGGGGCACTCGTGGCGGGGACGAAGTACCGCGGCCAGTTCGAGGAGCGGCTCAAGGCGGTCATGAAGGAGATCCGCCAATCCGAGAACGTGGTGCTCTTCCTCGACGAGCTCCACACCCTGATCGGGGCGGGGGCTGCCGAAGGCGCCATCGACGCCTCGAACATGCTGAAGCCGGCCCTCTCCCGCGGCGAGATCCAGACCATCGGCGCCACCACGCTCGACGAGTATCGAAAGTACATCGAGAAGGACGGCGCCCTCGAGCGGCGCTTCCAGCCCGTCATCGTGCGGGCGCCCTCCGTGCCCGAATCGATCGAGATCATCAAGGGGCTCCGCCACAAGTACGAGGCGCATCATCGGGTGAAGATCACCGACGAGGCCATCGACGCGGCGGTGAAGCTCGCGGACCGCTACATCACGGACCGCCAGCTGCCCGACAAGGCCATCGACGTGATCGACGAGGCGTCCTCGCGGACGCGGCTCATGGCCCTGACGCCGCCGCCGGAGATCAAGGAGATCGGCAAGGAAGTCGAGCGCGTCGTCCGTGAGAAGGACATGTACCTCGAGGCACAGGAGTTCGAGAAAGCCGCCTCGCTCCGGGAGAAGGAAAAGCTTCTGCGCGGTCGCGACGAGGAGATGAAGCGGGAGTGGGACAAGCGCAAGGGCAAGGGCCCGCAGACGGTCAGCGAGGAGGACATCGAGTACATCGTGTCCCGCTGGACGGGGATCCCGCTCTCCAAGCTCGAGGAGAAGGAATCGGCGAAGCTCGCCCGGATGGAAGAGGCCCTGCACGGGCGCATCGTGGGTCAGAAGGACGCGGTGGTGGCCGTGTCGCGAGCCATCCGGCGCTCGCGGGCCGGGCTCAAGGACAGCCGCCGTCCCGTGGGCTCCTTCATCTTCCTCGGACCTACCGGAGTGGGAAAGACCGAGCTCGCCCGCGCCCTCGCGGAGTACCTCTTCGGGGACGAGAACGCGCTCATCCGGGTGGACATGTCCGAGTACATGGAGAAGTTCTCGGTGTCGCGCCTCCTCGGCGCCCCTCCAGGCTACGTCGGTTACGAAGAGGGTGGCTTCCTGACCGAGAAGGTGCGGCGGCGGCCTTACTCCGTCGTCCTCTTCGACGAGATCGAGAAGGCCCATCCGGACGTCTTCAACATGCTCCTGCAGGTCCTCGACGACGGGCGCCTCACGGACTCCGTGGGCCACGTGGTGGACTTCAAGAACACCATCCTCATCATGACTTCGAACCTGGGCACGAGCTTCATCGGCAAGCGCACGGCCCCAGGTTTCCTGGCCGAGGGCGAGGGCGAGACGCACGACAAGATGAAGGAAAAGGTCCTCGACGAGCTCAAGCGTGCCTTCCGACCGGAATTCATCAACCGGGTCGACGACATCATCGTGTTCCACGCCCTGTCCAAGGAGAACATCACGGCCATCGTCCGCCTCATGCTGACCCGCATCAATGCCCAGATCTCCGACAAGGGCATCCAGCTCGAGCCCACAGAGGCCGCCCTGGATCTCCTCGTGCAGAAGGGTTTTGACCCCACCTACGGGGCGCGTCAGCTGCGCCGGACCATCCAGAAGGAAGTCGAGGATCCGCTCGCGGAAGCCATCGTGCGCGGGCAGTTCGCCGACGGGGCGCGGATCGAGGTCGACGTAAACGGGGACGGCTTCATCTTCCGGGAGATACAGATCGCCGAGCCGCGGCTCGCGCTGGCCGAGCACTAGACGGACCGACACTCGACTGGGCCGACCGGGACCATGACCGTGCGGGGGAGATTTCTTCTCTCCATTTTTTTTGTCCTCACTCTGCTAGCCATCGGTGCCGGCGGAGCCGCTCCCGCCGTCGCTCAGACCACTCCTCCGGGCGGAGAGCAGCGGATCCTCATCAAGGAGCTCGCCGTGCAGGGCAATCGGCGAGTCCAGGAAGCGGTCATCCTGGGCCGCGTGCAGTCCAAGGTGGGGACGGTCTTCATTCCTCCGCGCACCGCCGACGACATCCGGTCGATCTTCGCTCTCGGCTTCTTCGATGACGTCCAGCTCAAGGTCGAGGACTTCGAAGGAGGCGTGAAGCTGACCTTCGTGGTCACCGAGCGACCCTTTGTCCGGGACCTCTCCTTCGCGGGAAACAAACGGCTCGACGCAGCCGCCCTCCAGGAGAAGATCGACCTCAAGCTGGGGGGCGTCTACAACCCCGTGGAGGTGACGCGGGCGGCCGAGAAGCTCAAGGAGTTCTACGAGGAGGAGGGGTACTTCGAGGTCGGGATTTCCCCGGACGTGACCAAGCTGCCCGACGGCGACGTGGCGGTGACCTTCCGGATCGTCGAAGGGCGTAAGATGACGATCGAGAAGATCGTCATCGAGGGCACGCAGGGCGTCAAGCCCGACAAGATCAAGGAGATCCTCCTCACGCAGGAGCGGCAGTACTTCATCCTGCGCGGAACCGTCCAGCGGCAGAAGCTCGAAGAGGACGTGGACCGGATCGTCGCCTTCTACAACGACAACGGCTACATCCAGGCGCGCGTGGAGTCCACGGAGACCCAGGTGGACCGCGAGAACGCCCGCGTCACCATCAGGATCGTGGTGGTGGAGGGTCCGCAGTTCAGGGTGGGCGGGGTGGACATCACGGGCAACAACGTCCTGCCCATCGAGGAGATCCGGCGTCGCGTCCAGCTCAAGCCCAACGACGTCTACTCCCGCGCCAAGCTCCGGGACAGCGCGAAGGACATCGGCGAAGTGTACGGCACCATCGGGCGCGCCTCCGTCGACATCAATCCCCAGATCGCCCTCGACGTGCCGAACCGGAAGGTCAACATCACCTTCGAGATCACCGAAGGACCCGAGGTCTTCGTCGAACGCATCAACATCTCGGGCAACACCCGCAGCCAGGAGAAGGTCCTGCGCCGCGAGATCCCCATGCACGAAGGGGACCTGTTCACCACCCAGAAGCTTGCCCGGGCCAAGCAGAAGCTGAGCAACCTGAACTACTTCGAGAAGGTGGAGACGCGGACGACGCCGGGGTCCTCCAAGGACAAGATCGTCGTCCACATCGAGGTGACGGAGAAGCCCACGGGCCTCTTCTCGATCGGCGGCGGCTACAGCTCTCAGGACGGCGCTCTCGGCACCCTCGACCTCTCCCAGAACAACTTCCTCGGCCGAGGCTGGCAGGTGTTCCTCCGTCTGCGCGGCGGCGCCCAGACTCAGCAGGGTACCATCGGCTTTACGGAGCCCTGGCTCTTCGACCGGCCGCTCGCCGCGGGCTTCGACCTGTACAATAACCGGCGCATCTTCAATGACTACACCATCAATTCCCTGGGTGGCGATGTGCGGATGGGTCATCCCCTAGGCGACTATGCGCGGTGGAACCTGATCTACAAGCTCGAGCAGGACCACGTCACGGGAGTCGCCGACAATGCAAGCCAGGAGCTGCAGGACGCCAAGGGCACCACCATCACCTCGGTCCTCGGCGGGTCCATCGGGCGCGACACCCGCGACAGCCTCGCCGATCCCACGAAGGGAAACTTCTCCACCATCGGGGCCGACTTCGCGGGCATCGCCACCACGGATAATCGCTACGTCAGACTCACCGCCACCACCATACAGCACCAGTCCCTGTGGTTCGGGCACGTGCTGAGCGCGCGTCTCGGCACCAGCTACGAGGTCGGCTGGTCCACCAAGCCCGTGCCCCTCTTCGAGCGCTTCTATCTCGGCGGCCCGAACTCAATCCGCAGCTTCAAGCTTCGTCAGATATCGCCGCGAGACGATTCGGGCACGCGGATCGGCGGCAACTTCCAGGTCCTCGGCAACCTGGAGTACACGATGCCCACCTTCTACGGTGTCAAGCTCGCGCTCTTCTTCGACGCGGGCAACGTGTATGGCCCCGACAATCACCTCGGAACGAAGATCGACCTCACGAGCCTCAAGTACGCGGTGGGCATGGGTCTGCGCTGGAACTCGCCCTTCGGGCCCATCCGCGTCGACTACGGCGTCAATCCAGACCCCAGACCGGGGGACAAGTTCGGCGAGTTCCACTTCGCCGTGGGTACAGCGTTCTAGCTCAAGGAGGGCACGGAGCATGATTGGGCGTCTCAGGATGCTGGGGGCCGCAGCCGTCGTCGCCGTGGCCATCCTTTCCGGGCTGTGGTGGATGTCACCTCACGTGGAGGCCCAGGCGCCGCCACCCGGGCGCGTGGGCTTCGTCGACCTTCAGCGCATCCTTGCCAAGTCCCAGGCCGGCGTCCAGGCCCGTGAGCAGCTCGAGAAGGACAAGGCGAGCATGCAGAAGCAAGTGGACAATCAGAAGGGCGACCTCGACAAGCTGCGCGACGAGCTCGAGAAAAAGGGGCAGCTCCTCTCCGCCGAGGCGCGGCGTGACAAGCAGGAGCAGCTGGAGCGCAAGGTGCGCGACGTGAGGCGGCTCGTCGACGACCTCGAGAAGGAGCTGCAGAAGAAGGAGCAGGGGCTGCTCGCCAAGGTCCTGCGCGACGTCGAAGGAGTGGTGGCCAAGATCGGCAAGGAGCGGGGCTACCTCATGATCGTCGAACGCCGTCAGGGCGGGCTCATCTACGGCGCCCCGGAGGCGGACGTCACCGAGGAAATCATCAAGGCCTTCGACGACGAGATGCGGAAGGCCAAGAAGTAGGGTCCGGTGAGCGCCTTCACGCTCGGCCGGCTCGCCGAGGCGCTCGGCGCCACCCTCCACGGGGACGCGTCGCAGCTCGTGCGCGGGGTGGCGCCCCTCGAGAGCGCCGGGCCCGACGAGGTTTCCTTCGTCACCAGCCCGAAGTATCACCGCCTGGCCGTGGCGAGCGCGGCGGGCGCGCTCGTGGTCGGGCCGGAGACGGCGGATCTCGACCGACCGCTCCTGCGCGTGACCTCACCCCAGGCGGCCCTCATCGTTCTCCTGCGGTTCTTCCATCCCGAGCCTCCCGTCGAGCCCGGCGTGCACCCGGCGGCCTGCGTGGCCGCCGGCGCGCACGTGGATCCGACGGCCGCGGTGGCGGCGGGAGCCGTGGTCGAGCGCGACGCCGTGATCGGGCCGCGCACCTTCGTGGGCGCGCTCAGCTATGTCGGGCAGGGGGCGGTGCTCGGAGCCGACGTGCGGCTGTACCCGCGAGTGGTGGTGCGGGACGGGGTGCGGCTCGGTGATCGCGTCATCGTCCATCCCGGCGCCGTGCTGGGCGCCGATGGATTCGGCTATGCGTTCGACGGCGCCGCCCACCAGAAGATCCCGCAGGTGGGAGGACTTGTCATCGAGGACGATGTCGAGATCGGGGCGAACACCGCCATCGATCGCGCCACCATGGGCGCGACCGTCGTGCGCCGCGGCACGAAGATCGACAACCTCGTGCAAATCGGGCACAACTGCGATATCGGTGAGCACGTGATCCTGGTCGGCCAGGTGGGCGTGTCGGGCTCTTGCAAGATCGGCAGCCGGGCCGTGCTGGCGGGGCAGGTCGGCGTGGCCGACCACGTGACCATCGGCGAGGGGGCGATCCTGATGGCGCAGGCGGGCGTGGCCGGCGACGTCCCACCGGGCGAGGTCTGGACGGGATACCCGGCGCGGCCGGCAAGCCAGAGCCGCCGGATCTGGGTGGCCGAGGCCATGCTGCCGGAGCTGCTGAAGCGCGTGCGCTCCCTGGAAAAGCAAGTGCGCGAGCTCGGGGGCTCCGCCCGATGACTGAGCCGGCGCGGATCCACGCCACGGCCATCGTGGAGCGCGGAGCCGAGATCGGGACGGGAACGGCTGTCGGCCCGTACTCGATCATCGGGCGCGCCGTCCGGATCGGCCCGGACACCGAGATCGGCGCCCACGTCGTCCTCGAGGGACGAGTGACCATCGGCGCGCGCTGCCGCATCGACCACGGCGCGGTCATCGGCGGGGTGCCGCAGGACCTCAAGTACCGTGACGGCCTGCCCGTGGGGGTGACCATCGGCGACGATACCTCGATCCGCGAGTACGTCACCATCCATCGGGCCACTCGCGAGGGACATGACACCCTCGTGGGGAGCCACTGCCTGGTCATGGCCTCGAGCCACGTCGCCCACGACTGCGTCGTCGGCCACCATGTCGTCATCATCAATTTCGCCGGGCTGACCGGTCACGTCACCGTCGACGATCACGCCACCATCGGCGGTCTCTCGGGCATCCATCCCTTCGTCCGCATCGGCACCCACGCCTACGTCGGAGGCTGCTCGAAGATCCTGCAGGACGTGCCGCCCTTCGTCATCGTCACCGGGGTCCCGGCGACCGCCCGCGGGGTCAACGTCATCGGGATGCGACGGGGAGGGATTGACGACGAGGGACGGCGGCAGGTCCAGGCGGCCTTCCGGATCCTCTACCGCTCGGGACTGGCGCCCGGCGCCGCCACCGCCCGCATCAAGACGGAGCTCGGGGAGCACCCGCTCGTCGCCCGCCTCGTGGAGTTCATCGAGGGATCACGCCGTGGCATAGTGCGAGGGGGTCGGGAGGCGGGGACCGCGACCGAGGACGCCGAGAGCGAGGAGCGCGTGTGGTGAGCGCGGAGGGGCAGGGTCGAATCAGGGCCGGCGTGGTCGGCGCGGGCCATATGGGCCAGTATCACATCCTGGCCCTCGCCGAGCTCTGGGACGTGGATCTCGTGGCCATCTGCGACACGGATGTGGAGCGGGCCCGCAGCGTGGCCGCCCAGTACTCCGTCAGGTCCGTCTCCACCCATCACGAGCTCGCGGGTCTCGTTGACATCGCCACCGTGGCCGTCCCCACCGACCGGCACTTCGAGGTGGCGCGCGAGTTGCTCGAGGCGGGCGTCGACGTCCTCGTCGAGAAGCCGATGACCGCGACGCTGGAGGAGGCCAAGGAACTTTTCCGGATCGCGCGGCAGCTCGGGCGCGTCCTCCACGTGGGCCACGTCGAGCGGTTCAACGGCGCCGTCCAGGAGCTGCGGAAGATCGTGGAGCGCCCGGTGCTCGTGGAGTCCCGACGCCTCGGCCCCTTCGTCCCGCGCGTGCAGAGCGACTCCGTGGTCATGGACCTCATGATCCACGACATCGACATCGTGCTCGGCCTCGTGGACAGCGAGCCGCGGCGCATGACGGCGGTGGGACGATCCATTCATTCGGAGGTCGCCGACGTCGCCAACGTCCAGATCGTGTTCGACTCGGGCACCATGGCCACCATCACGGCCAGCCGCGCCACGGAAGAAAAGATCCGCACGCTCGCCATCACCCAGCCCGACGCCTACATCCTGCTCGATTACGCGGACCAGGACATCCAGATCCATCGCCGGGTCGCCCAGGAGTACACGCTCAACCGCGAGTCCATCCGCTATCGCCAGGCCTCGTTCGTCGAGCGTCTGTTCGTCCACAAGGACAACCCCCTCAAGCTGGAGATCCGCCATCTGATCTCCGCGGCCCGAGCCGCCCGGGCTACCGGCCAGGTTGAGCTGCCGGAGACCGAGGACCTGCGGTCCCTGGCGGTGGCGCTGGAGATCGAGAGGATGATCCGCGAGGGTCGGGGGGAAATCGCCTGGCCGAAGGATCTTCCGTGGAGCGCCGCCTCGCGGTGATGGCGGGGGCCGGGGTCCTCCCCGGCCGTGCCGCCGCGGAAGCCGCCCGCCAGGGCTGGCATGTCGTCGCCCTCGCTTTCGACGCGGCGGCCGGACTCGAGGCGCACGCCGAGCGGGTCGTCCCGTGCTCGCTCACCGACCTTCAGGGAGTGGTGCGCGCGCTCGGCGACGCCAAGGTCAGCTCGGTCATCTTTGTCGGCAAGCTGTGGAAGAAGGAAGTGTTCAGCCGGGTGGGAGCGACGGACGATCTCGGTCGCCACATCGCTCGAGCCGGCCTGTCGGACGAGGCGCTGACCGCCATGGTCCTGGCCACCCTCGACGGGATCGGCATCGAGGTCCTCGATCCGCGCCCCTTTCTCGATCCGTGGATGGCAGGGGGGGGAACCGTGACGCCGCGCGCGCCGACACCGGCCGAGTGGAGCGAGATTCAGGCCGGCTTCGCCCTGGCCCGGCATCTCGCGGCCCACGGAATCGGCCAGAGCGTCGTTCGATCGCGCGGGGTGACCCTGGCCGTCGAGGCCGCCGAGGGTACCGACGAGACGATCCGGCGGGGGACGAGCCTCGGCGGCCCCGGTGCCGTCGTGATCAAGGCGGTAGCGGAGGGCCATGATTTTCGATTCGACATCCCGACCATCGGTCCCGCCACTCTCGAGGCGATGGCGGCGGGGGGCGCCACAGCTCTCGCGGTGGAGAAGGGCAAGGTTCTCATCGTCGATCGGGAGGCAACCGTGCGCATCGCCGAGGGGGCCGGCATCACGATCGTGAGCAGCGATCTCGCGAGCGGCGACGGCCGTGGCTGATCACCGCACCATCATGCTCTCGGCCGGGGAAGCCTCCGGCGACCTCCACGGCGGAATCTTGTGCCGCGCCCTCCGCGCGCTCGAGCCCACGGTGAACCTCGTCGGCATGGGCGGGCCCATGATGGCGGCGGCGGGCATGGAGGTCGTGGCGGATCCCACCCATCATGCCGTGGTCGGCTTCACGGAGGCGGTGGGCCGGGTGCCCGCCCTCTACGGCGCCTATCGGGCTCTCCTGCGCCGCATCCAGGCCCAGCGCCCGGATGCCCTCGTGCTCATCGATTTCCCGGAGTTCAACATGCGCCTCGGGCGAGCCGCGAGTCGCGCCGGCGTGCGGGTGGTCTATTTTGTCCCGCCGCAGGTCTGGGCGTGGCGGCCGTGGCGGGCGCGTCGCATTGCCCGCTTCGCGACCCGCGTGCTCACCGTCCTTCCTTTCGAGCGAGAGATCTACGAGGCCGTCGGCGCCGCCGTGGAGAACATGGGACACCCTCTGCTGGACGTCCTGCCCCTCGACATGACCCGGGACCACGCGCGCGAGCGTCTCGGTCTCGATCCCGCGGTGTCCGTGATCGGGCTCTTGCCCGGCAGTCGGCGCAAGGAGGTCGCGAGGCTGCTGCCCGCCATGCTCGAGGCCGCGAGGAAGCTGGCGGCTGGTGATCCCCGTCGCCGCTTCCTGCTCGGGGCCGCCCCCACCGTGAATGCGCCCGAGATGGTCGCCGCGCTGACCGCGGCCCGAGAGGCGGGCGGCCCGCGAATCGAGATCGTCGCGGGCCTCACCCATGAGCTCATGGCCGGCTCCGACGTGCTCATGATCGCCTCGGGCACCGCGACCCTCGAGGCCGCGCTGCTCGATGCGCCCATGGTTGTCTGCTATCGCCTCTCGCGGACCACGGAATGGATAGCCCGGCGGCTCGCGCTCCTGCCCTGGATCAGTCTTCCCAACATCATCGTGCGGCGATTCGCGGTGCCGGAGCTCCTGCAAGGTCAGGTAGAGGAGAGGCTGGCGCCCGAGACCTTGCGGCTCCTCGAGGACTCGGCTGCCATCAGCGCCCAGCGGGCAGCCTTCAAGGACATCCGCAGTCGCCTGGGCGAGCCCGGTGTCGGCCGCCGGGCCGCGCAGGCCGTCCTCGAGGTCGCGCGGGGCCGATGAAAGTCCGCCAGCGCCTCCTGGCCCTCGCGGGGCCGTGGGCGGGCGCCCTGAGCCTCTCGCTGCTCGCCCGGACGCTCTCCATCCGCCGCGAGGAGGGAGCGGTGGAGGCGCGCTGGCGGGTCGGGCTTCCGACCATCTACGCCGTCTGGCACGGGCGCCTCGCCCTCATGCCCTGGCTCTATGCCGGGCGCGACCTGCGCGTGCTGATCAGCCGCTCGCGAGACGGAGAGATCGTCGCCGCCCTCATCCGGCGCTTCGGATTCGTGCCCGTGCGCGGCTCCTCCAGCCGCGGCGGCGCGCAGGGGTTCCGCGCGCTGACGCGGGCGCTGGGCGCCGGACAGAGCGTCGTCGTCGTGCCAGACGGCCCGAGGGGGCCGCGCGAGGTGGTCAAGCCGGGCATCGTGGGGCTGGCGCGTCTGAGCGGAGCGGCCGTGGTGCCCGTGGCGATGGGCGCCTCGTCGGAGTGGCGGCTTCGGTCCTGGGACGAGTTCAGGATACCGAGGCCGTTCGCCCGGTGCGTGGTGCGCTTCGGGGACCCCATCCAGATCGCCCGCGGCGCCGACGCGGCCGAACAGGACGCCGCGCGCAAGGACATCGAGTCGGCGCTGCGCTCGGTCACCTGGCAGGTGGACGAGGAGGCCGCGCGCTGAGCTACGCGGTTTACTCGGCCCTGCTCTGCTTCCTGCTCTTGGGATATCTTCCCGTCCTTGCCTTCAAGCGCCTTCGCCCCGACGGCTATGCGCGGAGCCTGGGCCAGCGCCTCGGCCGTCTCGGCGAGGGCCTTCCACGCGAGCCGCGCTGCTGGATCCACGCCGTGTCCGTGGGCGAAGCCGCCACCGCCGTGCCCCTCGTGGAGGCCATCACCCGGCGCTGGCCGCAGCTCGGCATCGTGATGACCACGGTCACGCCGACGGGAGCGCGGATCGTGGCCGACCGGCTCGCCGGCCGCGCCGTCCATCGATACTTTCCCATCGACCTGCCCGGCCCGGTGCGCCGCGCCCTCGACGCGGTCAACCCGCGCTTCTTCCTCTGCATGGAGACCGAGCTCTGGCCGAACCTCCTCCGGGCCCTCGCCGCGCGCGGGGTGCCGTCGATGATCGCCAACGGACGGATCTCCGACCGCTCGTTCCGCCGGTATCGCCTCGTCCGCTTCTTCACCGCGCGCATGCTCACGCACGTGCGCGTGCTCGCCATGCAGTCCGAGGAGGACGCACGGCGGATCATCGCGCTGGGGGCCCGGCCCGAGCGGGTTGTGGTGACCGGCAATATCAAGAGCGACCTCATCCCGCCCGAGGGCGGGGGCGACGCCCTCTGGCAGCGGCTCCTCGGCCTCGACGATGGCGAGCCCGTGTGGGTCGCCGGCAGCACGCATCGAGGGGAGGAGGCGATCGTGCTCGACGTCTACCTCCGCCTCCGGGCCCGTGTGCCCACCCTCACGCTCGTGCTCGCTCCGCGACATCCCGAGCGGGTGGTCGAGGTCGAGCGCCTCGTCCGGGAGCGTCGGCTGCAGCCCGTGCGCCGGAGCGGGCTGCCGAAATCCCAGGCGCGCGGGGCCGTCATCATCGTGGATACCGTCGGCGAGCTCGCCCAGATCTACCGGGTGGCGAGCATCGTCTTCGTGGGGGGGAGTCTGGCGCCGACGGGCGGCCACAACATGCTGGAGCCCGCCCTGCTTCGCAAGCCCGTCCTCTTCGGTCCCCACACCACGAACTTCCGGGAAAGCGCCGAGCTCCTCCTCGAGGCGGGGGGTGCCCTCGTCGTCCGCGACGGAGCCGAGCTCGAGGCCCACATGGCCGCCCTCCTCGTGGACGCGGAGCGCTGTCGTCTCATGGGCGAGGCGGCCTTCAAGGCGGTGGCGGGACGCCGCGGCGCCATCAAGCACACGCTCGAGCTCGTCGAGCGGTACCTGATGGATGGTGATCGTGGCTGAGGCCGCGCACGTGCGCGAGGCCTGGCTCCGCCGCGCCTGGCGCGGTGAGGTCGGCTGGACGGGAGCGGCAAGCCTTCAGGCCCTCGCCCGACTCTACGGGGGCGGCCTCGCCGTCCGCTCGGGCCTGTACGCGACGGGCATATTCCGGACGCGGCGTCTGCCATGCCCCGTCATCTCGGTCGGCAACCTCACGCTGGGAGGCAGCGGCAAGACGCCGCTCGCCGAGGTGATCGCCAGGATCGTCGGCGAGCTGGGCGGGAAGCCCGCGCTGCTGAGCCGCGGGTATGGACGGCAGACGCGCGGGGTCCAGATCGTGTCGGACGCGGCCGGCATCAAGCTCGGGGCGCGGCAGGGCGGAGATGAGCCGGTGCTCCTCGCCGAGCGCCTTCCCGGCGTGCCCGTCGTGGTAGGGGAGAGCCGCTACGAGGCGGGGCGCGTGGCGCTCGAGCGTTGCGGCGCCGGCGCCCTCGTTCTCGACGATGGCTTCCAGCACCGCACACTCGCCAAGGATCTCGAGATCGTGTCCGTGGCGGGGCGGAGTCCGTGGGGCAATGGCCAGCTCTTCCCGCGCGGCGTGCTTCGCGAGCCCGTCGAGGCGCTGCGGCGCGCTGATCTGATCGTGGTCACCAACCCGTCGGGGCCAGCCGCGACGAGCGAGGTGGCGGCCACTCTCGGCCGGCTCGGGGCGAGGGCGGCCGTCCTCACGGCTTCCTCGGAGCCCGAGAGCGCGCGCCTGATGCCGGGCGGCCGCGTCGAGCCTCCCGCCGCGCTCCGCGGCCGGCGCGTCCTCGCCTTCGCGGGACTCGCCGCTCCCGAAGGCTTCACCGCGACATTGAGCGCCGTGGGCGCCAGCATGGCTGGATTCGTGGAGTTTCCCGACCATCACGCCTTCACGCTCGACGACGTCGAGACCCTCACGCGTCGCGCGGAAAGCGCGGGCGCGGAGGCGCTCGTCACCACCGAGAAGGACTGGGTGAGGATCCGCGAGACGGGCATGCCCGGCCTGCCTCTCTGGGTCCTCTCGATACGCCTGTCGGTGGACAGACGCGACATCCTCGTGGAAACCCTGGCCCGAGTCCTCCAGCCGAGCGGGGCGCGCAAGCCGTGGCCGTGATCATCCAGGGACCCAACATCCTCGTTCGCCTGCCGAACTGGCTCGGCGACACGGTGATGGCTCTCCCCGCCCTCCAGGGACTTCGCGCCTCGCTTCCGCGGGCGCGCATCGCTCTCGTCGGTCGCTGGGCTTCATTGCTGGAGGGCCAGGCGGTGGCCGATGCCGTCCTCTCGTATCCCCGCGAGCGCGGGGCGCGCTCTCGCCTGGCCGCCGTGCTGAGAGATTCGCGGCCGGACACCGCCATCGTCCTCCCCAGCTCATTCGAGTCCGCCCTGGCCGCATGGCGCTGGGGCGCCCGCGCGCGCCTCGGCTATGATGCCGACCTTCGCGGCTGCCTCCTGACCCATACGCTGCCCATTCCCTCTCCGCGCCGCCATCAGATCGACGAGTACCGAGAGCTCCTCGAGGCGGGAGGCGTCGTCACGGGATCGGATCCGCCGACCTTCAGGCTCCCGCCCCATCCCGTAGCCGAGGAAGCGATCGATGCCCTCTTCAAGAAGATCGGCCTCGCTCACGGGGACAGCACGGTCGGACTCCATCTGGGCGCCGCCTTCGGCTCCTCGAAGCTCTGGCCTCCCGCTGCCTACGCCGAGCTCTCGTCGCGACTCCGTCGAGCCGGCGCCCTCCCGGTCCTGCTCGGCGCGGGGAGCGAGGAGGCGAGCGCAGCCGCGGTCATCGCGTCGGCAGGAGAGGACATCGCGTCTCTTGTCGGTCGGGACCGCCCCGATCTGCTGCCGCGCCTCCTCAGCCGGCTGAGCTGTCTCGTGAGCGCCGACACCGGCGTGGCCCATCTGGCCGCAGCTGTGGGCACGCCCACCGTGACGCTCTTCGGCCCCACGGATCCGCGCCTCACGAGCCCGCGTGGTCGCCGCGCGCGCGCCATCGAGGGTCGGGCGCCCTGCGCGCCGTGCTTCCTCGAGCGCTGCCCCATCGATCACCCGTGCATGCGGTCGATCGAGCCGACCACGGTCGCGGCTGCCACCCTCACCGCCGTCTCGGAGGGGCAGGCGGCATGAGGACCGTCCTCCACACGGAGTCGTCCCCGGGCCTGGGTGGCCAGGAAGTCCGCACCTTGACCGAGGCCGGCTGGATAGCCGAGCGCGGGTGGCGGGTGCTGCTGGCCGGCCAGCCGGGCGCCGCCTTCACGGAGCGCGCGCGGCAGCTCGGGATCGACGTCGTCGAGGTGCCAATGCGCGGAGCCTGGGACCTCCGCGCGGTCGCCCGTCTCGTTCGCCTCGTGCGCGACGAAGACGTCGGCCTCGTCCACACCCATAGCTCGGTGGACGGCTGGGTCGGCGGGCTGGCCGCGCGGATCGCACGGGTGCCCGTGGTCAGAACCCGCCACGTGTCCATTCGCATCCGGCGCCGGTTGAATCCCGTCTACCGCTGGCTCGCGGACCGGGTCATCACGAGCGGCGAGGCCATCCGGAGCATCGTGGTCGCCTCCGGCGTTCCCGCGGCGCGCGTGGTGGCGGTGCCGGCCGGTGTCGACCTCGCGGAGATGGACCGCGCGGGAAAGGCTCCCGACGCGCTGAGGCGATCTCTCGGTCTCGCCCGGCCGGTCATCGGCTCCGTCGCCATGTTCCGCGGGTCGAAAGGCCATGCGCATCTCCTGGACGCCTTCGCCATGGTGCGCGAGCGCTGGCCGACGGCACGGCTGCTCCTCGTGGGCGACGGGATCCGTCGGCCGTGGGTGGAAGGCCTCGCCCGAGAGCGCGGACTGGGCGACGCCGTCGTCTTCACGGGATTCCGGAGCGATGTGCCCGATCTCCTCCGGATCATGGACTGCTTCGTCCTCGCCTCCACGCGCACGGAGGGCGTGCCGCAGTCATTGCTCCAGGCCTTCGCGGCGCGGGTGCCCGCCGTGGCGAGCTCGGTGGGGGGCATCCCGGAGGTGGTCACGGACAAGGAGACGGGCATTCTCGTGGCGCCCGAAGACGCCGCCGCCCTCGCGCGCGGCATCGAAGCCGTGCTCGACGACCCCGCGGGCGCCGCGGAGCGTGCCGCGGCCGCGCGGCGCCTCGTGGAGGAGCGCTTCTCGCATTCGGCCTCCGTCGGTCGCCTCCTCGAGATCTACGAGTCCCTCCTCCGCCACGGTGACGCATGACGGGCGACCGGGCGCTTCGCGTCCTCAACCTCGTGGCCAACCGCTGGTGGACGGGCAGCGCCGATCCAGCTCTCAGGCTGACTCTCGCTCTCCGGGCCCGTGGCCACCACGCGCTGCTCGGCCTCGCCCCGGGAGACAAGTTCGAGGCCAAGGCGCGCGAAGCCGGCGTGGAGCCCGTCGAGGGGCTCCGTCTCGATGTCCGGTCGGGCCCGGCCGCCGTCCTCGCCGACCTCCGACGGCTCCGCCGCCTGGTCCGTGAGGAAGCCCTCGACGTGATTCACGTCCACCACAGCCACGACCACTGGCTCGGCTGGTGGACTCACGGCGGGAGCGCGCTCGTGCGCTCCTATCACAACGAGCGCGCGGTGCGACGGGGCTGGCCCACCTCGAGCCTCTACCGCGGCTCCCAGGCCCTCGTCGCCATCAGCCGCGGCGTCGAGGAAAGGCTCATCGCCGCGGGCGCCCCCGCCCGGGCCGTCCACCGCGTGGGGGGCGTGGTGGACACCGCGCGCTTCGCCGCCGACTCGCGGGGCGCCGCCAAGATCCGCGAGGAATTTCAGGTCGCCTCCGCCCCTCTCATCGGCTGCGTGGCCCGCTTCGCGGCCGGGCGCGGCCACGAGACGCTCCTCGAAGGCTTCCGGCTACTGCGTCGGGAGCGCCCCGACGCCCGCCTGCTCCTCGTCGGCAAGGGTGAGCGGCGCCAGGCCCTGGAGGCAGCCGTCAAGGGACTCGGGCTCGAGGACAGCGCGCTCTTCGCCGGTTATCGCGATACCGACTTGCCGGCCGTCCTCCATGCCCTCGATATCTTCGTCCTTCTCGGGGCAGGCTCGGATGAGTCGTGCCGGGCCGCCCTCGAGGCCATGGCGGCCGGGCGGCCCGTGGTGGGGGCCCGGGTGGGGGCACTACCGGAAGCCGTCGTTCACGGCGAGACCGGCCTCCTCCTCGAGCGTGTCTCGGCCGAGCACGTCGCCGCCGCCCTGCGCCGGCTGCTCGAGCGGCCACACGAGGCCCGCGCCATGGGCGAGGCGGGGCACCGCCGCGCGCTCGGCCGGTTCAGCCCCGACAGCCATGCCCGTCGCGTCGAAGAGATCTACGCGGCAGCGCTCGTCAGCAAGCGGTAATGAGAGAGCGCAGCGTAGATACTGTGCTCAGTTCGAGCCGGTGGGGAGGCCCGGGGAAGCAGTGTGAGGCGCAGCCGAAGGCGAGCCGAGCCAACCCTCAGAGCGACCGGCGGTCGCGATCAACCTCGTGGATGATGAGCGAGGAGAACGGACTCGAGTCGGACCGGTGGGGGGGACCGGGGAAGCAGTGTGAGGCGGAGCCAAAGGCGAGCCGAGCCAACCCTCAGAGCGACCGGCGGTCGCTCCCCCCCGGAGCTAGATGAAAATCCTCCACGTCCTTTCCTGCCGGGGCTGGTCGTCCGATGCCTACTGGGCAGCACGCATGTGCTGCGAGCTGGACCGGACCGGACATGAGGCGACCCTCCTCTGCCGGAGGGGCAGCGAGGAGCGCGTGATCTCGAGGGCTCGAGCGGAGGGGGTGAAGAGGATCGAGACCCTCTCCCTGCGCTCCGGGCTGAAGCCATGGGCGGACCTCCACGATATCCGACGTCTCCGCGCCCGCCTCGAGAGCGCGGACATCGTCCACGTCCACCGGGGCAAGGAGCACTGGCTCGCTGCCCTCGCCAATCGATTCCGCGCGCGTCCGACACCCCTCGTGAGGACACGCCACATCGTGCAGCCCCTCCGGCCCCATGCCCTGAACCGCTGGCTCTACGGCCACGCGACAGACCTCATGATCACGGTCAGCGAAGCCATCGCCCGGCAGTGCCGGGCGGGAGGCCTGGCGCCCACTCACCGCGTTGTGGCCCTCCCGGGAGGAGCAGATGGCGAGCGCTTCCAGCCTGCATCGGATTCCACGGCGCTCCGGCGGCGTCTCGGCATCGACGAGAAGGCGGCGGTGATCGGCGTGCTCTCAGGGTTCAGGGTCATGAAAGGGCACGGCCTCGTGGTCGAGGCGGCCACGCAACTCGCCTCGGGGGGGCGGCCCTTTCACCTTGTCTTCGCCGGCCAGGGGCCATTTGAAGCCGCCCTACGCCAGGCCGTGGAGAAGGCCGGACTCTCCGAGCGCGTCTCGTTCCTGGGATTCGTGGAGGACACCGCTGGCCTCCTCGCCGCGCTCGACATCGCCCTCTACCCCCCTCTCGAATCGGACGGCATGTCGCGCGCGCTCTTCGAGTATCTGGCCGCCGGGCGCGCCGTGGTGGCGAGCCGAGTGGGAGTCGCCGCCGAGGTTCTCACCGACGGTCGGGATGCGCTGCTCGTCCCGGGCGGCGACGCTCCCGAGCTCGCCGCCGCCATTGCCAGGCTCCTGGATCGACCGGCGCTGCGCGCCGAGCTGGGCCAGGCGGCCGCCCGGCTCGCGCATGGCCGGCTCACCGGCGCCCGGGTCGCCGAAAAGCTCGTCGGGCACTACCGCGGATTGCTCGCCGGCTGAATGAAGACCTCCGTCCTTTGCTTCGACCTTTCCGACAATGCCGCGGGTCGAGCGGATCTCCTCGCCCGCCTCCTCGCTCCCCTCGGCGAGGTCGAGGTGATAGGCCCCCGCTCGGGGCCTACCCCGTGGATGCCCGTGGCTGGGGGCCCGGTGCGCTACGCGGGCGTGCCCGAGCGACGCATGCCCGGCTTCATCATGACCATGGCCGAGCTGGCCCGGCGGGCCGACGGCGATCTCGTCTACGCGTCCAAGACCAGGCTGGGGAGCGCCGGCATCGGCTATCTCAAGCGCATACTCGGGCGTCGGCCGCTCCTCCTCGACATCGACGACTGGGAGGTTGGGTTCTATCTCCGCTCCGGACCCGCGGGGACCCTCGGCCGAGCGGTCAACTTCGGCAACCCCAAAGGCCTGCCGTGGACCTGGCTCACCGAGCGTCTGACGGGGCTGGCGAGCGGCATCACCGTGGCCTCGAGGTTCCTCCAGCAGCGATTCGGCGGCACCCTCGTCCCGCACGTGCGGGACACCGATGCGTGGAAGCCGGGCTCAGGCTCGCCCATGGAGGCGCGCCGCCGCCTCGGCATCGCGGACGAGCGTGTGGTCATGTTCCTCGGCACTCCGCGCGGCTACAAAGGCCTGGACGACCTCGGCGCGGCGGTGGCCGGGCTCGGGCGAAAGGACGTCCGGCTCGCCGTCGTCGGCACCCTTCCCGAGAGCGTCCTCGGTCGCGATCTCGCCCGGCGATTCCCGGACATCTGCCTGGCTCCGCCCATCGCCTTCGAGGAGATCCCGAGCTTTCTCTCCGCGGCCGACGTGGTCGTCGTGCCCCAGCGTGACACGCCGGACACGCGGGGCCAGGTCCCCGCGAAGCTCTTCGACGCGATGGCCCTCGGTCGGCCCATCGTGTCCACCCGCGTGTCCATGATCCCCGAGATCCTCGAAGGCTGCGGGCTCCTGGTGGAGGCCGGCGACGTGTCGGCCCTGGGCGCGGCCATCGCCCGACTCCTCGACAATTCTGGCGAAGCCGCCGCGCTCGCACGGCGCGCCCGAGAGCGCTGCGTCGAGCGCTACAGCTTCAGCGCGGCTCGCCGCGATCTCTTCCCCCTGATCGAGCAGGTGACGGCGGGGGCGCGAGCCCGCCGATGAAGATCGCGCTGATCTGCCGGCCCTTCTCCTTCCATGGCGGAGTCGAGACGGCCACGGCGGGGCTGCTCTCGGCCCTCGTCCGCCGCGCCGAGCACGACATTCACCTGATCACCACGCGCGCGCAGCCGAAGGTCGACGGCGTCACGGTGCATCCGCTTCCCATCCTCGGTTCGCCCTCCGTCCTGCGACAGCTGTCCTTCGCCCTTCAGGCCCGGCGGGCGGTGCGCTCGGGACGATACGACGTCGTCCAGAGCCACGAGCGGTGCCTCGTCCAGGACGTGTATCGGGCGGGGGAGGGAAGCCACCGCGCCTACCTCGACGCGATGGGGCGGGCAGGGTTTCAAGTGAATCCTCATCATCGTCTCCTCTTGTGGCTGGAACGGCGCATCTTCACGCTAGAGAGCGCCAGGCACGTGGTCGCGATCTCCGTCCAGGGGAAAGAGGAGATCCAGCGCCTGTACAAGACTCCCGCTCGGGCCGTCACCACCGTGTACAACGGCGTGGACCTCGACCGCTTCCATCCCGATAACCGGGGGCGCTGGCGGACCGAGACGCGCGCGGCCCTGGGCATAAGCGGAGAGGCGTGGCTCGTCGCCTTCATCGGCTCGGGCTTCGAGCGCAAAGGGCTCGGTCCCCTCATCGAGGGCCTGGCGAGGCTTGGCGACAGGAGCGCGCGGCTGCTCGTGGCGGGGCGGGGCCGGAGGGAGCCGTATCGCCTCCTGGCCGAGCGCCTGGGCGTGAGCGACAGCGTGACCTGGAGCGCGCCGAGACCCGACGTCGAGCGACTGTATGCTGCGGCCGACGTGCTGGCGCTTCCCGCCCTCTACGAGCCCTTCGGCAACGTTCATCTCGAGGCCCTCGCCTCCGGGGTTCCCGTCCTCACGAGCCGCGGGGCCGGCGGCGCCGAAGCGGTCGTAGCGGGGGAGAGCGGGGTGGTCGTCGACAAGCCTGAGGCCGCCGCCATCGCCGGTGGCCTCGGCGCGCTCCTCCATGGCGACGCCAGAAAGCTGTCTGCTGGGGCCCGCGCCGCCGCGCTTCCCTTCACCTTCGAGGCCCAGGTCGAGCGGCTGGCTTCCCTCTGGCAGAGCCTCAGGCGATGATCACCTGTCGGCCCACCTGGGCCGAGTCACTAACCAGCGATTTACATTGAAGATTCCGGCGTCGAGGATTACACTGCCTCACATGCCTGGCCTCACCTCCGGACGCCCGGCGGTGTTCATGGACAGGGACGGGTGCCTCATCGAGGAGATGGGGTACATCAATCACGTGAGCCGTGTGCGGGTCCTGCCGAGAACACCCGAGGCCATCCGCAAGCTCAATGGCGCGGGAATCCCCGCCATCATGGCCACCAATCAAGCCGGCATCGCCCGTGGCTATTTCTCGGAAGGAGTGCTTCGCGCGGTGAACGACGAGGTCGTGCGCCAGCTCGCCGCGCACGATGCGCGCCTCGACGCGCTCTATGTCTGCACCCATCACCCCACGGCGGGCGCGCCGCCTTTCCGGCGCGACTGCGAGTGCCGCAAGCCGCGGCCGGGGATGCTGCTGCGCGCCGCCGCCGACCTCGATCTCGATCTCGGACGCTCGGTCATGATCGGCGACAAGCCGTCCGACGTCGCGGCGGGACAGGCGGCGGGGGCGGCGGGCGTCCTCGTGCTCACCGGCTATGGCCGCGGCGAATTCGAGCACCGACGGGACGCGTGGGGCGTGAAGCCCGACCACGTCGCCGAAGATCTCCTGGACGCCGTGGAGTGGGCGCTCGCCCGCTGATGCTTCCCCTCAGGCGGCTGCGCGAGCTGATTCCCGCCCTCGCGGGCAAGCGCGTCGTGGTGGTGGGCGACATCATCGCCGACGAGTATCTCTACGGGAAGCCCGCGCGCATCTCACGCGAGGCGCCCGTCCTCATCCTCCGCTTCACGGACCGCGAGGTGCGGCTGGGCGGGGCCGCCAATGCCACCGACAATGTCCGCGCCCTGGGAGCGGTGGCCACACCGGTGGGTGTCGTCGGGCGCGACGAGGCGGGCCAGGAGCTGACCCGTCTCTTCACGGACACGGGGATCTCGACCGACGGCGTCATGGTGTCGCGCGAGCGAGCGACGCCGGTGAAGACGCGGATCATGGCGGGAGGCTACGAATCCACGCGGCAACAGGTCGTCCGGCTCGACCGCGAGCCGGAGGCGACCCTGCCCGACGACGTGGAGCGCGGGATCGTGGAGCGTGTCAAGGCGGCCGGGGCGCGCGCGGACGCCTTTCTTCTCTCCGACTACGGCTACGGGACGGTGACGTCCAGGGTCTTCGAAACGGTGAGCGAGATCGCGCGGCGCCGGGACCTCCTCGTCACGGTGGACAGCCGCTACGACCTGCCGCGCTTCCGGGGCGTCACCGCGGCCACGCCGAACGAGCCCGAGGTCGAGGAGCTGGCGAGCGCGGAGCTGGGCGACGAGCCGTCCCTCGAGAAGGCGGGGCGGGCCGTGCTCGAGCGGCTCGAGGCACGCTATCTCCTCATCACGCGCGGCAGCCGGGGCATGGCTCTCCTGGAGCGGGAAGGTCCGGTGACGTGGATCCCCATACACGGGAGCGACCAGATCGCCGACGTAACGGGAGCGGGCGACACGGTCATCAGCGCCTTCACCACGGCCCTGGCCGCGGGAGCGGCCCCCGCGGAGGCGGCGTGGCTGGCCAACGTCGCGGGCGGTGTGGTGGTCATGAAGCGGGGCACGGCGGCCGCGACGCCGCGCGAGCTTCTCGAATCGCTGGCGGGCGATGACACGGCTTCTCGGTCTTGAGGAGGCGAGGGGACTCGCCTCGCGCTGGCGCGGAGAGGGCAAGCGCGTCGTCCTCGCCAACGGGTGCTTCGATCTCCTCCACGTCGGACATGTCCGCTACCTCGAAGACGCCCGCGCCCTGGGGGACGCCCTCCTCGTGGGGGTCAATTCCGACGCGTCCGTGGCCCGCCTCAAGGGCGCGGGGCGGCCGATCATGACGGCGGCGGAGCGCGCGGAGATCGTGGGAGCCCTCGAGTCGGTCGACGCCGTCGTCATCTTCGACGACGACACGGCGGACGGGCTGGTGGCCACGCTCAGGCCCGATGTCCACGCCAAGGGTACCGACTACACGGCGGAGACGGTGCCCGAGCGCGCCGCCGTGCTCGCCGCGGGCGGAAAAGTCGCCATCGCCGGCGATCCGAAGACCCACGCCACCCGCGATCTCATCCGCACCATCGTCGAGCGATTCGGAAGGGGTGGCCGCTGAACCCCGCGCGCATCGCCATCGTCAAGCTCTCGTCGCTCGGCGACGTGATCCACGCCCTCCCGGTGGCGCGCGCCCTCCGCCGCGCCTTGCCCGAGGCCGAGCTGACGTGGATCGTGGAGGCCCGCGAGTACGCCATCCTGCGCGACCATCCCGATCTCGATACCGTGGTGCCCGTGGACACGCGTCTGTGGCGGCGAATGATCAGGCGCCCGTCCGGCATGCGACAGGTGTGGGACAAGGTGGGTCGCCTCCGCACGCGGATCCGGCACGCCCGCTTCGACGTCGCCATCGATCTCCAGGGTCTGCTCAAGTCAGGCTTCCTCACCGCCTACACGGGAGCTCCCGTGCGCATCGGGTTCAGCGCGTCCCGTTGCCGGGAGCGTGGCAACGCCCTCTTCACGAACCGTCGCGTCACGCCGCCTCCGGAGGCGGCCCATATTGTCGAGCAGTACCTGGCCCTGCTGGGCCCGCTCGGCATCAGACCAGGAGCTCCCGACTTCCACGTGCCCATCCCCGCGGAGTCGGCGCGCCGCATCGACGAATTCCTCGCGAAGGAAGGCGTGAAGCCCGGTGACCGGCTGGTCGTGATCAATCCCGGAGCGGGGAGACCCGAGAAGCAGTGGCCCGTCTCGCATTTCCGGACGCTCGCCGAGCGGCTCATCACCGAGGCGGGGGCGCGCGTGCTCCTCGCCTGGGGGCCGGACGAGGCGCACATGGCGCGACAGATCGGCCTGGAGCTGCCGGGAGGCTCCGCGCTGATGGCGCCGCCCACGGACCTCGGCGAGCTGACGGCGCTGCTCTCCCGGGCCCGCCTCATGGTCGCCAACGACACCGGCCCCCTCCACCTCGCCGCCGCCCTCGGCACGCCCGCCCTCGGGCTCTTCGGCCCCACGCGCGCCGCTCGCAACGGCCCCTTCGGCCCGCGTTGCCGCGGTCTCGAGAGTCCCGACGGCACCATGGCGGGGCTCTCGCCCGCTCGAGCCTTCGAGACGGCCCGCGAGATGCTCGAGGCGCCAGCGTGAGGCGACTGAGCGTCACCGTCATCGCGTGGAACGAGGAAGCCCGGCTCCGCGATTGCCTGGAGAGCGTGAGCTGGGCCGACGAGATCATCGTGATCGACGCGGAGTCCACGGACAAGACGGCGCAGCTCGCCCGCGAGTTCACGGACAAGGTCTGGGTGCGGCCGTGGCCCGGCTTCCCCGTCCAGAAGAACTTCGCCCTCGAGCAGGCCACGGGAGACTGGATCCTCTCCCTCGACGCCGACGAGCGCGTCTCCCCCGAGCTGCGGGAGCGCGTCCGCCGCATCCTCATGGCGGATGGCCCCGCCGACGGCTATTCCGTTCCCCGCAAGAACCTCTTCTGGGGCGCGTGGGTGCGACACGGCGGTCTCTATCCGGACTATCAGCTCCGCCTCTTCCGGCACGGAGCGGGCCGCTTCGTGGAGAGCGCGGTCCACGAGTCGGTGGCCGTGCAGGGCCACGTCGAGGCGCTCGCCGAGCCCCTGCTCCATCACTCGTATCGCGGGCTCGAGGACTTCGTGGCCCGCGCGAACCGCTATTCCACGCTGGCCGCCGTCGAGTTGGAGAGGGGGGGACACCGCCCGCGCTGGACCGACTTGACCCTGCGCCCCTTCGCGCGGTTCTTCTCCATGTACGTCGTGAAGATGGGCTTCCTCGACGGCTGGCGGGGATTCGTGCTCGCCGTCCTCTATGCCAACTACGTCTTCCTGCGCATGGCCAAGGCCTGGGAATCGCGCGGAGCCGGACGAGAGGACGCCGGTGCGCCATGACCGGGAAGCCACGCGTCCTCTCCGGCATGCGCCCCACGGGCAATCTGCATCTGGGCAACTATCTCGGCGCCCTCGACAACTGGGTACGGCTGCAGGACGACTACGAGTGCTTCTTCTTCGTGGCGAGCTGGCATGCCCTGACCACGGACGCGGAGAACAGCGGGCAGGCGCCCGAGAGCACCATCGAGATGGCCGCCGACTGGCTCGGGGCGGGGCTCGATCCCGAGCGGAGCACGCTCTTCATCCAGTCGCTCGTGCCCGAGCACGCCGAGCTGCACCTGCTGTTTTCCATGGTCACTCCGCTCGGCTGGCTCGAGCGCGTCCCCACCTTCAAGGAGATGGTCGAGCAGCTCGGGCTCGAGTCTCCCTCGTACGGCCTCCTGGGATACCCGCTCCTGCAGGCTGCGGACATCTTGATGTACAAGGCGCAGTGGGTGCCCGTGGGCGTGGATCAGGTGCCCCACATCGAGCTGACCCGGGAGGTCGCCCGGCGCTTCAACCACACGTGGAAGCGCGCGGTCTTTCCCGAGCCCGGCGCGAAGCTGACGGAGATTCCCAAGGTGCCGGGCACGGACGGGCGCAAGATGTCGAAGTCGCTCGGCAACGCCATCTTCCTGTCGGACAGCCCGGAAGCGATCACGGCCAAGGTCAAGCCCATGGTCACCGATCCGGCCCGCAAGCGCCGGAGCGATCCCGGCAATCCCGACGTTTGCCCGGTCTTCGACCTGCACAAGATCTTCACCCCCGCGCCCGCGCGCGAGGCCTGTGCCACGGGCTGCCGGACGGCCGCCATCGGCTGTCTCGACTGCAAGGCGGTGCTCCTCGAGCACATGATCCCGCCCCTCGCCAAGATCCGGGAAGCGCGCGAGCGCTTCGCGGCCAAGCCGCGCGAGATCGTGGAGATCCTCCACGAGGGCTCGCGCCGCGCCCGCGTCTTTGCCCAGAAGACCATGGAGGAGGTCAGATCTTTGATCAACCTCGAACCGCGATGAACACACAACTGGGGGAGTACGAGGGCCATTTCTGGGCCCCCCGCCGACCGAGGAACACACGTGTGGGGGAGTACGGGGGCCATTTCTGGGCCCCCGTTACCAAATGATCGAGACTGAAGCCGCTTCCGAATCGCAGGGCTTGACCGTCAGGGTCGAGTCGTTCGTCGGCCCCCTCGATCTTCTCCTTCACCTCTGCCGGACCAACGAGGTCGACCTCGCCAACCTGCCCATCCGCGCCATCACCGAGCAGTACCTCGCGCACCTCGAGTCCGTGCAGTTCCAGGATCTCGAGACGGCGGGGGCCTTCATGGTGATGGCGGCGACGCTCATCTATCTAAAGTCGAAGCTCCTCCTGCCCCCCGATCCGGACGCGCCCCCTGATGAGCTCGACGAGGAGGGCGAGCTCCTGCGCCAGGAGCTGGCCGAGCGCCTGCGCGAGTACGCACGGGTCAAGGCCCTGGGGGCCTGGCTGGGCGAGCGCGAGGCGGAGCAGGCGCTGCTCTACGGACGCACGGTGGCCGAGCTGCCGCCTCCCGAGGACGTCCCCCTCGAAGATCTCTCGGTGCATCTCCTCGAGCGCGCCATCACGCGGCTCATCCAGGAGCAGAAGCGACGGACGCCGCGCGAGATCGAGCCGAATCCGCTGTCCATCCTCGAGCGCATGGGGGAGATCGTGGATCTCCTGCGCAACACCTGGTCCATCCTCTTCTCGTCCGTCGCAGGGCAAGAGCGCGTGCGCGCGGAGTGGGTGGTGACGCTCCTGGCTCTCCTCGAGCTGGTCCGCCTGGGGCAGGCGCGCGCGCACCAGGCCGAGCTCTTCGGCGAGATCGTGATCGAAGGACCAACCACAGACGCGGCCGCCGCCCCCACGGGTGGAGAACCGGCTGGTGGAGACATCGCGAATGACTGAGCCCATCGACGTCGTCGAAGCCCTCCTCTTCGCCTCGGAGACGCCCGTCGAGCCCGACCGCATACGCGAGGTGCTGGAGCTCGGCTCACCCGAGGAGGCGCGCGCGCTCGTGACCAGGCTCAAGGCCAGGCTCGACGCCGAGGATCGGGCCCTCATGATCATCGAGGTCGGGGGAGGGTATCGGCTGGTGACGCGGCCGGACGTGGCGCCCTGGCTCGTGCGACTGGCGCGCAGCCGGACGCGCTCGCGGCTGTCGCGCTCCGCCCTGGAAACGCTCGCCATCATCGCCTATCGCCAACCCGCCTCGCGTCCCGACATCGACGCGATCCGTGGCGTCAACTCGGAAGCCGTTCTCGACAACCTCCTCGACCGGCGCATGATTCGGATCGCCGGGCGCAAGGAGGCCCCGGGGCGGCCGTACCTGTACGAGACCACGCGAGACTTCCTCGTGGCCTTCGGGCTGCGCGACGTGAGCGATCTGCCGCGGGTCGAGGGCGAGCTCGTCGTCCCCGAGCCGCCGGCCGAGAGCGGGGAGAACGGGGACACGGAGGCGCGGCTGGCCGCGACCGCGGAGAGCAACGCTGGCACCGACGCGCCTCAGCAAGATCCTGGCCCAGGCGGGGCTGGCGTCACGCCGGGGCGCTGAAGCGATCCTGGCCGCGGGGCGCATCGCCGTCAACGGCGACGTGCGCCGCGAGCCGGGCGCCCAGGCGGATCCCGAGGTCGACCGGATCACCCTCGATGGCCGGCCCCTTCAGGGCGCCGAGGCGCGCGCGTACGTCCTCCTCCACAAGCCGCGCGGCTACGTCACGAGCCGGGCCGATCCGCAGGGCCGTCCCGTCGTCATCGATCTGCTCCCTCCGGGAGCTCCTCGCGTCTTCCCCGTGGGCCGGCTCGACTACGATGCGGAGGGGCTGCTCCTCCTCACCAACGACGGAGAGCTGACCAACCGACTGCTACATCCTCGTTACGAGATCCCGCGCGTCTACGAGGTCGAGGTCGAGCGACACGTGTCGCCCCGTGACCTCGGTCGCTGGCGACGCGGGGTCGTGTTGCCCGACGGCCCCGCCGTGCCCGCGGCCATCAGCCTCCTGCGGCGCGGGCCGCGCTCGACGTGGATAAAGCTCACGTTCGCCGAGGGACGTTACCGGGAGGTGAAGCGCTACTGCAAGGCGCTCGGCCACCCGGTAATCCGGCTGCGCCGCGTGCAATTCGGGCCGCTTCACCTCGGATCGCTGCCCGCGGGCAAGGCACGCCCGCTCACAGCCGCGGAGCGCGCGGCCCTCGAGAACTTGCGTGGGGGAGCCGCTTCGCCTATACTGACCGGGATTCGCTGATAGATCCGCATCAGGAGCTTCTATGGACCTGGACGACTGGCGATCCAGGATCAACGACCTCGACGAACAAATCCTCCACCTCCTCAATCAGCGCGGGCAGGCCGCCCTCCAGATCGGCGAGCTCAAGAGGCAACAGGACAGGCCGTACTTTGTCCCGGAGCGCGAGGTGCAGCTCTTGGAGCGCCTCGTCGCCCTGAATACCGGCCCGCTGTCCGCGGATGCCGTGCGCGCCGTCTGGCGCGAGGTCCTCTCCGCCTCCCTCGCCCTGGAGAACCCGCTCCCCGTGGGCTACCTGGGGCCCGCGGGAACCTTCACCCACGTGGCGGCCATGCGTCGGTTCGGCACCTCGGCCCAGCTGATCCCGCTGCGGAGCATCGCGGACATTTTCGAGGAGGTCGAGCGCGGACGCGCGGAGTGCGGCGTGGTGCCCGTGGAGAACTCCACGGAGGGCCCCGTCAACATCACCCTCGACCGGCTCATCGAGTCCGAGGCGGTGATCACGGGAGAGCTCACCCTCGACATCAGCCAGCACCTCCTCTCCCGAGCCACGGAGCTCGAGGAGATCAAGATCGTGTGCTCTCACCCGCAAGGCCTCGCGCAGACGCGCCAGTGGCTGCTCGCGCACCTGCCGGAGGCGCGCCTGGAGGAGATGTCCTCCACGACCGCCGCCGCCGAGCGCGCCAAGGACGATCCCACGGTGGCCGCGGTGGCCTCGGAGTTGGCCGCCCGCACCTATGACGTGCCCGTGCTCCGGCGCCGCATCGAGGACAACCCCGCCAACAGCACCCGCTTCCTCGTGATAGGCCGGAGAGCGGTGGGGCCCACCGGCCGCGACAAGACGTCCATCCTCTTTTCCATGAAGAACGAGCCGGGCGTGCTGTACAGCATCCTCCAGCCTTTCGCGGCCCGACGACTCAACCTGACCAAGATCGAATCGCGACCGACGAAGCGGCGCCCGTGGGAGTACGTGAACTTCGTCGACTTCGAGGGCCACCGCGACACCGATGATGTCCGCGCCGTCCTCGACGAGGTCAAGCAACGCTGCCAGTTCCTCAAGATCCTCGGGTCCTACCCGGCCGCCTAAGGAGCCGCTCATGCCCGTGTCCTGGGAATCCGTCGCCAACGATCACATCCTCGGCATCGCGCCCTACGAGCCGGGCAAGCCCATCGAGGAGCTCGAGCGCGAGTTCGGCCTCACGGATGTCATCAAGCTCGCCTCCAACGAGAACCCCTTGCCGCCCTCGGAGCGCGTGCTCAAGGCCATTGCCGACGCCCTGCCGCATCTCAACCGGTATCCGGACGGCAGCGCCCACTACCTCCGGATCGCCCTCGCCCGCCGCCACGGGCTCAACCCCGACCAGCTCATCATGGGCAATGGCTCGAACGAGCTCATCGAGCTCATCGTGCGGGCCTTCCTGCGCCCGGGCGAGGAGGCGGTGATCCCGCACCCGTCCTTCGTCGTGTACCCGATGATCGTCCAGGCCGCGGGAGGGATTCGTGTGGTGGTGACCTTGAAGGACCACCGGCTGGACCTGGAAGCGATGGCCCGCGCCATCACGCCCATGACCAAGCTCGTCTTCGTGGCCAACCCGAACAACCCGACGGCCACCGTGGTCACCGCCGAAGAGGTGACGACTTTCATGGCGCGGGTGCCCGACAAGGTCATCGTGGTCTTCGACGAGGCCTATTTCGAGTTCGCCCAGGGCCCGGACTTCCCGGACTCCCTCGGCTTCATGAAGCACGGACGCAAGGTGGTGGTGCTGCGGACCTTCTCCAAGGCGGCGAGCCTGGCCGGCCTGCGCGTGGGCTATGCCATCGCCGACCCCGACTGCGTGTCGCTCCTCAATCGGATCCGGCAGCCCTTCAACATCAACTCGCTGGCCCAGGTCGCGGCCCTCGCCGCCCTCGAGGACGACTCGCACATCCTCGAGTGCCTCCGCATGAACGAGGCGGGTCGCCACTTCCTCTGCGAGGAGTTCACCGCCATGGGGGTGAAGTATGTCCCCTCGCGCGCGAACTTCATCCTCGTCGACGTGGGGCGCTCGGGCACCGATATCTTCCAGCGCCTCCTCAAGGAGGGAGTTATCGTCCGGCCCATGGCGAGCTTTGGGATGGAGACGGCGCTCCGGATCACCATCGGCACTCCCGAGGAGAATCGTCGTCTCGTCAAGGCGCTCAAGAAGGTGCTCGCGGAGGGCAAGGCCGGGTGATCCGCCGGCTCACCATCGTCGGACTCGGGCTTCTCGGCGGCTCTCTCGCGAAGGCGGCGCGGGCGGAGTCGCTCGCGCGGGAGATCGTGGCGGTCGGCCGGAGGGTCGGGAGTCTCGAGCCCGCCCTCGCCGACGGAGCCGTGGACCGGATCACCACCGATATCGCCGAGGGCGTGGCGGGCGCCGATCTCGTCGTCCTCGCCACCCCGGTGGCCACCCTGGAGGCGCAGCTTCCCGCGGTCTGGCGCGCCGCCGCCGACGGCGCTCTCGTCACGGACGTGGGCAGCGCCAAGGCGCGCATCGTCCGCACCGCCGAGGCCCTGGCCGCGGAGCGCCCCCTCGCCTTCGTGGGCGGGCATCCCATCGCCGGCTCCAATCTCGCAGGCTATGGCGTGGCGCGGGCCGATCTCTTCCGCGGCGCCCTCGTCATCCTCACCCCGACCGAGCGCACCAGCGTCGACGCGCTCAAGCGCGCGAGCGAGCTCTGGGAAGCCGTGGGCAGCCGGGTCATGAGCCTCGACCCGGTCACGCACGACCGCGCCGTGGCCGCCGTCAGCCATCTGCCGCACCTCGTGGCCGACGCCCTCGTGGCCGCGGTCGCCCGCATGGATCCCCAGTTCTTCGACGTGGCCGCGCGCGGCTTCAAGGACACCACGCGCATCGCCGCCTCCGATCCCGTGATGTGGCGCGACATCTTCGAGCAGAACCGCGAGGCCCTCGCGGAGGCCCTGGCCGCCTTTCGCGCCGCGCTCGGAGACCTGGAATCCCTCGTGCGCTCCGGCGACGGCGCGCGGATCGAGGCCGAGCTCGAGCGCATCCGCGCGCTCCGGGAGCGGCTCGGATGAGGATACGGGTGCGGCCGGTGACGAGGCTCGCCGGCACCATCGAGGTGCCCGGCGACAAGTCCGTCTCCCATCGGGCCGCCCTCCTCGGCGCCGTCGCGAGCGGCCGCACGGAGATCACCGGATATCTCGAGGGCGAGGACTGCCTCAACACCCTGCGCTCCGTCGAGAAGCTGGGCGTGCTCGTCACGCGGAAGGGCCCGGGGCACTACCTCGTGGACGGCGCGGGACTCATGGGTCTGCGCGAGCCCGAGGACATCCTCGACTGCGGCAATTCGGGAACCGGCGCCCGCCTGCTCCTGGGCCTGCTCGCCGGTCAGCCCTTCTGGACCTTCCTCACGGGGGACGCCTCCCTGAGGCGGCGACCCATGAAGCGCGTCGCCGAGCCGCTCGCCGCCATGGGCGCGACCTTCGTCGGACGCCAGGATGGCGGACGGCTCCCGCTCGGCGTGCGCGGGGCACGGCCACTCCGCGCGTACGTCTACGCGTCCCCCGTGGCCTCCGCCCAGATCAAGACCGCCCTCCTCCTGGCCGGTCTCTGGGCCGATGGGCCCGTCAGCGTGACGGAGCCGGCCCAGTCCCGCGATCACACCGAGCGGATGCTCGCGGGCTTCGGCGCGCGGCTCTCCGTGGACGGGCGCACGGTGACGATCACGCCGGGCCGCGAGCTTCGCGGCCAGGCCGTCGCCGTTCCCGGCGATATCTCCTCGGCCGCCTTCCTGCTCGTGGCGGGCGCGCTGGTGGCGGACGGCCGCGTGACGGTCGCCCGGGTGGGCAGCAATCCGACGCGGGCGGGTCTCCTCGACGTCCTCGCGTCGATGGGCGCGCGGATCGAGCGCGGCGGCGAGTCCAGCGCGGTGGGGGAGCCGGTGACCGACCTGACTACGGCCAGCACCGCGCTCCGTGGCGCGCACATCGGCGGCGAGCTCATTCCCCGCCTCATCGACGAGGTGCCCATCCTCGCCGTGGCGGCCTGCGCCGCCGCCGGGCGTACCCGCATCACCGACGCCGCCGAGCTTCGCGTGAAGGAGTCCGACCGCATCGGCGCCATCGCGGCCGAGCTCGCGCGCATGGGGGCGCGCGTCGCCGAGCGGCCCGACGGCCTCGACATCGAGGGCGGGGCGCGGCTTCGCGGCGCCACCGTGGGAAGCGGCGGCGACCACCGCATGGCCATGGCCCTCGTGGTGGCGGGCCTCATCGCGGAAGGGGAGACCGTCGTCGAGGATACGGCGTGCATCAACACCTCGTACCCGGGCTTCGTGGCCGCCGTCAATTCCCTCGCGGGGCGCGTGTGCGCCGAGGAGCTGCCCTGAAGCGACAGCCCGTCGTCACCATTGACGGACCGGCGGCGGCCGGCAAGTCGACGGCGGCGCGCGAGCTCGCCCGCCGCCTCGGCTTCACGCTGGTCGACACGGGCGCGCTCTATCGCGCCCTCGCCTGGGCCGTCAAGGAGGCCGGCGTCGCCGCGGATGACACGCCCGCCGTCGGCAAGGTGCTCGAGAAGACCACGGTGGATCTCGAGGGCGGCCGGGTGATCGTCAACGGCCGGGACATCAGCGCCCAGCTCCGCACGCCCGAGCTGGGCATGCTGACGTCCAGGCTGACGCGTCTCCAGGTCGTGCGGGACAAGCTCACCCCCCTCCAGCGCCGGCTCGCCCGCGCGGGCGGCGTGGTGCTGGAGGGCCGGGATACGGGCAGCGTGGTGTGTCCCGAGGCCGAGGTGAAGTTCTACCTCGACGCGGATCTCGACGAGCGGGCGAGGCGCCGGAGCGAGGAGCTGGCCGCCACCGGCCTTCCCGCCGACTACGAGACGGTCAAGGCCGAGGTGACGCAGCGGGACCGGCAGGACATGGAGCGTGACCTCGCCCCTCTCGTCAGACCCGAGGGCGCCTTCGTGCTCGATTCGACCGCGCTCTCTCCGGAAGCGGTCGTGGAGCGAATGCTGGACGCGGTGGAGCAGGCGCGATGCTGTACGAGATCCTGAAGCCCATCGCCGTGGCGCTCGTGCGCTGGAGGCTCGGGCTCCAGGTTCGCGGCGCCGAACATGTGCCCGGCTCGGGACCGGTGCTGGTGGTCTCGAACCACCAGAGCGTGCTCGACCCTCCGATCATCGGAAGCTCGACGTCGCGGACCTTGCACTTCATGGCCAAGGTGGAGCTGTTCCGGATTCCCGGCTTCGGCTGGCTGATCCGGAATCTCAACGCGCATCCCGTGAGGCGCGAGGGATCGGACCCGAAGGCGCTCAAGACGGCCGCGCGTCTGCTCGAGGAGGGCGAGGCCCTTCTCGCGTTTCCCGAGGGCACGCGCAGCCGTGACGGCTCGTTCGGCGAGGGCAAGCCCGGCATCGGGATGCTCGCCGTCCTCACCGAGGTGCCCGTGGTCCCGACCTATGTGACGGGAACGTTGTACGCGCTGCCCCGGGGGGCCTGGTGGCCTCGCCGGTCTAAGGTGCGCGTGATCTTCGGACCCGCGCTACACTTCAAGCCCGACCCCGGAGCGGGCCGGAAGGAGCGGTACCGGGAGGCGGCGCAGGAGATGATGCGCGCCATCGCCCAGCTGCGGGAGCAAGACGAGAAGACGCATGCCGTGAGCAGCGCGCAGTCGCAGCACGACGTCAGGGGCGGCCGGTAGCCGCCGCTCCGGCGATATCCATCAAGGGAGGAAGCACCGCATTATGGAGACGGAGAATCGGGAGTCGCAGGGCCTCGCAGGGGGGCAGAGGGAGGTGGACGACGGCCCCGAGGAGAGCATGGAGGATTGGTTCAAGCGGGGAGTGGGCGACATCGAGGAAGGGGAGGTCGTCCGCGGCCGGGTGGTCGAGGTACGCGATAGCGAGGTCCTCGTGGACATCGGCTACAAGAGCGAGGGGACCATCGCCATCGAGGAGTTCCGCCACTCGGGCGCGCTCCCAAAGGTGGGCGAGGAAATCGAGGTCTACCTCGAGTCCAAGGAGGACAGTGAGGGACTGATCGTCCTCTCCAAAGACAAGGCCGACAAGATCAAGGTGTGGGACGCCATCTCCAAGTCCCATGACAGCGGCACGCCGGTGGAAGGGAAGGTGGTGGAGGTCGTCAAGGGCGGCCTCTCCGTCGATGTCGGGGTGCGCGCGTTCCTCCCCGGCTCGCAGGTCGACCTCCGGCCCGTGAAGAACCTGGCCTCCATGCTCGGGCAGATCATCCGCGCCAAGGTCATCAAGCTCAACCGGCGCCGCGGCAACGTCGTGCTCTCGCGCCGCGCCGTCCTCGAGGAGGAGCGCGAGGAGAAGCGCAAGCACACGCTCTCCGTCCTCTCGGAGGGCATGGTCCTGACGGGCGCCGTCAAGAACATCACGGACTACGGCGCCTTCATCGACCTGGGCGGCATCGACGGCCTCCTCCACGTGACAGACATGTCCTGGGGGCGGGTGGGCCACCCCTCCGAGATCTTCCAGATCGGCGACCAGGTCGAGGTGGTCGTCCTTCACTTCGACCGCGAGACGGGGCGCGTGTCGCTGGGCTACAAGCAGAAGTCCTCCGATCCGTGGGCCATCGTGGACGCGCGCTTCCCCGTGGGGGCCAAGGTCCAGGGGCGGGTGGTCAGCCTGACGAACTACGGCGCCTTCATCGAGCTCGAGCCAGGGGTAGAAGGGCTCGTCCACGTCTCCGAGATGTCGTGGACGCGGCGGGTCCGGCACCCCTCGAAGATCGTCAACGTCGGCGACACCGTGGATGTCCTGGTCCTCGACGTGAACAAGGCGACCAAGCGGATCTCCCTCGGCATGAAGCAGGTGGAGGCTGATCCGTGGGCGACCATCGACGAGCGGTACAAGCCCGGCGAGCGCGTGGAGGGCAAGGTGCGCAACCTCACCGATTTCGGCGCCTTCGTCGAGCTCGAGCCCGGCGTGGACGGGCTCCTGCACATCTCGGACATGTCGTGGACCCGCAACATCGGGCACCCCTCCGAGCTCCTCAAGAAGGGCCAGCCCATCGAGACGCAGATCCTGAACGTGGACAAGGACAACAAGCGGATCTCCCTCGGCATCAAGCAGATCCAGCCCGATCCGTGGGAGTCCGTGACCCAGCGCTATCCCATGGGCTCGCGGGTGACCGGCAAGATCGTGCGCCTGACGGACTTCGGCGCCTTCGTCGAGCTCGAGCCCGGCGTGGACGGCCTCCTGCACGTGTCGCAGATGTCGCACCGGCCCATCGCCGCGCCGTCGGACCTCGTCAACGTGGGCGACGAGCTCACCCTCCTGGTCATCCGTGTCGACCCCAATGAGCGGCGCATCGGGCTGAGCCTCAAGGACGTGGCCGCCACCATCACGGAGGAGCCGTCCCAGGCCGAGGGCCGGGGGCGGGGCAAGGGACGGAAGCGCCGCGGGGGAGATGATTTCGAAGACGAAGAGGAATAGCACCGCCATGGTGACGCGACCATGACCTCGCGCGCCCGGATCGCCCTGACCGCGCTCGGGCTGACCCTGGGCATCCTCGTGCTCTTCGTGGGCACGGTCTGGGTGCTCATGGCCACCGTGAGCGAAGACGGGTTGCCCACGGGCGGGGCCAAGGTCGCCGTCGTCGAGATCGAAGGGATCATCCTCGACGGCGGCCAGGCCGTGCGCGACCTCCGCGAGCACGGCGACAATCCCTCCGTCAAGGCGGTGGTCGTGCGCATCAACAGCCCGGGCGGGGTGGTGGCGCCCACCCAGGAGATCTTCTCGGCCATCCAGCGGTTGCGGAAGGGTGGCAAGCCCGTGGTCGCCTCGCTCGGAGCGGTGGCCGCCTCCGGGGGCTACTACGTCGCCACCGCCTGCGACAGGGTGTACGCCAATCCGGGCACCCTGACCGGCTCGATCGGCGTGGTCATGCAGATGGCCAACTTCCAGGGCCTCTTCAAGAAGGTGGGCGTCGAGTACGTCGTCATCAAGTCGGGCGCCTTCAAGGATGTCGGCAACTTCGCCCGCCAGATGACCCCCGAGGAGCGGAAGATCCTCCAGCGGCTTCTCGACGACGTGTACGGGCAGTTCGTGGACGCAGTGGCCGAAGGTCGCGGGCTCGAGCGAAAGGACGTGCTCGCTTTCGCCGACGGCCGCATCTACTCGGGGCAGCAGGCGCACGCGCTCAAGATGGTGGACGAGCTCGGCGGCTACGAGGACGCCATCGACGCGGCGGGCAAGCTGGCCAATATCCCGGGCCGCCCCAAGATCGTCTATCCGCGCCGCAAGTTTTCGTTTCGCGATCTGATGGAGAATCGCCTCGGCCTGGGTGGCGCTGCCGGCCAGCTCCTGCCCGCCCTGTCGGGCGTCCGTACCCCCCTCTACCTCATGCAGTAGCTGTAAACCCTTGCTCTGCTTGACAATCTTTCGCCGGGCGTGCTACGGTCACCAAGTCGGGTATGAACCCCGACCGACTGGACCTGGATCGATGGCCGGGAGTGACCGATCGTCCAAGGCCGGATGAAGGCGAGGTTCCCGTGGAGGGAGCGGGCTCATGACGAAAGCGGATCTGATCGAGGAAGTCTCCAAGCTGTCGAGCTTGACCAAGAAAGAGACGGAGCTGATCGTCAACACCGTGTTCGACAACATCACCGACGCCCTTGCCAAGGGGGACAAGGTGGAGTTGCGCGGCTTCGGCAGCTTCCGCATCCGTCACCGCAACTCTCGCAAGGGACGGAACCCGAAGACCGGTGACAGCGTCAGTGTCCCCGAGAAGCGGGTGCCCTTCTTCAAGGTCGGCAAGAGGCTTCGCGAGCTGGTCAACACCTAGCATCCCGCCGGTCCGACCCGCGTGGATCGACTCTGGGCGCCGTGGCGGATGACCTACGTCGAGGCCGCCGGAGCC
>DASQAK010000075.1:0-19245 GCA_035635755.1 Candidatus Methylomirabilota bacterium | reverse complement strand
GGCACTGGGGCAAGTTGCGAGCCAGATCTACTCGGGCCTCGCCTCGGGCTGCGCCCTCAGCTCGAACGGCCACGCGCGAGCGGGCCGGCAGCCCGAGGCGTACGTGGCCGTTCGAGCTGAGGGGCGGAGCCCCGAGGCGAGGGCTGGGTTGAATGTACGTTGAGGGTTGCCGGCCCGCTCGCAACGTGGCGGTTCGAGCTGAGCGGCTCGGCCGCGAGGCGAGAGCTGAGTGGATCTGGCGAAGCAAATTGACCCAGTGCCCGCTGGAACACTCCGTAACGCTGTGGTAGCATCCCCTTCCACATCGTCCTTTCTCCTGCAGTGGAAGTTTCCCTACGCGATGGGGCCGAGGGGAGGCAGGCATGGCGACGGACATCTCCAAGATTCGTAACGTGGGCTTCGCGGGGCACGGCGGAGTCGGCAAGACATCCCTGGTGGAAGGCATCCTCTTCGCGGCCGGCGCCGTCAACCGGCTCGGCAAGGTCGATGACGGCACCACCACCACCGACTTCGATCCCGACGAGATCAAGCGCAAGATCTCGCTCGGCACCTCCGTCGCCTTCTGCGACTGGAAGGGCCACCGCCTCAACCTGATCGACACCCCCGGGTACGGCGACTTCGTGGCGGACGCAAGGGCGGGACTGCGCGCGGCGAGCGCAGCCGTCATCGTCGTGGACGCGGTGGCCGGCGTGCAGGTGCAGACGGAAAAGGTCTGGAAGTACGCCAACGAGTACGGGCTGCCCCGCGCCATCGTGATCAACCGTCTCGACCGCGAGCGCGCCGATTTCTTCCGCACCCTCGAGTCACTCCAGAAGCGCCTCAAGGGACGCCTGTGCCCCCTCCAGATCCCCGTGGGATCGGAGTCCGGCTTCGCCGGCGTCGTCGATCTCGTGGCCATGAAGGCCCTCGTCACCGCCGACGGCAAGGTGAAGGAGGCGGACATCCCCGGCGAGGTCATGGACGAGGCGAAGACGTGGCGGGAGAAGCTCATCGAGGCGGTGGCGGAAACGGACGACGACCTCCTCTCCAAGTACCTCGAGGAGGGCGGCATCAGCGAGGAGGAGATGCTCGGAGCGCTCGGGAAGGCCGTCGGATCGGGAAGCCTCGTGCCGGTCCTCGCCGCTGCATGCACCAAGGGCCTGGGTGTCCAGGCGCTCATGGACCTCATCGTCAAGGAGTTCCCCTCGCCAGCCGACCTGGGCGCGGTCGAAGGCACCGATCCCCGGACCAAGCAGACCGTCACGCGTGCCGGGGACCCCAAGGCGCCGCTCTCCGCGGTCGTCTTCAAGACCATCGCGGATCCGCACGTGGGCAAGCTTTCCCTCTTCCGCGTCTACTCGGGCACCTTCAAGGCCGACAGCCAGGTGCTCAACGCCACGCGCGGAGGCAAGGAGCGCATCGGGCACCTGGGCCATCTCATGGGCAAGACCCAGAAGGCCGTGGAGTCCCTCGGCCCCGGGGAGATCGGCGTGGTCGCCAAGCTCAAGGACACGCTGACGGGCGACACGCTCTGCGATGAGGGCCAGCCCGTCGTGCTGCCCCCCATCACTTTC
Source organism: Candidatus Methylomirabilota bacterium (assembly GCA_035635755.1). Classification (GTDB taxonomy): domain Bacteria; phylum Methylomirabilota; class Methylomirabilia; order Rokubacteriales; family CSP1-6; genus AR37. The sequence continues at coordinate 17,692 of DASQAK010000075.1, read as the reverse complement.
CCCGAGCCCTCCATCTCCTTCGCGATCCAGCCCAAGAGCCGCGGCGACGAGGACAAGATCTCCACGGCGCTGCACCGCATGGCCGAGGAGGACCCGACGCTGCATCACCACTACGACCCCGAGACGAAGCAGCTCCTCGTCTCCGGCATGGGCCAGCTCCACGTGGAGACGGTGGTGGAGCGGATGAAGCGCAAGTACAACGTGGACGTCAACCTCCTGCCCCCGCGCATTCCGTACAAGGAGACGGTCAAGGGGCGCGCGGAGGTCCAGGGCAAGTACAAGAAGCAGACGGGTGGGCGCGGACAGTACGGCGACGTGTGGCTCAAGGTGGAACCGCTCCAGCGCGGTGGCGGCTTCGAGTTCGTGGACGACATCTTCGGGGGCTCGGTGCCGCGCAACTTCATCCCGTCCGTGGAGAAGGGCGTGCGCGATTGCATGAAGCGCGGCATCTTCGCGGGGTATCCCGTGGTCGATCTGCGGGTGACCCTCTACGACGGCTCCTACCATGACGTCGATTCGTCCGACATGGCCTTCCAGATCGCCGCCTCCATGGGCCTGCAGAAGGGCTTCATGGAAGCCCATCCCATCCTGCTCGAGCCGATCATGAACATCGAGGTCACCGCTCCCTCCGACAACGCGGGGGATGTCATCGGCGATCTCAATGGCCGCCGCGGGCGCATCGTGGGCATGGAGCCGGACGGCGAGATCGTTTCCGTGCGGGCGCAGGCGCCCATGGCCGAGATGCTGACCTACGAGTCGTCGCTCCGCTCCATGACGGGTGGGCGCGGCGCCTACTCCATGGAGTTCTCGCACTACGAGGAAGTGCCCGCCCAACTCGCGGACAAGGTCGTCACCGCCGCGAAGGCCGAGAAAGAGAAGGCTCACTGATTTTCGACGTACTTCGAGCTGAACATCGGCCGGGGCCGAAGGCCCAGGTCGGTGTGAGGCGAGTGCTGAGTAGATCCCGCAGGCCCTCCGGTCCGCGCGAGGTGATCGCTCGATGAGTCCCACCTTCGTCTCCCACATCGAGTGCACCGTCTGCGACCGGCGTCACGAGGCCGGCCGCCTCCTCACCGTGTGCGAGGCCTGCGGCCAGATGCTGGCCGTCCGGTACGACCTGCCCAAGGTCGCCGCCTCCGTCAGCAAGGACGATCTCCTCCGGCGCCCCCCGGGGATGTACCGATTCCGCGAGCTGACCCCGCTCGACGCGGGTGAGGAGCCCATCACCCTGGGCGAGGGAGGCACGCCGTTCCTGCCCCTGCCGCGCCTGGCCCGATACCTGGGCGTGCGGCACCTCTGGGCCAAGGACGAGGGCCAGAACCCCACGGGCTCCTTCAAGGCGCGCGGCCTGGGCATGGCCCTGACCAAGGCGCGAACCCTTGGCGTCAAGGGGCTCATGATTCCCTCGGCGGGCAATGCGGGGAGCGCGGCCGCCGTCTACGGCGCCCGCGGGGGCATTCCCGTCGTGGTCGTCGTTCCGCGCGACACGCCGCAGGCCGCGGTGGCCGAGGCCATCATCGCGGGCGCGCACGTCTTCACCGTCGACGGCACCATCGCCACGGCGGGCCGGGTCATCGCCGGGATCGCGCCCACGCTCGGGTGGTTCGACCTCGCCACCCTCAAGGAGCCGTATCGCCTCGAGGGCAAGAAGACCATGGGGCTCGAGCTCGCCGAGCAGCTCGACTGGCAGACGCCCGATGTGCTCATGTACCCGACGGGCGGCGGCACGGGCCTCGTGGGGATTCACAAGGCCTACGAGGAGCTGGCCGCCATGGGATGGATCAAGGCGAGCCAGCCGCGCTTCATCGCCGTCCAGGCCGAGGGATGCGCCCCGCTCGTCAAGGCCTGGGAAGACAAGGCCGAGACCACCACGCCCTGGGAGAATCCCGTCACCGACGCCCCCGGCCTGCGGGTCCCCGGTCCATTCGCGGGACGGCAGATGCTCAAGATCCTCCGCGACACGGGCGGCCACCCGCAGCCGGTCAGCGACGGCGCCATCCTCGAGGCGCAGAAGCTCCTGGGCCGGGTGGAAGGAATATGGACGGGGCCTGAAGCGGCGGCGGCGCTCGCGGCGCTCTGCCTCATGAAGGAGGCGGGCGAGGTCGACTCCGGGACGCGCGTCGTGCTCGTGCTCACGGGGGCAGGGATCAAGAACCCGCCGCCCCCGCTTCCTCCTCCCATTCACCTCGAGGGTGATCCCGACCGCATCCTGGCCACGGTTCGCCAGGCCATCGCCCGCTGAGGCGCGCGTGCGCCCTCGGCTCCTGTCCTTCGACGTCTTCGGCACCCTCATCGATACGCCATCCGGCCAGGACGCCGCGTTCCGATCGATCCTCGAGGGTGCCGGCGCCGCTCACGTGGACGCCGACGCCTTCTGGACCCACTGGGAAGAGCGCAACATCGCGCACTACTGGGAGCCCTACCGCCCGTACAAGGAGATCTGTCGGCTCTCCCTGGAAGAGACGTTCGAGCGCTTCGGTGTCCCGGGCGGCGACGGCGGCCTGATCCAGACGTACTTCGACGTCTATCCGCGCTTCGAGCTCTATCCGGATGTCCTGCCCACGCTCGAGGTCCTGGGCCGACAGAGCCGGCTCGCCCTCGTCTCCAACATCGACGACGACCTCCTCGCCGCCACCAAGCTGGGCCGCGACTTCGATCTCGTGTGCACGGCCGAGCGCGCGCGCGGTTACAAGCCGGACGGCCGCCTCTTCCGATATCTCATCGACCACGCGGGCGTCGGCATCGAGGAGATCCTCCACTCGGGACAGTCGCAGCTCACCGACCTCGTGGGCGGCAAGCCGCTCGGATTGACGATCGCCTGGATCAATCGTCGTGGCCTCGCCCTCCGCCCGACCGTTCCCCCGCCGGACTTCACCTTCTCCGGTCTCGTCCCGCTCCTGCCCTTGTTCGGAGACGAGCCCGAAAGAGTTTGACAGGCTGTGCGGGGCCTTGTATGTTCCTCGCGATTCCGGTCAAGAAGCCGTGAATCCACGGAGGCAAGGCCTATGAAAGGCGTGACGCGCAGGCGGTTCCTCCGGTCCTCTTCGGTCGGTCTCGGCCTCGGGTTGGCCGGCGGCCTCGCCGGCTGTGCCGCCAGCATGAAGGGCGACTTCGCGCCCAAGAGCGGCCGCCGCGTGGTCGTGATTGGCGGCGGCTGGGGCGGGGCGACGGCGGCCCGCTATGTCCGCATGGCCGACCCCTCGATCGAGGTGTACCTGATCGAGCCGAACAAGGAGTTCGTCTCCTGTCCGTTCAGCAATCTCGTCCTGAGCGGGCTCCGCACCATCGAGAGCCTGACCCAGCCCTACGACGGGCTCCGGCGCCGCGGCGTCAAGTTCATCCACGAGTCGGTCACGGCCATCGAGCCGGACACCAGGCGCGTGCGCGTGGGCGAAGGCTATCTCGCCTACGACCGGCTCGTCGTCTCACCCGGCATCGATTTCCAGTGGGAGCAGATCGAAGGGCTGCCCGCCGCCAAGGACAGCGTGCTCCACGCCTGGAAGGCGGGGCCGCAGACGGTGGAGCTCGCCCGGCAGATCCAGGCCATGCCCGACGGCGGAAATTTCGTCTTGACGGTCCCGCCCGTGGCCTACCGATGCCCGCCGGGGCCCTACGAGCGCATCTGCCAGGTCGCCTGGTATCTCAAGGCCAACAAGCCCAAGAGCAAGGTGATCGTGCTGGACGCCAACCAGAACATCGTGTCCAAGACCGCGCTCTTCCGCGCGGCCTGGCAGGCCTATCCCAACATCGACTACCGCGCGTCGAACAAGGTCACCGGCATCGACACCTCGACCCGCGAGGTGCGCACCGACTTCGACAAGGTCAAGTACGACGTGCTCAACCTCATCCCGCCCCAGCGCGCGGGGGCCATCGCTGTGCAGGCCGACCTCGCGGGCGCCGACAAGCGCTGGTGCGAGGTCGACCACGTCACCTACGAGTCGGTGAAGCAGAAGGGCATTCACGTGGTCGGCGACGCCACCATCGGCCTGCCCGTCCCGAAGTCCGGCAACGTGGCGAACAACATGGGCAAGGCGGCGGCCCTCAGCATCGTCAGCCTGCTCAATGGCCAGGCGGTGCCGATCATGCCGCCGGGCAACACCTGCTATAGCTGGGTCAGCGATCGCGAGGCCATCGCGGTGGTCAACGCCTACAAGATCGAGAACGGCAAGGTGGTCCAGATCGAGCAGAAGCTCACGCCGGCGCAGAGCGCATCCGTCGCCCAGCGGGCCGAGGGCTGGCGGCAGAGCATCTGGGCCGACATGCTGTCGTAGGGGGAGTGGGGGCCATGACGACGACTCGGAGCTATTCAAGCACTCGTCTCGGGGCGCTCGTGCCTGCGGCAGCTCGGCCGCCCCTCATCTCGAAAATCCTGATCTCACTCGCGATAGCTGCGCTCGCGCTCATCGCCGCCCTCGGCGCGGCCGAGGCCGCGGGCCCGCTCGACGACCCCGCCTTTGCCAAGGTCATCACGTGCGGGGCCTGCCACGGGGTCAACGGCAACAGCAAGTCGGACATGCAGCCCATCATCGCCGGCCTCGACGCCGCCTACTTCAAGCGGCAGATCGAGAACTACGCCACGGGCAAGCGCCCGTCACCCGAGATGGAGCCCTATGCCAAGCAGGTCCAGTTTCTCGGCGTCGAGTGGATCTCGGGCTTCTTCGCCGCCCAGAAGCGCGAGCCCACACCTCTTCGTGCCCAGCCCGAGGCGGTGGCCCGCGGCCGCACGGTGGCGGCCCAGTGCGTGATCTGCCACGGCGAAAGTGGGCGCGGCGACGCCGCGCGCTTGATTCCCGGCCTGGCCGGTCAGCCGCCCGGCTATCTCGCGCAGCAGATGGTCCTCTTCAAGGCCGACACGCGCGATCCGGGCGACCCGCTCCTCGCCGCCAAGAAGGCGCTCATGCGGACGATTCCGGACGGGCAGTTCCCCGACCTCGCGGCCTACTACTCGTCGCTCCGCTAGCTCCGGGCCGGGGTATCATGCTGCCCATGCCGGAGACGGGCGTGGGTTCGGCGTGACCCCGGCTTTCCTTTCAACTCTCGTCGGCCTCGGCTTCATCGGCGCCTTCACATCGGGGCTGGTCGGGGTCGGCGGCGCCATCGTCATGATCCCCCTGGTTTTCTATGTGCCGCCCCTCCTCGGCGTGGGCAGCCTCGACATCAAGATGGTCGCGGGCGTGACCATGGTGCAGGTGCTGGCAGGCTCCGCGATGGGCGCGTGGGCTCATGGCCGCGGCGCCATGGTCCATCGCGGCCTCGCCCTGTGGGGCGGAACGGCCATGGCCCTCGGCTCGCTCGCGGGGGCCGTGGCCTCCCGCTTCGTGGGTGGGCGTGTCTTGTTGATCGTCTTCGCCGTCATGGCCACGGCCGCGCTGCCCCTCATGTTCGTCGAGCCCGCCGAGGCGGGCCCCGACGTGAGCGCGGAATCCATGCCCTTCAGCCGGGCCGAGGCCGTCGGCATTCCCGGAGTGGTCGGGCTGCTGTCGGGACTCGTGGGGGCGGGTGGAGCCTTTCTGCTCGTGCCGATGCTCGTCGCCATCATGCGCGTGCCGTTGCGGCTCAGCATCGGCACCTCGCTTGCGATTGCCGGAGCGGGCGCGCTCCTTGGGTTCCTGGGCAAGCTCGCCACGGGCCAGGTGCCCCTGCTCCCCACCGTCGCCGTGGTGGCGGGCTCGCTGCCGGGCGCGAGCCTGGGCGCGCATCTGAGCCGGCGCGCTCCGGTGGGAGTGTTGCGGGCGGTGCTCGGCGCGGTCATCGCCCTGGCCGCGGCGCGCGTGTGGCTGGACGTGATCCTTCACTAGCGGATAGCGGAGACTCGGGTGCGCTACGGGTTCGTGATCGACCAAAGAAAGTGCATTGGCTGCCACGCGTGTACCGTGGCCTGCGTGGCAGTTCGAGGTGAGGCGGGCTCAGAGGAGCCGCAGGCGACGACGAGCCCGACGAGACGAGTGCTGAGTTAGCAATGCGTTACGGATTCGTGATCGATCAGCGGAAATGCATCGGGTGCCATGCGTGTACCGTGGCCTGCAAGGAAGAGAACCAGGTGCCGCTCGGGGTCAACCGCACCTGGGTCAAGTACATCGAGAAGGGGACGTTCCCGGATACGCGGCGCTACTTCTCCGTCATGCGCTGCAACCACTGCGACAACGCGCCGTGCGTGACCATCTGCCCCACGGTGGCGCTGTACCGGCGGCCCGACGGCATCGTGGACTTCGACGGCGACCGCTGCATCGGCTGCAAGTCGTGCATGCAGGCCTGTCCCTACGACGCGCTCTACATCGATCCCGAGACGCAGACGGCGGCCAAGTGCCACTACTGCGCGCACCGGATCGAGGTCGACCTCGAGCCGGCCTGCGTCATCGTGTGCCCCGTGCAGGCGATCGTGCCGGGCGATCTGGACGATCCCAATTCGCGGATCGCTCGCCTCGTGGCTTCCCAGCAGGTGGCCGTGCGCAAGCCCGAGCAGGGGACCCAGCCCAAGCTCTTCTATCTCGGCGCCGACGAGGCCTCGCTGACGCCGGCCATGCAGGAGCGCGGCGGCTACGCTTTCGCGGAGAACAGCCGTATTCCCACGCCGGGCCGTCCCAATGTCGTCGGCGCCGCCCCGAGCGGCGACCAAGGTGTGGACCTCCTCCGCATGGCGCGCACGGTCTACGACATCGCGCACGCGGAGCGCCCTTGGGGCTGGAAGGTGTCCACGTATCTCTGGACCAAGTCCATCGCGGCGGGAGCGCTTCTAGTCGCTGCCTTGTTCGGATGGAGCGGATGGGGTGATCTTCGCACCGTGGTCGCGCCAGCGATCAGTCTCGTCTTCCTCGCAGTGACGACTGCCTTGCTCGTGCTCGACCTGAAGCGTCCGGAGCGCTTCCTCTATATCCTTTTCAAGCCCAATTGGCGATCGTGGCTGGTCTGGGGCGGGTGGATTCTCATGGCATTCGGCGGTGCGGGAACCTTGTGGCTTCTTGGTGGGATTTGGAACGATCAAGCATTGCTGACGAAGCTCACCATACCTGTGGTCATCCTGGCGCTCGCGACGGCGGGCTATAGCGCTTTCCTGTTTGGTCAGGCCGAGGGCCGCGACTTCTGGCAAAGCCCCATGGTATTGCCTCACTTGATTGTCACGACGATCGTAGCCGGGACGGCAGTCCTGTTGATGGTAGCGCCCGGATGGGCCTTCATTTCAGCTCAGCCGGCACTTGGTCCGAACCCGTTTATGTACGTGAGGAGAGTCCTTCCCGTTGCTCCACCTTCACACATGCTCTTCCCCTTCATGGTGCTCTGGCTGCTTCTGCATGGAGGGCTCCTGATGGTCGAACTCTTCAGCAGGCACGCGAGCCACGATGCCACTCAGGCTGCCCGGCTGCTGACCAGGGGACGGTTGAGATGGTGGCTGTGGGGTGGAGTTGTCGGTGGCGGCATAGTGTTGCCTATCGTTTTGGTCCTCTGCGCCGCGGCATGGTCATCTGCCGTCCTCACAGTGGTCAGCGCCGCACTGGTCTTGGGAGGGCTCTGGCTCTGGGAAGATCTCTGGGTGCGCGCGGGCCAGGCGCTGCCGCTCTCGTGAGGCCCCGATGACCGACAAGACGGCCGAGCCGCTTCATCCCCACGCGCGCGACCTCGACCCGCCGGCCTCGGGGCTCAACCGCTATCCGCCCGTCATGCGCTGGGACGACTGGGAGGAGTACGACGCCAAGGCCTGGCCCAAGCGCGTGCCGCGCCGCTACTCGCTCATTCCCACCATCTGCTTCAACTGCGAGGCAGGCTGTGGTCTCCTGGCCTATGTCGACAAGCAGACGCTCAAGATCCAGAAGTTCGAGGGCAACCCCGAGCATCCCGGCAGCCGCGGGCGCAATTGCGCCAAGGGACCCGCCACCCTCAACCAAGTGCAGGACCCCGAGCGCATCCTGTATCCCCTCCGACGTGCCGGGAAGCGCGGTGAAGGACAGTGGGAGCGCGTGACCTGGAGCGAGGTCCTGGACGACATCGGCGGGCGCATCCGCAAGGCGCTCGTCGAGGGCCGGCAGAAGGAGATCATGTACCACCTGGGCCGGCCCGGACACGAGCTCGTCTACCTCCAGCGCGTCTTCCACGCCTGGGGCATCGACGGCCACAACAGCCACACCAACGTCTGCTCGGCCTCCGCGCGGGCGGGCTACGCGTTCTGGCACGGCTTCGATCGGCCCTCGCCTGATCATGGCAAGGCGCGCTTCATACTGCTGCTGTCCTCCCACCTCGAGGCGGGGCACTACTTCAACCCGCACGCGCAGCGGATCATCGAAGGCAAGATGGCGGGCGCCAAGGTGTGCGTGGTTGACACGCGGCTGAGCAACACGGCGTCGATGGCCGACTACTGGCTCTCGCCGTGGCCGGGCACGGAAGCCGCGCTGCTCCTGGCCTTCGTGCACATCCTGCTCCGCGACGGCACCTGGGACCGGGAGTTCGTGCGCCGGTGGGTCAACTGGGAGGAGTACCTGATCCAGGAGCGCCCCGGCGCGCCCGTGGAGTTCAAGGAGTTCGAGGGGGCGCTCGAGGAGATCTACGCACCCTACACGCCGCAATTCGCCGAGAGGGAGACCGGCGTGCCCGCCACTCGCATCGAGGAGGTGGCGCGCGAGATCGGCCGGTGCGGAGGCGCCCTCTCGAGCCACGTCTGGCGCAATGCCTCGGCGGGCAACCTCTTCGGCTGGGAGGTCGCGCGCGCCCTCGAGCTGGTGGTCGTCCTCATGGGCGCAGTCGCCTCGCCGGGCGGCACCGCCCCGAGCGCCTGGAACAAGGCCGTGCCCGCGCCGCCCATGATGCCGCCGCCCGCCAAGGTGTGGAGCGAGCTCCTCATGCCGCGCGAGTACCCGCTGGCCTTCTTCGAGATGAGCTTTCTCCTGCCGCACTTCCTCAAGGAAGGCCGCGGCAAGCTCGCCATGTACTTCACGCGCGTCTACAACCCCGTGTGGACCAATCCCGACGGCATGTCGTGGATCGAGATGCTGACGGACGAAGCCAAGGTCGAGCGTCACGCCTGTCTCACTCCGATCTGGAGCGAGACGGCGTGGTTCTCCGATTACGTGTTGCCCATGGGCCACGCCTCGGAGCGGCACGACCTCATGAGCCAGGAGACGCACGCGGCGCGCTGGATCGGATTCCGCCAGCCCGTGCTCCGCGTGGCCCTCGAGCGCCAGGGCAAGCTCTTCGACTCGACCTGGGAGGCGCACGAAGTGGCGGGGCTGGGGCAGGTGTGGGAGGAAGACGAGTTCTGGATCGAGCTGTCGTGGCGCATCGATCCCGACGGGGCCCTCGGCATCCGGAAGTACTTCGAGTCGCCGTACCGGCCCGGCGAGAAGCTGCGGGTCGACGAGCTCTACCGGTGGATCTTCGAGCACAGCGTGCCCGGTCTGCCCGAGGCCGCCAAGGAGCAGGGCCTGACGCCGCTCGCGTACATGCGGAAGTACGGCGCCTTCCTGATCGCCGACCACGTCTATCGCACTCACGAGACGCCCTTGTCGGAGACGGAGCGCGAGGGGGCGGCGGTGGACCCTGTGACGCGCGTGGCCGCGAAGGGCGGCGCGGGCATCGGCGTTCTCGTCGACGGCCAGCTCCGCGCCGGCTTCCCCACGCCGTCGCGCAAGCTCGAGTTCTACTCGCCGACGCTCAAGGACTGGAAGTGGCCCGAGCACGCCGTGCCCACCTATGCGCGGAGCCATGTCCACTGGTCCCAGATCGATCGGGCGCGGAGCGAGATGCTCCTCCTCCCGACCTTCAGGCTGCCCACGCTCATCCACTCGCGCTCGGGCAACGCCAAGTGGCTCTACGAGATCTCGCACAACAATCCGCTCTGGCTTCACCCGGAGGACGCCACGCGGTTCGGCGTGGCCACAGGAGAACTTCTGAAGGTCGAGACGGAGATCGGCTACTTCGTGGACAAGGTCTGGGTCACCGAGTCCATCCGCCCCGGGATCGTCGCCTGCTCGCATCACCTCGGCCGGTGGCGGCTTCGCGAGGAGACGGGCGGCGAGCGCTGGTCGACGGCGCTCGTCAACCTCGAGCCGCAGGCGCCCGGGCAGTGGCGCATGCGCCATGTCCACGGAGTCCGGCCCTTCGAGAGCGCGGATCCAGACTCGTCGCGCGTGTGGTGGGAGGATCCCGGCGTCCACCAGAACCTGACCTTTCCCGTGCATCCGGACCCCGTGAGCGGTCAGCACTGCTGGCATCAGAAGGTGCGCGTGGGCCGGCCGGCGGCCGGCGATCGCTATGGCGACGTGTTCGTCGACACGAATCGGGCGCACGAGGTGTACCGGCAATGGCTGGCCCTGGCGCGTCCCGCGCCGGGCCCCGGCGGGCTCCGCCGGCCCCTGTGGCTGCCGCGGGCGTTCAAGCCCGACGCCTCGACGTATCGGCTCGAACCGTGACCCTCAGGTACTGGGGCAAGTTGCGAGCCAGACGAGGCCCGAGGGAGCCAGCAATGCGAGGCGTACGTGGGTGTACGTTGAGCGTTGCTGGCGACCGAGAACGAAGTATGGCGAAGCAAATTGCCCCAGTACCCCTTGAATTGGCGCGCCGGCGCGGCATGATTGAGCCATGGCCGATCCTCGGGTGACCCGCCGGGAGCTGCTGGCGGCCGCGGCGGCGGCGGGCATGGCATGCGCGTGGCCGTGGAATGAGGCGGAGGCCCAGGGCTTTCTCGCCAACCTCGCCCCCGAGGAGCCCGTGGAGGCGACCCTGAAACGGCTCTTCGCCGGTCGCCCGATCCGTGAAGGGTCCGCCGTCATGACGCTCGAGGCTCCTCTCATCGCCGAGGACGGCGGCAACGTCCCGGTGGCGGTCGAGATCAAGTCGCCCATGACGCCCCAGAGCCACGTCAAAGCCATTTACATCCTCTCGGACAAGAACCCCCGGCCCCTGAACGCCAAGGTCAACCTGACGCCGGCGTGCGGCCAGGCCTATGTCGCGACCAATATCCGACTGGCCGACACGGGCGACGTGCGCGCGGTGGCGGAGATGCAGGACGGGACGCTCGTGATGGTCAAGCGATCGGTCCGCGTCGTCGTGGCGGGGTGCGCGGCATGAGTGGCGCATTTCGAGCTGAGACGGGGCCGAGCCGAAGGCGAGGGCCCGGCGAGGCGAGTGCTGAATGGTAGGCCAGGTTCGAATCAAGCTGCCCGCCGGCATCGCTCGCGGCTCCGTGGCCCGTGTGCGGGTGGTCTGCATCCATCCCAACGAGCGCGTGGAGCGGCAGGGCGGCAAGTCGGTGGACAAGAACTACCGCTTCATCAATCGCGTGGTCGTCAGCTACCTCGGTCGTGACATCGCGGAGCTGGATACCTCGACGTCCATCGGCGAGAACCCCGCCTTCACCATTCCCTTCCGCGCCACCGAGCCCGGCCCCCTCAAGATCACCTTCTTCGACACGCACGGCTCCCGCTTCGAGGGCACGGCCGAGGTCAAGCCGTCGTGACGCCTCGCGGGCTCTGGGCGATCCTCACCCTCGTGGCGATCGCCACGGGCATCGGCATTCCCCCGGCCCCGGCCCAGATCGACGACGAGGACGAACGCCAGCGCGAGCAGGCGCGGGATCGAGACATCCAGCGACAGGTCCCGCCCTGGCTCTATGACCTCTACCGGAAGGATCGGGAGCGCGACAGGCCCAAGGAAAAGACCGAGCTCGACAAGCTCGTCGAGCAGGCCCGGCTCTACCCGCTCATCGGGCGCGAGCCGCCCCCCTTCTCGCTGCTTCGCCTCGACGGCCGGCGGGTCGCGCTGTCCGACTTCACCGGCCACGTGGTCGTGCTGTACTTCTGGACCACGGCCTCCTCCTATGGCGCCGACGAGCTGTCCTCCCGGATGGAGAAGATGCAGCGCGAGTGGCGCGACCGGAAGTTCACCGTCCTCGCCGTCAACGTCAAGGAGAAGAAGGAGGAGGTCGCCCCCTGGGTGCAGAAGCGCCTGCTCTCGCCCGTCGTGCTCCTTGACACCGACGGCGGGGTCAGCCAGGACTATCGGGTGCGCGCCATTCCCACCGTGTACGTGATCGGTCGCGACATGCGACTGGTCGGCCGCGCCTCCGGCACGCGCGCCTGGGACGAGGGACCGGAGAAGGCCCTGCTGGACTACCTCGTGAAAGCGCCGGCGAGCTAGGCGGCTTCGCTGACCATCGACCTCGTCGAGACGGACATCCTGATCCTCGGGGCGGGCGGCGCCGGCCTCTGCGCCGCGCTGCACGCGGCCGACCATTCTCCCCATCTCTCCGTCACCGTGGTCGTCAAGGGTCTCCTCGGACGCGCGGGCTGCACCCGCATGGTCCAGGGCGGCTACAATGCCGTGCTCGCCGCGCCGGACACCCTCGACGCCCACTTCCTCGACACCCTGGCGGGCGGCGGCTGGATCAATGACCAGGAGCTGGTGTGGACACTGGTGACGGAGGCTCCGGGACGCGTGCGGGAGCTCGAGAATCGCTACGGCTGCTTCTTCGACCGCCACCCCGACGGCCGCATTCACCAGAAGCCCTTCGCCGGCCAGTCCCACGACCGCACGATTCACAAGGGTGATCTCACGGGTATCGAGATCATGAACCGCCTCACCGAGCAAGTGTGGACGCGCCCGTCCATCCGGGCCCTCGAGGAGCACCGCGCAGTGGAGCTTCTCCGCGACGGCGCCGGCCGCGCGGGCGGGGCCCTCCTCCTCGACATCCGGCGCGGCGGCTTTCTCGCCGTCCGGGCCCGGGCCACGCTGCTCGCCATGGGCGGCGGGCCCACGATGTACAAGGTCATCGCGTGCTCCGCCGACAAGGCGGCCGACGGCATTGCGCTCGCCCTGAGGGCGGGGGTCCCCCTCCGGGACATGGAGATGGTGCAGTTCCACCCCACGGGGCTGGTCGTGCCCAACTCACTCATGACGGGGGCGCTCCTCGAGGAAGGTCTGCGCGGCGCGGGCGGGCGCCTGCTCAATGGCACGGGCGAGCGCTTCATGGGCCGCTACGACCCCACGCGGATGGAGCGCTCCACCCGCGATCTCGTCGCGCGCGCGTGCTTCACCGAGGTCCAGGAAGGACGGGGCAGCCCCAACGGCGGGGTCTGGATCGACGTCTCGCACCTCGGCGCGAAGACCGTGGAGGCCAATTTCCGCGGCATGGTCCGGCGCTGCCGCGACTTCGGTCGCGATCTCGCGCGCGAGCCGGTCGAGGTCGGGCCCACCGCGCACTTCATGATGGGCGGCGTGGTGATCGATACCTCCTGTCGCACGAGCGTCGAGGGCCTCTTTGCGGCGGGCGAGGACACGGGCGGCATCCACGGCGCCAACCGCCTCGGGGGCAACGGCGTGGCCGACTCCACCGTTTTCGGTGGCCTGGCCGGCGATGTCATGGCGGACTGGGTGGTCGGCCGGGGGCTGCCGCGTCTCTCCATGGAGGGACTGGAGGCGGTCACGGAGCGCCTCGTCGCTCCGCTCGATCGTGGAGAAGGCGAGAGCCTCTACAAGCTGCAGCAGCAGCTGCGCGACGTGATGTGGGAGCACGTGGGCTTGATCCGCTCGGCGGCCGGGCTGAAGTCTGCCCTCAAGGAGATCGAGGAGATCGGGCAGCGAGCGACGGGCGCCCCCGTGCCGGGCGGCCCCGCGTACAACCTGGCCTGGCAGGACTGGCTCAACCTCCAGAGCCAGGCCGCCGCGGCATGGCTCATCGCGCGGAGCGCCCTCGAGCGAAACGAGAGCCGGGGCGCGCACTACCGATCCGACTACCCCGTGCCCGGCTCCGAGCTCTACAGCGTCTCCGTGGGCGCCGACGACAGCTCGGGGCTGCGCGTGTGGACGGAGCCGGTGAAGCTCACGCGTCTGTCGCCGAGCGGAACGCGCCAGCCCGCCGGCGTGGACGTCGGCGACTGATGCGCGTGCCCGGAACCGCGGCGCCCTGAGAGCATGCGCGACAGACGAGTGCTCAAACGGCGGCTCGGCTCCGCCGAGGCCTGGCGAGGCACCAAGGCCGGCATGTGGGCCTGGCTCATCCAGCGCCTGGCCGCTCTCGGACTTCTCGCGGTGATCGCCCTCCACCTGCACAATCCCTTCGTGCGGCCCGTGCAGGCCGCCGTGCTCGGCCTCGTCCTCCTGCATGGGTTGCTGGGCGTGCGCGCCATTCTCCTCGACTTCGGGCTGCCCGCCCGCGCGCACCGCGCGCTCTTTCTCCTGGCCTTGCTCGCGGCCCTGGCCGGGTTCGTCGCGTTCTGGAGATGGCGATGGTACTGAGGGTCCTCCGCTGGTCGCCGGGCTCGCGCGAGCGCCTGCAGAAGTACTGGGTGCGGGCCCGCCAGGGCATGACCGTGCTCGACGCCCTCGTCGAGGTCCAGCGCGGCACGGATCCCACGCTGGCCTTCCGCTACGCGTGCCGGGTGGGCATGTGCGGCTCCTGCGGCATGGTCATCAATGGGCGCGAGCGCTGGGCTTGCCGCACCCTGCTGAGCCGGCTCGAGCGCGGGCCCGTGACCGTGCGGCCCCTCTATCACTTTTCCCTCATCCGGGACCTCGTGGTGGACATGGAGCCGATCAAGCGGAAGATGCTCGAGAGCAAGGCGGTGTTCGTGCCGCGCCGGCCTGCCGAGGACGACGAGGGGTTCGCCGCCGTGAGCGGCCGCTCGCGCGAGCGCCGCGCCGTGGACGGTGCCATCGAGTGCATCGGGTGCGGCATGTGCGTCTCGGCCTGCACAATGGTCGCCCACGATCCTCGCTTTCCCGGGCCCGCCGCGCTGAACCGGGTCTTCACGCTGCAGCGGGACAGCCGGGACGGCGCGCATGCCGAGCGCGGCGAGGCGCTCCTCGCCGAGGACGTGCTCACGCGCTGCCACACCCAGGCCAATTGCACGGCGGTCTGTCCCATGCAGCTCTCGCCCACCGATTCCATTCTGGCGCTCAGGCGGCGCGCCCTCCTTCAACTCGTGGGCTTCCGGCCCCGCTGAATCGTCGCCGGCAGGGGCGCTTCCTTGACCTCGGGGGAGCGTCATGTTAGCGTTTTGATTAGATTTCACCTGTCGCCTCCTGCCCGGCTGGGTGGGAGGCGATATGTGTGTGTGCGGTCGTCATTTCGGATACTTTGGTCATCGAGGAGGGCCCGCCATGGCGGTAGACCAGATCAAGCGGCTCTACGAATCCATGCCTGCCAAGCTGGACCGGGCCCGCAAGCGCTTCGGTCGCGCGCTGACCCTCAGCGAGAAGATCCTGGTCGCTCACGCCGACGATTTCGACAAGCAGGAGTGGAGTCGCGGCAAGGCGCAGCTCCGCCTGCGCGTGGACCGCGTGTCGCTCCAGGACGCCACGGGCCAGATGGCGCTCCTCCAGTTCATGCAGGCGGGCAAGAAGCAGGCCGCGGTGCCGAGCACCGTGCACTGCGATCACCTGATCCGGGCGCAGAGCGGCGCCTCGGAGGACACGAAGCGCGCCATCACCGAGAACAACGAGGTCTACGACTTCCTCCACTCCGCCTCGCGCAAGTACGGCATCGGCTTCTGGAAGCCCGGAGCGGGCATCATCCACCAGGTCGTGCTCGAGAACTACGCCTTCCCGGGTGGGCTCATGATCGGCGCGGACTCGCATACCCCCAATTGCGGCGGCCTCGGCATGGTCGCCATCGGGGTGGGTGGCGCCGACTGCGGCGAGGCCATGGCGGGGCTGGCGTGGGAAGTGCTGGATCCGGGCCTCATCGGCGTGCGTCTCACCGGCAAGCTCGCGGGGTGGACCTCGGCCAAGGACGTGATCACGCATCTCCTGGGCCTGCTGACCGTCAAGGGCGGCACCAACAAGATCGTCGAGTACTTCGGGCCGGGCGCGTCCTCGATCAGCGCCACCGGCAAGGGCACCATCTGCAACATGGGGGCGGAGCTGGGCGCCACCACGTCGCTCTTCCACTTCGACGACCGGATGTCGACCTATCTCGCGGCCACCGACCGCGCCGACATCGCGAAGCTGGCCGAGCAGTATCGCGAGCATCTCGTCTCCGATCCCGAGGTGCTGGCGGATCCCAAGAAGTACTACGACGAGATCGTCGAGATCGATCTCTCCGAGCTCGAGCCGACCATCGTGGGGCCGCACTCGCCCGATCGAGCGCGGCCCATCTCCAAGCTCGCCGCCGAGGTCAAGAAGGAAGGGTGGCCCGCCCAGATCAAGGCCGGGCTCATCGGCTCGTGCACGAACTCCTCCTACGAGGACATGAAGCGCTCCGCCCACATCGCCATGCAGGCCCTCAAGGCGGGGCTCAAGGCCAAGACGCCGTTCCTGGTCACCCCGGGCTCGGAGCGCATCTACCAGACCATCAAGCGGGACGGCATCATGGAGACCTTCGAGAAGATCGGCGGCACCGTGCTCGCCAATGCCTGCGGGCCGTGCATCGGCCAGTGGAAGCGCTCGGACGTGGGCAAGGACGAGAGCAATACCATCGTCTCCTCCTTCAACCGCAACTTCCCCGGGCGCAATGACGGCAGCGCGGCGACCCTCTCCTTCCTGACGAGCCCCGAGATCGTCACCGCCCTCGTCTTCGGCGGCACCCTCGAGTTCGATCCCGTGCACGGGACGATTCCCGGCCCCGACGGCAAGGCGTTTCGCTTCACCCCGCCGGAGAGCGAGGAGCTCCCGGCCAAGGGCTTCGCCAAGGGCGAGGAAGGCTACGAGGCGCCGGCTGCCGACGGCGATGCCGTGCAGGTGAAGATCGATCCCAACAGCCAGAGGCTCCAGCTCCTGCAGCCCTTCCCACGCTGGGACGGCAAGGATTTCCTCGAGCTGCCCATTCTCGTGAAGACGAAGGGGAAGACGACCACCGACCACATCTCGCCCGCCGGGGCCTGGCTCCTCGTCCGTGGCCATCTCGACAAGATCAGCGACAACATGTTCCTGGGCGCCGTCAATGCCTTCACGGGCGAGACGGGCAAGGGCCTCAACCCGCTCACCGGGGAGGCGGGGCAGAACTTCTCCAAGATTGCCCGCGAGCTCAAGGCCAAGGGCCAGAGCTGGATCGTGATCGGCGACGAGAACTACGGCGAGGGATCGAGCCGGGAGCACGCCGCCATGTCGCCGCGCTATCTCGGCTGCAAGGTGGTGATCGTGCGGAGCTTCGCGCGCATCCACGAGACCAACTTGAAGAAGCAGGGGATCCTCCCCCTCACGTTCGCCAAGGCTTCCGACTACGATCTCTTCGAGCAGCCCGACCGCGTCAGGGTCACGGGGCTCGCGCAGCTCGCCCCCGGCAAGGCGGCCGACGTCGTCATCCACAAGCCCGGCGGCAAGACCGTCGCCATCCAGTGCCGGCACACCCTCACCGACGAGCAGATCGGGTGGTTCAAGGCGGGCTCCGCCCTGAACGCCTTGAAATAACCGCGAGAGCAAGGAGAGCAATCCCATGGCGTCCCACGTCAAGATCCCGGCAGGCGAGAAGATCACGATCAGCCACGGCAAGCTGCAGGTGCCGGACCGTCCCATCATCGCGTTCATCGAGGGCGACGGCACCGGCCCGGACATTTGGGCGGCCTCGGTCCGGGTGCTGGACGCCGCCGTCGAGCAGGCCTATCGGGGCAAGAAGAGGATCGCGTGGGCGGAGGTCTACGCCGGGGAGAAGGCGCACGCGGTCTACGGCAAGGACTGCCCGCCCAATCTTCTGCCCGAGGAGACCCTCGACGTCATCCGAGACTACCTGATCGCCATCAAGGGCCCGCTGACCACGCCGATCGGCGAAGGC
>DASQAK010000074.1:0-19423 GCA_035635755.1 Candidatus Methylomirabilota bacterium | reverse complement strand
AATGGAATCGAGATCGACTACGAGGTGAGCGGGAGCGGCCCCGCCGTGCTCCTGAGCCACGGCTACTCGGCCACGCGGCGCATGTGGGACGGCCAGCACCGCGCGCTCGAGGGCCGCTACACCGTCATCAGCTGGAGCATGCGCGGGCACGGAGAGACGGAGAGCCCCGACGATCCCGCCCAGTATTCCGAGGAGCTGACGGTGGGCGACATGCGGGCGCTGCTCGGGCACGTGGGCGTGGAGGAAGCGATCGTGGGCGGCCTCTCCCTCGGCGGCTACGCCTCGCTCGGCTTCTCCCTCGCGCATCCGGAGATGGTCCGCGCGCTCGTCATCTGCGACTCCGGCCCCGGGTATCGGAACGCCGAGGCGCGCGGGGCCTGGAACCAGCGGGCCCACGAGCGGGCGGCGGAGCTGGAAGCGCGCGGGCTCGACGCACTCGGCGGACGGAGCCGCGAGGTGCGCGAGGCCGCCGGCTTGCATCGCTCCGCGCAGGGGCTGGCCCACGCCGCGCGTGGGATGCTCGCGCAGCGCGACTCGCGCGTCATCGACGGGATCCCGTCGATCACGGTGCCCACCCTGATCATCGTGGGCGATCAGGACCAGCCGTTTCTCGCCCCCTGCGAGTACATGGCGAAGAAGATTCCCGGGGCCAGGCTCGAGGTCATCGCGGGGGCCGGGCACTCCTCGAACCTCGATCAGCCCGCGGCCTTCAACCGCGTCCTCCTCGAGTTCCTCGAGACCCTGCCGCCCGCGCCTGCGCAGCGGTAGGGCGAGCTCCATCGACCTCGTGATCATCAGGAGGTGCGCGACGTGACGACGAAGCCCCGGATCGGATTTCTCGGCTTGGGGACCATGGGCGGGCAGATGGCGCGGCGCCTCGTGTCCGAGGGCTATGCCGTGACGGGCTATGACGTGGACCCGGTCCGCGCCGCACAGGCCAAGGCGAACGGAGTGAGCCTGGCCGCGTCGCCGGCTCGAGTCGCGGAAGCCTCGGACTTCGTCCTGTCGAGCCTGACCGATCCCGCGGCCGTCCGTCGCGCCTATCTCGGCAAGGACGGCGCGCTCGAAGCCGGCCGCGCCGGCATGACCTTGATCGACCTGAGCACCATCGATCCGGATTGCTGGCGCGAGGTGGCGGCGGCGGCCAGGAAGTCCGGCGTCGAGTGTCTCGACGCGCCCGTGAGCGGCGGTCCCGTCGAAGCGGGAAGCGGCAAGCTCGTCTTTCTCATCGGGGGCGAGGCGACCGTGCTCGAGCGATGCCGGCCCCTCTTGATGACGCTGGGCACCGATCTCCACCACGTCGGTCCCCTCGGCTCGGGCCAGGTCGTGAAGATCGTCAACAACGTGATGTCGATGGGGAACATGGCGGTGGCCGCCGAGGCGATGGTGCTGGGGGTGAAGGCCGGGGTCGACCCGGAGCGCCTCTTCGAGATCCTCTCCACGAGCGGCGGCCGTTCTCATCACTTTCTCAAGCGGATGCCGAACGTGCTCGCCGGGAATTTCGCGCCGTCCTTCGGCATCAACCTGTCACGCAAGGATCTCTCGCTGGCTTTGGCCATGGCCGCCAGCCTGGAGATGCCCATGCCCGTGGCGGCCATGGTCCGGCAGATGTACGAGGCGGCCCACGCGCAGGGGCTGGGCGCTCTCGACATGGCCGCGGTCACCTCGCTCTACGAGCAGTGGACCGGGGTGCAGGTGCGTAAGAAAGGATCCGGCGGCGAGCCCGGCGCGGTCCGCTAGGCGCTGACCGAGCGCATCACGACGAAGACGCCGCTCACGATCAAGCCCGCGGCCAGGACCACCCGCAACGAGACGCGCTCCAGGTCTCGCAGGAAGAGCGCGGCGAGCACGAGAGCGACGAGTCCGTACGTGCTGACCAGGGGCGAGACGACCGAGACGTCGCCGCCCTGGAAAGCTCGCAGGGCGGTGAGATAGCCGCAGGCCTCCGCGAGGCCCGACGCGGCCAGAAAAGGGAATGCTGCGCGCTCGATGCGAATAAGCCCCGACCCCCGCTGGAGGAAGGTGACGGTGCCCATCACGGCCAGAGAGGCCAGGGCCGCTGCGGCGGCGGCCAGGGTCGGGTCGTCGTAGTGGCGGAATCCGAGGCGAAAGATGTTGTCCCGCAGGGCGAAGCCCAGGGCCGCCAGGAGAGGGAAGGCGAGATCGCGCGACCGCCAGGCGCCCTCGGCCTTGCCGCCTCCCGCGAGCAGGACCCCGCCCCCCACGATGCAGATCACCCCGACGAGGAGCCACGCGGAGGGGCGTTCGCCGAGGGCGGCGATGGCCACGAGCACTGCTAAGCCCGGCGTGGTGCTCACCACGGGCATGGCGCGGGCCACGCCGATCCGGTGGATCCCCGTGAACATGGCGAGACGAGCGAGGCCGGGGGCGAGGAAGCCGGCGGCCACGAAGGCCATGATGCGCCACGTGAACATCTGGGAGACGGGCGCGGTCGCTGCGGCGAGCAGGCACACCAGCACGGTGGTGACGGCGACCGAGACCATCGCCGCGGCGAGCGGCGACGCATAGCTCAGGGCCCGCCTGATGAAGATCCCTGCGCAGCCGAAGCCCACAGCGGCCAGGAGAGCGAGGACGACCGGTGAGGTCATTATTGACATCCCTTTGCTCGAGCCGCAGGCCGCTCAAAAAGGTCCAGATGCGAGGCGGCGCCCCGCTGTTCGAGTTGAGCGGCGGCCTGTGGCCGTCGCGAGACGAGGGCTGAGTTGATTCGCACGCGAGGCGTACTCCCTGTACGTTGAGCATGCGGCCGAGGGCGCCGCCCTCCCGCAGGTGGGCCTTTTTCAGCGGCCTGCTACACGAACTTGCTGGTCTCGTCCCGCTGGTAAGCCCACACCGCGATGGCGAGGAAGAGGATCGAGTAGCCCGCCACCCAGAGGAGGCTCGTGAGGAGCGGCTCCGATCGTCGGCCCACCGCGCTCCAGGCCAGCTGCGCGTAGTGATAGGTCGGGAGATACGGGGCGACTCGACGGATGAAGGCCGGCAACTGATTGAGCGGGAGAAAGTAGCCCGAGGCAAAGGCCAGGGGCAGGTAGATCAGGTTGGCCACCGCCGGCGCGGCGTTCGGCCCGGTCAGGTAGCCGATGGCAAAGCCGAGGCCGATGAAGGGCAGCGAGCCCGCGAGCAGCCGCGCGATCATGCTGATCCACACGGACGGATCCTGACGAATTCCTCCGACCACGATGCCGTAGGCGATCAGGATCACGAGCGACACCAGGGCGAAGAGCAGGGCCGTCACGACCTTGGCGAGGATGTAGATGCCGGGCGGGAGCGGCGTGGCGCGGATCAGGACGTCCACCCGCATCGCGCGCTCGGTGGCGACGCCGATACCGAAGGAGAAGACCATGATGCTCCCCACGGCATAGGCGGCGAACGAGGCGAGGATGACGGCGCCGAGGTTCGTGCCGTCCGGCAACGTCTGATTGACGAGGGGAAGGCCGAAGAAGGTGAAGAAGATGATGGGGAGGGCGAGATTGGTCAGGCTGAAGGCCGGGATGCGCCACCGGATGAGCACCTGGCTCCGGATCTGCTCGGCGAGCATGCGCCCGAGCGGGGCCGTGGGCATCTCGAGCCGGGCCATCATGGAGCCGCCGGGGGGCGCGTCAAGGTGAGGAAGGCTTCTTCGAGGTCCGCGCCCACCACCTCGAGGTCGCCGATCGCCACGCCTCGCCGGAAGAGCTCGCGCAGCAGCGACTCCGGGTCGTTGGTGAGCAGGCGGACGCGACGGTCGGAGACCTCCATGCTCGCTCCCGCCAGTCCCGCGAGAGCCGCGGCAGGCAGCGGATGCGGAGTGCTGAACGTCACGCGCTTGGCGGGGACCCGGGCCTTGAGATCCTGAGGCGTGGCGTCGGCGATCACGAGACCGCGGTCGATCACGACGATGCGCTGGGCCAGCTCCTCGGCCTCGGGCAGATAGTGGGTGGTGAAGACGATGGTCTTGCCCGCCTGGGCAAGGACCTGCATGCTCTGGAGAAAGGCGCGTCGGGACTCCACGTCCATGCCGACGGTGGGTTCGTCCAGGAAGAGCACGTGCGGATCACCGCAGACGGCGAGCGCGAAATAGAGACGCTGGCGCTGGCCGCCCGAGAGGGCGGCGACTCTGCGCTCGGACACCGCCTCCAGGCCCGCCATGGCGATCGCGCGCTCGGCGGCCAGCGGGGCAGGGTAGTAGGTGCGGAAGAGATCAACGGTCTCGCGGACGGTCAGGGTCCCCGCCACCCCCGACTCCTGCAGCATCACGCCACAGCGGCTGCGCGCGCGCCGATCCGTCGGCGCGAGACCGAAGAGACGCACCTGCCCCGCCGTCGGCCGGCGCAGGCCGAGCATGAGACTGATGGAGGTCGTCTTGCCGGCGCCGTTCGGGCCGAGCAGGGCCAGGACCTCGCCGGCACGGACCGTGAGGTCGATGCCCTTCAGCGCCTCGGTCTCGCCGTAGCGCTTGCGCGCACCGATGAATTCGACGATGGGCTCCGTGGCGGGCGGCATCGCAGGCGATGCTACCATCGCTGTCGACCGGCTTTACATGTTGATTTCCGCAATGCTTGCGCATC
Source organism: Candidatus Methylomirabilota bacterium (assembly GCA_035635755.1). GTDB lineage: Bacteria > Methylomirabilota > Methylomirabilia > Rokubacteriales > CSP1-6 > AR37. The sequence continues at coordinate 14,855 of DASQAK010000074.1, read as the reverse complement.
ACCCAAGTACTTCCCGCGTGTCCGCTTCTAGGGAAGCTCGACCTGGCATGGGCTCTGCTGCCCTCGCAAGCGAGCCCATGCCATGAGCCGCCCCGGACGCCATCCTGGACACGCTCTGAACGGCCGCCCGTCACCGTACCGCTCGCTCGCAACAGGAGGAGCATGGCTCCTCGCGACGGTAGCGACCGCGGTGTGCGTGCATCGCGCGATTGCTTTGGCGTGGCTGGCCGACGACAGCTTCATCTCCTTTCGCTACGCCGAGAACCTGGTTCGCGGCCATGGCCTCGTCTACAACGTGGGTGAGCGCGTCGAGGGGTATACGAATCTCCTCTGGACGCTCCTGATTGCCGCCCCGATGGCGCTGGGGATATCGCCGGAAGCGACGGCCAAGGTGGCCGGCATCGTCTTCTGGCTCTCGCTCGTGGCCGTGCTGGGCCTGTGGAGCCGACGGCGCGGCGATGGGCGGCCTTTCATGCCGCTGGCTGCGTGCTTGGTCCTGGTCATGCCCGACTACCAGACATGGGCGACGGGCGGCCTGGAAACGAGCATGTTCGCCTTCCTGTCGGTTGCGGGAGTCTTGCTGGCCTGCCGGGTCGATGCGGGCAGCGTGCAGATGCTCCTGGCCGGCCTCCTCCTCGCGATGGCCGTGGCCACGCGGCCGGATGGAGTCATATTCGCGGCGGTAGGCGTGGCGGGCGGCTGGCTCGTGCGCGCCGAGCTGCCCATTCGCACGCGGCTCGCGCGTAGCGCGGCGCTGATCCTTCCCTTGGTGCTGGCGGGCACGGCGCTCGTGGTCTTCAAGCTCTCCTACTACGGCGATCTTTTTCCCACGGCCTTCTATTCCAAGTCCGCGCTGAATCCGTACTATGGCCAGGGTCTCGTCTACGTGTGCGTCTTCTTTCTCAAGAATTGGATTCTCCTGCCCCTGGCGTTGATCATCATCGTCTTGCTCTTTTTGAACCGCGGAAGGCGGGCGGTAGCGGTGGGCAGGACGGATCTGATCTTCCTGGCGGCCTTCCTGGGGTTCGCCGCGTACGTCGTGCACAGCGGCGGGGACTTCATGTTCGCGAGGCGACTGTTGCCCGCCATGCCGTTCCTGTTTCTCGCCCTGGAGGGCCTGCTGCACTCGGTCTCAGGGGTGAGGGTGCAGGTGGCGATCCTGGCCGTCGCCGTGGTAGGAGCGTGGCTCCCGTATCCCCTGTACCCGGATCGGCCGTACTTGATTCGCGGCATCGCGGACGAGCGAATGTTCTACACGCCGGAGATCCTCGATCTCCGACGCGCGCAGGCGCGCGCCGCGGCCCGCGCGCTGGCGGCGGCGCCCGTCCGGGCCATCTACGAGGGCAGCATGTGCATGTTCGGCTACTACAGCGGCCTGCCCTATCTGGCGGAGTCAACGGGGCTGACGCAATACACGCTGGCCAAGCAGCCGCTGGCCGCCCGGGGCCGTGTCGGGCACGAGAAGAGCCCCGACGCGGAGTGGGCGACCAGGAATCACATTCACTTCATCTTCTTGAGCCACGCGCCTCCGTTCTCCCTGAGCGAGCCGCGCAATGCCGACGAGATCTTCTTCGAGGGCACGCTGATGGCGCGCATCTGGATCTACAGCGATGCGATCATGGATCGGCTACGCGACAACCCGGCCGTCGACTTCGTGCCCATCGAGCGCACCCTCGCCGTCGCGCGACAGAAGATCGATCAGGCGCCCTACGAAGAGGCCAAAGGCATGTACGAGTTCCTGGAGAGATTCTACTTTCGCGCGGCGGGTCCCGAGAAGCAGCGGCTGGCCGACGAGTTCATCCGGCAGGTCGAAGCTAGGAAGCCGGCGGCCCCGAACAGGTGAGATCCCCCGCTGGGCGATTGACGCGTTGCGCTCCCGGTCGAAGCGGGCCGCCCAGCAGTCCATGGCGGACCACCCGTCCCGCGAGTAGAATCCCCGGCATCGGGCAGTCGGTCGTCATGGACGTGAGGGCAGCACACAGCCATTCCAGGGAGGCGTCATGAAAGATGGGCTCCGGTTCGTCGACTGCGACATGCACATCATGGAACCGCCGGATCTTTTCGAGAAATACCTGGAGCCCAGGTTCAGGAGCCGGGTGAGCCTGCCCATCGGCGCCGACGGGCGCCCGCAGCGCGGCACCATCGTCATCGACGGCCTGCCCACCACCATGGACGCCGAGCTGCAGCAGTACCGCAAGCGGCGGGCGCCCGGCGGCACCAACAGCACTCAGCCGCTCTCGGGATCCCGGCTCGCCGACACGGGGCGCCTCGATTTCGCCATCGAGCGGAAGTACGACGCGGTGGCGCAGGTCATGGGTATGGGGATCGAGGGCGTGGATATCGCCGTCCTCTATCCGACCACGGGGCTGAGCCTCCTCGCCCGCGACGACATGGACCCGCATCTCTCTCTCGCTCTGTGCCAGGCCTACAACAACTGGATCCACGAGTTCTGCGAGCACAGCCCCGACCAGCTCAAGTTCGTGGCCATGCTGCCGCCTCACGACGTCAACCTCGCCTGTCGCGAGCTGATCCGCTGCGTCCAGGAGATGGGCGCGGTCGGATCGTTCCTGCGTCCCAACCTGGTCAACGGCCACTACTGGCACTCCAACTACTGGGATCCGCTCTACAGCCTGCACGAGAGTCTGGACGTCACGTGGGGCTTCCACGAGGGCACGGGGGCGTGGTACTCGCACATGAACGTGCTGTACGGCGAGAACCGCTTCTACCGGCACGTGGCCAGCCACTGGATCGAGATGCAGCAGGCCCTGATCGCCATGATCGTGGGCGGCGTGTTCGAGTTCCATCCCCGGCTGCGCGTGGGCTTCCTCGAGGCGCAGAACTCCTGGGTGCCGGGCCTGCTCTCCCGCATCGAGTGGGACTATCCGCAATACCGCGACACCCACGCGCCGTACCTGACCCTGACTCCCAAGGAGTACTTCCGCCGCAACTGCTGGGCCGCGGTGGAGGGGAGCGAGCCGGAGATCGAGGCGACGGCGGGCCTCATCGGGGCGGACCGTATGTGCGTCTCCACCGACTACCCGCACTTCGACTCCAACTTCCCAAACGTGTCGAACAATCTGCTCCGGACGGTATCGCGCAAGACGGCGGCCGAGATCCTGCTGGGCGGCGCAGGCCTCTACGGGTTCACCGAGGCCGACTTCGCCAAGGCGGACGCCGCGGCGGCCAAGCACGCCCCGGCCGGAGTGCCTGTCGCCGTCTGACGATAGTCCGGCCCCTCACCCTGCCCTCTCCCCAGAGGGGAGAGGGCAGGGTGAAGGGGCAGATCTAGGGCGTGGCTTGGTGAGGCGGAGGCTCAGCCCTTCGGCAGGCCGAGCACGCGCTCGCCGAGGATGTTGCGCTGGATCTCGCTCGTCCCCGCCGAGATCGTGTACTGTCGCGCGGCGAGCACGCGGTTGAACCAGCGCGGCGCGTCGGGCACGGTCTCGGACGGCCGATTGACCAGCACGTGCATGCCGAGCAGCTCGCCCGCCACGTCCGCGATCCGGACGCCCAGCTCGGAGCCGGTGAGCTTGAGGATGGACCCCTCGGGCCCCGGCGGCTCGCCGCGGAGCTGGCGCGTCAGGCTCCGGAGCCGCGTGTACTTGAACACCTCGGCGTCGATGGCGAGCTGGGCCAGCCGCTGACGGATCCAGGGGTTCTCCCACGCGGGGCGCCCATCGATGGGCACCTGACGGGCCAGCTGCACGAGCCGCGCGATCTGCGCCGTGTAGCCGCGCGAGCCCGCGGAATGACGCTCGTACATCAGCGTGGTTGTCGAGACCTTCCAGCCCTGGTTGATCGGACCCAGCAGGTTCGCCTTGGGCACCTTCACGTCGGCGAAGAAGACCTCGTTGAAGTGATGATGCCCGGTCATGAGCACGAGCGGGCGCACGGTGATCCCGGGCGTGGACATGGGCACGAGGAGGCAGCTGATGCCCTTGTGCTTGGGCGCCTGCGGGTCAGTGCGCACGAGCAGGATGATCCAGTGCGCGAATTGCGCGCCCGAGGTCCACACCTTCTGGCCGTTGACGACGAAATGGTCGCCGGCGTCGACGGCGCGTGTCTGGAGGGCGGCCAGATCCGAGCCGGCGCCGGGCTCGGAGAATCCCTGGCACCAGACCTCGTCGGCGTTCAGGATGGCGGGAAGGTGCCGGCGCCGCTGCTCGTCGGTGCCCCAGTGGATGAGGGTGGGGCCGACCAGGTTCAGGGCCATGTTCCCCGGGAGCACGGGCGCGCGCGCGGCCGCATACTCCTCGTCCCAGATGACGCGCTCGATGAGCCCGAACCCGCGGCCTCCGTACTCCTTCGGCCACGTGATGCCGACCCAGCCCGCCGCGTGCATGGTTTTCTGCCAGGCGCGGCGGCGCTCGAAGGTCTCGCGGTCGGAGGCGACCCGGTCATCCGCGGGATCGTCCAGGCACAGCTCGGCGGGAAGGTGGGTGGCGAGCCAGTCGCGGAACTCCTTGCGAAAGGCCTCCTGCTCTTGCGTGTACTCGAAGTCCATGGCGCCTCAGCCGCTAGCATATACTTTCGGCGCTTCGAGCGGCGCGAAAACAGCGAGTGCGGTAAGCTCTGCCCCTGATGCTCCGCGTCGTCAAGACGGCCTGCCCGCTCGACTGCTTCGATGCCTGCGGCGTGGTGGCGGAAGTGGACGGCGATCGCATCGTCCGGATCGGCGGAGATCCCGACCACCCCTTCACCCGGGGCGCCCTCTGCCGCAAGGTCAATCGCTTCCTCGTGGACCGCCAGTACAACTCCGAGCGAATCACCCATCCGCTGCGGCGCGGCTCCCATGGCTGGGAGCGCATCGGCTGGGAGGAGGCCCTCGATCTCGCCGCCTCGAAGCTCGGCCTGGCGCGAGACCGGCATGGAAGCCTCTCCGTCCTCTTCCATCGAGGCAACGGCTCGTTCGCCGCGCTCAAGTGCATGGTCAACCGGTTCTTCAACCTCTTCGGGGGCGCCACGGAGGCGGTGGGACGATACTGCGCGGGCGAGGGCGACTACGGCACGCGACTCGCTTTCGGCGACTGCCAGATCCACGACCCCATCGACCTGCGCGATCACTCCAACCTCTTTCTCATCTGGGGACGCAATCCTGCCGTCACCAACATTCACATGATGCTGGTGCTCAAGGAGGCGCGGGCTCGCGGCGCACTGGCCATCGTCATCGATCCCGTGCGGACCAAGTCGGCTCGCTATGTCGATCATGCCGTGCAGCTGCGCCCGGGTACCGATGGCCTCCTCGCCCTCGGCATGGCCAAGGTCCTTCTCGAGCGGCGGCCCGTCGACCTCGGCCGGCTGGCCGCCATCGGCGAGCGCGTCGACGCCTACCTCGGCCTCGTCCGCGACACCTCGCTCGACGAGGTCGCGCGCCGCACGGATCTGTCGCGGGCGACCATCGAGTGGCTCGCCCTCGAGTACTTCGACCGGAAGCCCGCGACCATTCTCGAAGGCGTGGGGCTGCAGCAGTACACGAAGGGGCACCAGACCTGTCAGCTCATCGCCGCGCTCGGCGTGCTCTCGGGCAATGTCGGGATACCGGGCGGCGGCGTCAACATGATGAACTGGCCGTGGCGCGAGATTCGCACCCCGGAGCTCCAGGCCGAGGCCGCGCGCACGTCGTCGCCGCGGACCCTGCCCGTCTCTCGTCTCGGTGAGGTCCTCGCGTCCGCCACCGATCCGCCCGTGACCACCGCGTTCTTCATGCAGAGCAATCTCGTGAACCAGATGCCCGACACCCCGGCCATCAAGACGGCCCTGTCCCGGCTCGAGTTCGTGGTCTGCCTGGACCAGTTCCTCACCGACACCGCCGAGACGGCGCACCTCTTCCTGCCCACCACCACGTTTCTCGAGGAGGAGGACCTCGTCCCCTCCTACGGCCATCACTGGATGCAGCTCATGCAGCCGGTAGCCCCTCCCCTCGGCGAGTCGCGGAGCGATCTCAGCATTCTGCAGGGGCTGGCCGCGCGGCTGGGCTTCGGCCCAGACATGGCCGGGTCCGCCGGCGAGTGGATCGACGAGGCCTCCCGGCCCTTCCGTGCGGCGGGCATCGGCTACGCCGCGCTCAAGGCCGCGGGCGGGCGACTCTGGCCCGAGGGGCAGGCGCGGGTGCCCTGGGCCGACGGACGCTTCGCGACGCCCTCCGGCCGCTTCGTGTTTCCCGACCGCTTCGTGGACGACCCCGTGCTCCCGACAGTGGAATTCCCGCTCTATCTGATCGCCCAGGCCACGGCCGACGCGATGAACTCGCAGATCCTCGAAGCGGCCCAGGACGATCTTGTCGGCGCGGAGGTCTCTCCGCACGTCGCCGCCCAGGCCGGGGTCGCCGATGGCGATGTGGCAGAGCTCGTCTCTCCACGCGGCCGCTTCGAAGTCCGGGTGTGCGTCGATCCCACCTTGCGCCCGGACATCGTGGTCGTTCCCAAGGGTGGTAGGCACAAGCACGGCCGCAACATGAACGTGCTGATCGAGCCGCGCTTCACGGCGGGAACGGGCAGCGCCTTCAACCAGAACTTCGTCCGCCTGGAGGTCGTCGGCCGCTCCGCCTCCCGATAATTAGTGCATCGCTTGACAGGCGATGACTCAGCGAGCAGAGTCACGCCATCTGCATCCAGCCGGCGCTCGGAGAGGCGCATGCCACCGAAGTCGGTCCTCGAGTTTTCCTTCCATCGCCCCGTGGCCATGCCGATGGCCGGCGGGAAGCCATGCGTCTCGCGCTCGGCAGGACAGCGCCAAGGAGGGCACTTCAATGAAAAAGCGTGCAGGCGGGAGCAAGGCGAAGGCCAAGGGTCGGAAGGCGCCCCCGGTGGCCAGAGGGCACAAGATCGCGAGGCCGGCCGGGGCAGGGCTTCGCGCGATCAAGGGCGCCCGGCACCACGAGATGGCGGGCGTCAAGATCGATTCGGTGGCCGCGGCCAACGGCCAGGTCAAGCGCGTCGTGTACCCGCCGGGCTTCCGCTGGTCCACCCACATGAAGCCCCTCATCGGCACCGAGCTGTGCATGCACGGGCATGTGGGATTCCTGACCTCGGGAAAGGTCCAGGGCCAGTACGCCGACGGCTGCACATTCGAGTTTGCGGCGCCGCAGGTGATGGTGGTCGAGCCTGGCCACGACGCCTGGGTCGTCGGGCGCGAGCCCGCCGTCCTCATCCAGTTCGATGCCGCGGCGGAGACGGCGCAGCGCTTTGGGCTACCGGCGGAGCACCGGCACGCCAGCTGAGCACTGGGCCAAGTTGCGAGCCAGTTCTACTCAGCTCTCGCCTCGGGCTACGCCCTCAGCTCGAAATGCCACGCCCGAGGGAGCCAGCAACGCGAGGCGTGCGTGGCAGTTCGAGCTGAGGGGCGAAGCCACGAGGCGAGGGCTGAATCAGTCGTACGTCGAGCGTTGCTGGCGACCGAGAACGTGGCATTTCGAGCTGAGCAGCCCTGCTGCGAGGCAAGGGCTGAGTAGATGTGGCGAAGTAAATTTGCCCAGTGCGCTCAGTTGATGCGGCGCTCACGCCCTTTCCAGTAGGGCTCGCGCAGCTCGCGCTTGAGGAGCTTGCCGGAAGGGTTGCGGGGCAGCGACTCCGCGAAGTCGACGGAGGTCGGGCACTTGTAGTGCGCGAGCCGCTCGCGGGCGAAGGCGATGATGTCCCGGGGCTGCGCGTCCACTCCGGCTTTTTGGACGACGATGGCCTTGACCGTCTCGCCCCATCGATCGTCGGGCACGCCGATGATGGCGACATCCGCGATGGCGGGATGGTCGAACAGCGCGTTCTCGACCTCGGCGGGGTACACGTTCTCGCCGCCCGAGATGATCATGTCCTTCACGCGGTCGGTGAGGAAGAGATAGCCGTCCTCATCGAGAAAGCCCGCGTCGCCCGTGCGGAGCCATCCGTCGGCGTCGAGGGTCCGGGCCGTCTCCTCCGGCTTGCCCCAGTAGCCCTTGAAGTTCTGCACCGAGCGCGTCCAGATCTCTCCCACCGTCCCTCGCGCACAGTCCTGTCCGCCCCCCGGCTCGACGATGCGAAGCTCGACCCAGGGGAAGGGCTTGCCGGCCGAGCGGAGGAGGCGCGCGCGTGGTCCCTCGGGCTCATGGTCCGCGGCGGGAAGCTGGGTGATGGCGCCCGTCGTCTCCGTGAGCCCGTAGACCTGGATGAAGGGGCATCGGAGCGCCTTCATCGAGCGGACGAGCACCTCGTTCGTGATCGGGGAGGCGCCGTAGACGACGGAGCGGAGCGCGGAATAATCCCGGTCGGGGGCGCCCGGGACCATGGTGAGGAACTGGAGCATGGCGGGCACAAAGAGCGCGTTGGTGACGCGATGCCGCTCCAGGATGGCGAGGATCTCCTGTGGCACGAACTCGCGGACGAGGATGGAGTGACAGCCTCTGCCCAAGCCGACGAGGGCCCAGCCCGAGCCGCCGATGTGAAAGAGCGGCATGCAGACGAGGTTCACGGAAGTCTCGTCGAAATGCCAGAAGGGCCCGACGTAGGGCAGAAGGGTGCCGAGGCTCGCGTTGGTGAGCATGGCGCCCTTGGGCAGGCCGGTGGTGCCCGACGTGTAGAGCTGCATGGCGACGTCTTCCGGCGCGGAGGTCCTTCCGGGGTCGTCGGGGGGATGGCGTGTCAGCCACGCCTCGTAGGATTCGTGGCGCGCGTGGGCGCCCAGCACGACGATCTTCTCGACGCTCTTGAGGCTGCCTTCCATCTCCTCGAGGTGTCCGAGGAAGTCGGGACCCACGACGAGGATCTTGGCCTCGGCGTCATTGATGACATAGGCCATCTCGCCGGGCGTCAGCCGCCAGTTCACGGCCACGTTGACGACATTGGCCTTGCCGCCCCCGAAGAGCACCTCGAAATACTCGGGGCCGTTCTTGTCCAGGAAGGCGATCCGGCTCTGCTCGGCGAGCCCCGCGGCGAGGAGCCCCTGCGCCACGCGGCTCGACCGCGCGTCCATCTCCGACCACGTGATCACGCGCTCGCCGTAGGTGATCATCGGCCGGTCGCCCCGCCCTCGCGCATGCTCCCTGACGATTCGACCCAGCGTCCAGGACACGGCACTCCTCCTCGAGAGCCACGGATGTATGGGGAAGCAAGAATATAGGTGACGGGCCTCGACAGCCAGCCTAAACTCTCAGGTGCAGGGAGAGTGCATGGCCACCAGAAAGCTTGGGGAAGTCGTCCAGCAATTGCGCGAGGCGCGAGGGATGACCCAAGCCCAGCTCGCCGAGCGCGCGCAGCTCTCCGTGAGCTTCGTGTCCATCCTCGAGGGCGGTCAGTCGGGCCACAATCCTGCCCCGGCCATCCTGGGGAGACTGGCGCGTGCCCTCGGCGTCACCCTGGCCAAGCTCACGGAGTCGGAGCCGCCCTGACCTGGCGGCTCGCGCCGCGATCGAATCGGGTTCGACCTGCCGGAGCTTCTTCGTTACTCGTGTTACACTCCCGCGCACCGAGCACGCCGAACGGAAGGAGCTTTCATGACACGCATCGCCTCGCTGCTGGTTCTTCTTGCCGCCCTGCTGCTTCCCGCCGTCGCCGTCTACGCCCCTGCCCAGCAGAAGACGCTGGTCGTCACGGGCTACGGCGGACGCTGGTCAGAGGTCATGAAGAAGGCGCTCATCGAGCCCTTCGAGAAGCAGCACGGCGTGAAGATCGAGCTGGTCACGGGCATCACCACCGAGTGGGTGGCCAAGCTCATGGCGGGCGGTCCCGATAACCCGCCCTTCGACGTCGTCATGGGCAACGAGCCGCCCTTCCCCATCCCGCGCGAGCGCGGCTTCTTCGAGCCCCGCAATCTGGCCCTCGCCCCCAACATCAAGAACGTGTACGAGAAGGCCCTCGTCGGCGACACGAGCGTGGCGATCTTCTGGTCGCGGATCGGCATCGCCTACCGCACCGACGCGGTGGCCAAGAAGCCTACCTCCTGGAAAGACCTCTGGGACGAGGCGTACGTCGGGCGGCGTGGCACCTACGTCATCGGCAACACCCTCGGCATCAACTTCCTGTTCATGACGTCGAAGATCTACGGCAAGGACTTCTTCGACGTGGACGCGGGCATCGCGGCCATCAAACGCATGCAGCCCAAGCTCGTGGACTTCACGGGCACGATCGAGAAGTACCTCGAATCCAAGGAGGTCGTGATCGCCGTCCTCCACGACGGCTCGACGTACGATCTCCAGAAGCGGGGCATTCCGCTGGACTGGGCGGCGCCGTCGGAAGGCGTGCCCATCCTCGACCAGGTCATCCAGGTGACCAAGGGCTCGAAGAACAAGGAGCTCGCGTGGAAGCTCGTGGACGCCTATCTCTCCCCCGAGGTCCAGACCGCCTTCGCCACCGAGCTCTTCTTCAGCCCCACCAACAAGACGGTCAAGCTGCCGCCCGAGGTGGCGCGGAAGATCATCAGCGGCCCCGCCGACGTGGACAAGCTCGTGCTCTTCGACTGGGCCAAGGTCGCCCGGCAGCGTCCCCAGTGGACCGAGCGCTGGAACAAGGAGCTGCGCTGAGCGTCGCTTCCCCGCCGGACGTCGAGCTCCGCTCACTCGTCAAGCGCTACGGTGAGACCCTGGCCCTCGACGGCGTGTCGCTCGCCGTCCACGCCGGCGAGTTCTTCACGCTCCTGGGTCCGTCGGGCTGTGGCAAGACCACGACCCTCCGCGCGGTGGCGGGCTTCGTCGATCCGTCCGCGGGCGACGTCCTGATCAAGGGCGGCCGGGTGAATGACGTCCCGCCCCATCGCCGGCGCGTGGGCATGGTCTTCCAGCACTACGCGCTCTTCCCGCATCGCACCGTATTTCAGAACGTGGCCTTCGGGCTCCGCATGGCGGGCGTGGAGCGCGGTGAGCTCGAGCGGCGGGTCGGGGAGGCGCTCGAGCTCGTCCGGCTGCCCGCGTATGGCGCGCGGTATCCTCGCGAGCTCTCCGGCGGCGAGCAGCAGCGGGTCGCCCTCGCCCGCGCCCTCGTCACGCGCCCCGCCGTGCTCCTTCTCGACGAGCCGCTCGGCGCCCTCGACAAGCAGCTTCGCGACCACATGCAGATCGAGCTCAAGAGCCTGCAGCGCGAGGTCGGCATCACCACCATCTACGTTACCCACGACCAGGGCGAGGCGCTGACCATGTCCGATCGCATCGCCGTCATGCGGGGCGGCCGGCTCGAGCAGATCGGCACGCCGCGCGACATCTACGAGAGTCCGCGCACGGTCTTCGTGGCCGGCTTCATCGGGACCACGAATCTCTTGCCCGTGCGCGTCCTCACGGGCACCGAGGTCGAGTGGGGACGGGTGCGCGTGCGTACGGCCACCCCCGCGGGCGGCCCCGGCGCCTCGGTGACGCTCGCCCTCCGGCCGGAGCGCGTCAGGCTCGAGCCCGATGGGCGGGCCGACAATGTGGTCGCGGCGGCCGTCGCGCACGTCGTGTACCAGGGCGAGACCGTGCGGTACGTGCTCCGGACGGAGGAAGGGCTCGAGCTCCAGGCGGTGGAGCTGGGACAGACGCGCTTCGCGCCGGGTGCGCGCGTGCGGGCCGGCTGGGCCGCGGACGACGCCCGGGTCCTCGAGAGATAACCTGAACAGTGCGCAAGGAGCTGGGCCCCCTCACCCTGCCCTCTCCCCCGATGGGGGAGAGGGATCAAGACAAGAAGGCGTCGCGTGAGACCATCCTTATCCCTCTCCCCCGTCGCGGGGGAGAGCGCAGGGCGAGGGGGCGGTCCAAACAGGGATGGCTTGCTCATGAGTAGTTGGCGCTAGAGAGGTCAAGAAACGTGAAACCCATCATCGTCGGCATGATCACGATCGGCCAGTCGCCGCGCTCGGACGTGGTGCCGGACATGGTCGAGATCCTCGGCCCGGGTGTGGAGATCCGCGAGCGGGGCGCTCTCGACGGCCTGTCTCCACGGGAGATCGCCGCCCTCGCCCCGAAACCCGACGACGACCTCCTCGTCACCCGTCTCGCCGACGGCTCGAGCGTGTTCGTGGCCAAGCGCCACATGGTGGCGCGGGTGCAGGCTCTCATCGATGAGCTTGAAACCGGAGGTGTGACCATGACCGCGCTGCTGTGCACGGGCGCCTTCCCGCGATTCCGCTCGCGTCGTCCCTTCGTCGAGCCTCAGGAAGTCTTGCTCGGCCTTCTTCGCGGTCTGTCGTGGGAAGGACGGCTGGGCGTCCTCACGCCGTCGGTGCCTCACGTCCCTCAGACGGACGCGCGCTGGCGCGCCGCGGGCTTCGACCCCGTCGTCGTGCCGCTCTCCCCCTACGAAGAGGAGGATCCGGCCGCTCTGCACGCCGCCCGCCTCGCCCTGAGTGAGGGCCAGGCCGGGCTCGTCGTCATGGATTGCATCGGGTTCAGGCGGAAGACGCGCGACACCCTCCAGCGCGAGCTCGGCGTTCCCGTGCTCGTCGCCAATCTCCTCGTGGCGCGCGTGGTGGCGGAGCTGTGCGGGCTCTGAGCCGGGTGCCGCCCGCGGCCATGCTCCTCGGGCCGCTCGTCCTGCTTCTCGTGGTCTTCTTCAGCGCCCCCCTCGCTTTGATGCTCGGGATCAGCTTCACGCGCGAGTCCTTCGGCCAGATCTCGTGGCAGCCCACGCTCGTGCAGTACGCGCGCTTCTTCTCCGACAGCTTCTACCTGGGCGTGCTCTGGGACACCCTGGTCCTGGGCGCCATCACCACGGCCGTCGCCCTCGTCATGGGATATCCGCTCGCCTGGCACCTCGCCCGGACGACGAGCCGCTGGAAGCCCCTGCTCCTCGTCTTCGTGCTCTCGCCGCTCCTTGTGGGCATCGTTATCCGCTGCTACGGCTGGATGATCCTCCTCGCCGACCGCGGCCTCGTCAACGCCATGCTGATCGACGGCGGCTGGCGCGCCAAGCCGCTCCCCCTCATGTACAACCGCTTCGGTGTCACGGTGGCGCTCGTCCACGTCTTCCTGCCCTTCATGGTCCTGTCGCTCACGGGTGTTCTCAAGCGCCTCGATCCCCATCTCCTCGAGGCAGCCATGACGCTGGGCGCCTCGCCCTTTCGCGCCTTCCTCGAGGTGACCCTGCCGCTCTCTCTGCCCGGCATCCTGGCCGGCTCGCTCCTCGTCTTCTCGCTGGCCATCAGCTCCTTCGTGGTCCCCATCCTGCTCGGCGGGTTCAAGGTCCAGGTCCTGCCCATGATCATCTACGAGCAGATGCTCTCGGTCTTCGACTGGCCCTTCGGCGCCGCCAACGCCTTCGTCCTCCTCGTGTTGTCCGTGATCCTGATCGCGCTCTACATCCGCGCCACCGAGCGCGCGCTGCGGGGCATTCGCTGATGCTGCGCGCCGCCACCACCACCGTGTACGCCTTTCTCCTGCTCCCCCTCGTGGTCGTGGTGCTGGCCGCCTTCAACGCCGGCAACTACTTCACCTTTCCCCCGCAGGGCTTCTCCCTCAAGTGGTTCGCGAACTTCTTCGCGCGCCGGGAGTTCATGCAGGCGCTCTGGCTGTCAACCCATCTCGGCGTCGCCACGGCGGCGCTCTCCGTCCTCATCGGCCTCCCCGCTGCCGTCGCCCTCGTGCGCGGCCGCTTCCGGGGCCGTGACGGCCTCAACGCCTTCGTCATGTCTCCGCTCCTGCTGCCCCAGATCCTGACCGGCGTGGCCATGCTGCAGTTCTTCACCATGCTGGGCTGGGCGCAGACGTACTGGGCGCTCCTCGTCGGCCACGTCGTGGTCACTGCGCCCTACGTGATCCGGACCACCTCGGCCACCCTCTACCACTTCGATCCCGCCCTCGAGGAGGCGGCGCAGAGCCTGGGCGCCTCGCCCCTCCGCGCCTTCTTCGAGGTCACCCTGGGCGTGATCAAGCCTGGGGTAGTGGCGGGGGCGATCTTCGCCTTCGCGATCTCCTTCGACAACTTCACCTTGTCGCTCTTCCTGACCGCGGCCAAGCTGACCCCGCTGCCCATCGAGCTGTTCGCGTATCTCAAGTATTCGTTCGACCCCACGGCGGCCGCCGTCTCCGCCTTCGCCATCGGGGTCGTTCTCGTCCTGGTCCTGGGCATCGCGCGGCTCATGGGCCTGGAAGAGTTCGCCGGCTTCTGAGTCCGATGGCGCCGCCCCGCCCTGTCAGCCTGGACGAGATCGAGTCGATCGCCATCGGGGCCTGGATTCTCGGCACGGGGGGCGGGGGAAGCCCGTATCTGGCCCTCCTGAACCTGCGGCGTCTCTACCGCGAGGGCACCGTGGTGTCGCTCATGGATCCGGCCGATCTCGCCGACGAGGATCGCGTCGCCGTAGTCTCCAACATGGGGGCGCCGCTCGTGGGCCAGGAGCGGCTGACCGATCCCCGGACCATCGCCCAGGCCGTGCGTATGATGGAGGACGTGATCGGGCAGCGCTTCCGGGCCGTCATGTCGCTGGAGATCGGCGGGGGCAATTCGCTCCAGCCCTTCATGGCGGCGGCCCTGCTCGACCTGCCCGTGGTGGACGCGGACTGCATGGGCCGTGCCTTCCCGGAGGCACAGATGACGAGCTTCGCCATCCACGATCTCCAGATGTACCCCCTCACGCTCGTGGACGTCCGCGACAACGCCGTGGTGGTCGCGCGCGCCGCCTCGTGGAAGTGGATGGAGCGGCTCTCGCGAACGGCCTGCGTCGCCGTCGGCTCCATCGCCTCCACGTGCAAAGCTCCGCGCACCGGCAAGGAGGTCAAGGAGTGCGCCATCCTCTACTCGACCTCGAAGGCGCTCCGTATCGGTCACGCGGTGCGCGCGGCCCGTCGGGCGCACGAGGATCCGATCCAGGCCGTGCTGACCCTGGAAGGCGGCCTGCGCCTCTTCGCGGGCAAGATCCAGGACGTCGACCGCCGCGCCACCGAGGGGTTCCTCCGGGGCACGGCGACGATCGACGGCCTGGATGAC